>NZ_JBQCUX010000004.1:0-193253 GCF_051962875.1 Neisseria sp. P0007.S010 | reverse complement strand
TTTTTCATTTTAATTCACGAAGGTTTACGGTATGATGACAAAATCGGTCAAAATTGTTAACAACTTAACCGGTATCAAATGGCAAAACGGCCTGCTCGCCGATATTGCCAAACGCGAAAAATGAGTGGGAGTAGTTACCCGTATCATTTTATTTTTATTGTTTTTATTAAAGGTTTTATTATGGAAGAAATATTGTCTGCTCTGGTGGGTGCAGTCAATCAGGTTCTTTGGGACTACCTGCTGATTTATGCCTTAATCGGTATCGGCCTGTTTTTTACCCTGTACTTGGGTGCACCGCAAATTACCAAATTGGGGACGGGTTTCAAATCCGTTTTCGGCGGCTTGTTCAGCAAAAAAGACAAAGACCACGAAGGTAAATCCCTGTCTCAATTTCAAGCTCTTGCCGTGGCGATTTCCGCGCAAATCGGTACCGGTAACGTTGCCGGTGTCGCCACTGCGATTACTGCCGGCGGCCCGGGTGCCATTTTTTGGATGTGGTTGTCTGCCATTTTGGGCATGTCTACCATTTTCGCAGAAGCTGTTTTGGCGCAAAAATACCGCGTGGTCAGCCACGGCAAATACATCGGCGGCCCTGCGTTTTACATCACGCACGGACTGACCCCGAAAATCGGCCGTGGCGCGGCGCGTTTCCTGTCCGGCTTTTTCTCCATCGCCTTGATTATCGCTCTGGGTTTCATCGGTAACGCGACCCAATCCAACTCTATCGCCTCTGCCATGAATTTGGCTTTCGATATTCCCCCTATGGCTGTCGGCATTGCTTTGGCGGTATTCGCCGGCCTGATCATCATCGGCGGCATCAACCGCATTGCCGGTATCGCGCAATTTGTCGTGCCGTTTATGGCGGTGATTTACATCTTGTGTGCGGTGATTATTTTGTTCAAATTCTCCGACCACATCATTCCGATGTTCCACAGTATCTTTGTCGCCGCCTTCAATCCTGAAGCAGTATTGGGCGGTGCGGCCGGTATCGGTATGCGTGAGGCAGTCCGCTTCGGCGTGGCACGCGGCCTGTTTTCCAATGAAGCCGGTATGGGTTCGACCCCGCACGCTCATGCGACTGCCAACGTCAAACACCCTGTGCAACAAGGTATGGCCGCGTTTATCGGTATCTTTATCGATACGCTGATGGTCTGCACGGCAACCGCGCTGATTATCCTGCTGACCGACGCCAACTTGTCCGGCGAAACCGGCGCTGCGGTTACCCAACTGGCTTTTAACAAGGCCTTTCCGGGTTTCGGTTCGCAACTGCTCGCCGTCTGTCTGACCTTCTTCGCCTTTACCACCATCATCGGCTGGTACTACTTCGGCGAATCCAATATCCGCTTCCTGTTCCGCGGCAAACACTTGGGCATCTACCGCGCACTGGTTTTGGTGGCCATCGTATTGGGTACCTTGGGCAAAGTGGATTTGGTTTGGAGCATGTCCGATATGTTCAACGGCTTTATGGTCTTGCCGAACTTAATCGCCCTCTTCCTGCTGCGTAAGGAAATCCGTGCGGTTTACGACGATTATCTGGCGCAAACCAAAGCCGGCAAAGAGTTGACCTACAACTACGAATTCCACGAATTCCACGACAAAAACCCAGATTAACGACAAACAAAAACCTCTCAGCCAAACTGAGAGGTTTTTTATTTCAGGCCGTCTGAAACTACAACACATAAAAATAAATGCTGATAAATTGCGTCAAACTGCCTGCCAAGACAAACAAGTGCCAGATACCGTGGCCGTGGCGGATTTTCGTATCGTTGATAAACCAATAAATCCCCGCGCTATACAACACACCGCCCAACACCAGCCAAAATAATCCGCCGGCCGAAAGCGACTGTATCAGCGGCCATACCGCCACCACAATCAGCCAGCCCATCAACACATAAATCACCATCGACAACAGCCGCTTCTCGCTCTTGCGCCCAATCGTCAGCTCCTGAACAATGCCCAGCAAAGCCAGCCCCCATGACACACCGAAAAGCGACCAGCCCCAACCGCCGTGAAGGGTAATCAGCGTAAACGGCGTATAGCTGCCTGCAATCAAAAGATAAATCATGCAATGATCGACCTTTTGCAAAATCGCCTTGGCCTTCGGCTGCGGAATACTGTGGTATAAGGTTGAGCCCAAATACAGAAGCAGCAGGCAGACTCCGTAAGTCAGTGCACCGGCAATCCGATAGCCGTCCGCCGATTCCACCGCTTTCACCAGCATCAGCACCAAGGCCGCCACTGCCAACAAGAAACCGGCCAAATGGCTGTACGCATTAAATCTCTCGCCGTGATACATAAACCATTCTCATTTATAAAAGACCAAAGTGTACGCCAAGATAGATGCTTCGTCAGAGAATTCGGGTTAAAAATAAGTTAAAGCGCAAAGGCCGTCTGAAAAACACGGCCTTGCAATATAACAAAAACATCTTTGCAACAAACAAACCATTCTTTCCCTTTTTCAGACGGCCTCACTAAAGTATCGACTGTCGCCAAGGTTGTAAAGAGAGAAAAAATGTCCATCCAAAACCACCACCTCGACTGGCTCGAAGCCGAGTCTATCTACATTATCCGCGAAGTGATTGCCAATGCCAAAAACCCGGCCTTGCTGTTTTCCGGCGGCAAAGACTCCGTCGTATTGCTGGCGCTTGCCGTCAAAGCCTTCCAAATCGAAGGCCGTCCGCTGAAGCTGCCGTTCAAACTCCTGCACGTCGATACCGGCCACAACTACCCCGAAGTGATTCAATTCCGCGACGATACGGTCGCGCGTACCGGCGTACAACTTGTGGTCGGCAGCGTAGAAGAATCCATCCGCAAAGGCAGCGTCGTCTTGCGCCGCGAAACCGATTCACGCAACGCCGCCCAAGCCGTTACACTGGTTGAAACCATCGAAGAACAAGGCTTTGATGCGCTGATGGGTGGCGCACGCCGCGATGAAGAAAAAGCGCGCGCCAAAGAACGCATCTTCTCTTTCCGAGACGAGTTCGGCCAATGGGATCCCAAAAACCAACGTCCTGAGTTATGGTCGCTCTACAATACGCGCCTGTTCCAAGGCGAAAACATGCGTGTGTTCCCGATTTCCAACTGGACGGAATTGGACATCTGGCAATACATCGCACGCGAAAAACTCGCCCTGCCGCCGATTTATTACACCCACAAACGCGAAGTGGTCGAACGAAACGGCCTGCTCGTTCCCGTTACACCATTGACGCCGAAGCGCGAAGGCAAAGTTGCCCAAATCCGTGATGTCCGTTTCCGCACCGTCGGCGATATTTCCTGCACCTGCCCTGTTGCCAGCACCGCCGCCACACCCGAAGACATCATTGCCGAAACCGCCGCCGCAACCATTTCCGAACGCAGCGCCACGCGCATGGACGACCGCGTATCGGAAGCGGCAATGGAAGAACGCAAAAAACAAGGCTATTTCTAAACCGTTTTTTCAGACGGCCCCTATATATTTCAAACCCGAACAACACGGCAAAGCCATCCGCCCCTGCCGTGTTGTTTGCTTTATTATTCTTGCAAATATCATTTAACAACAAAAGCTTAATCAAAAATCCTTACCAAGCGACAAACAATAAAACATAAACAAACATGGTATAATGAACGCTTACAGGCAGAGATTTAGACAAAAGTCTCAGGCCGTCTGAAGGAGGAAAAACATGAATCGACGCGTTTATATCGTACATGGCTTTGAAGGCAACCCGCACGGCAACTGGTTTGACTGGCTTTGCGCCCAAGTCAAAAGCACCGGCGCACAAGCAATCTCCCTCGCCATGCCCAATCCCGACAAACCAAGCACGACAGCGTGGCAGTTTACCCTTGACCAACACATCGGCAAGCCCGATGCCCATACCTTCCTAGTCGGCCACAGCCTAGGCTGCATTACCCTCCTTCACTTCCTCAGCCGCCAACAGCCGCAAAAAATCGGCGGTCTGTTGCTTGCCGCCGGTTTTGCCGATACACTGCCGCCCCTGCCTGTACTCGATGCCTACATTAAAGCAGCGTCGCCCGATTTCGACATCCTGCGCAAAATCGACATGCCCAAACACTGTCTGGTTTCCGACAACGACACCCATGTTCCGCCCGAACTGACTTTGGACATGGCGGCCAAGCTCAAAAGCCCTGTTACCCATATTCCCGAAGGCGGCCATTTGATGGCTTCGGACGGCTTTACCCAACTGCCGCAGGCTTGGGAAGCGCTGAAACCCATGTTGACCGAATAAACACACACTCTAATCCGGTTTTCAGACGGCCTTGTCTGCCTCCTCTCCCCATGACAGGTCGTCTGAACGACAATAAAAAACAACCTGCCCTTTCAAGCAGGTTGTTTCTTTTTATGTCTCATTGACGGCAAATTTAATATTGCACCGTCCATTCAATCTCGCCGCCAGCCCTCATCGGTACAAGCTCGCCATCGCCGTAAGGTACACTAGCAGGTACGGTTTGCGTTTGTTTGACCAGTGTGATGGTATCAGAATTTTCAGGCAGACCGTAGAAACGCGGGCCGTTTTTAGAAGCAAAGGCTTCCAGTTTGTCCAATGCGCCTGCTTTCTCAAACACTTCGGCATAAAGCTCGATGGCGGTCATCGCGCTGAACATACCGGCGCAACCGCAAGCATTTTCTTTGGCAGTTTTGGCATGTGGCGCAGAGTCCGTGCCGAGGAAAAATTTGTGCGCCTTATCGCCGGTAACGGCGGCAACCAAAGCCTGACGGTGGGTTTCACGTTTGAGTACAGGTAGGCAGAAATGATGAGGGCGCACGCCGCCAACCAAAAGGTCGTTGCGGTTGAGCAGCAAGTGTTGCGGCGTCACGGACGCGGCCACATTATCGCCAGCTTCCAATACCAGTCGTGCTGCTTCGGCAGTAGTGATGTGTTCAAACACGACCTTAAGGTTTGGCACTTGCGCCAAAACCGGCTTCATCACGCGTTCGATAAAGGCGGCCTCACGGTCGAAAATATCGATTTCAGGATCGGTCACTTCGCCGTGAACCAAGAACAAAATGCCCTGTTTCGCCATTTCTTCCAACACGGGAATCAGTTTGAACAAGTCGGTTACGCCGGAATCGGAATTGGTGGTTGCGCCTGCTGGATAGAGTTTGAAAGCCACAATACCGGCAGCCTTGGCTTCGCGCACGAGTTCGGGAGTGGCATTATCGGTCAAATAAAGCGTCATCAACGGCTGGAAGGTGCTGCCTTCGGACAGGGCGGCCATAATGCGCGCTTTGTATGCTTGGGCATCGGCAATGCTGACAACGGGCGGCTTCAGGTTGGGCATGATAACCGCGCGACCCATTTGTCGGGCGGTGTACGGGGCAACGGCTTTGAGCGCGTCGCCGTCGCGCAGGTGTAAGTGCATATCGTCGGGGCGGATGATGGTCAGGGTTTGCATAGCTTACTTTCGAGTGGTTTGGTTTGATAATGTTTCAGACAGCCTTTATTCGGCGGTAACGGTTTCTATCGATTTGATGTTTTTTGATCGTCAACCGGCCTAAGGCAAAACGGGGGCCTTATTGTCGTAAGAATGATGGGTCAAATAAAAAACAGCCTGTACCGGAAAATGCTCGGACGATGTTGTTTTGACGGTCAACAAGGTTTCTTTCGGACTGCCGGACGCGCGCCATGCGTAGGAAATCTGACGCATAGGCAACGGGGTTTCCGCCAAATTATCAGCACGCAACTCAGCGTTCAAACCTTGCGGCGGATTTTCTGCCAAAGCCAAAAATTGTTTGAAAATCAGATGGTCGTCGGCTTTAGCCGTGCGCACGCTGCAACTGTCTTCAGTCAGGCTCAAATAATAATCCGTGCCGTTTACCGTTTTCTTCCAAATGCTTAATGCCTCCAAATCCATCATTCCGGCAGGTAAATCGGCAATATCTTTTTTCGACAATAAAACCAGTTTGTTGGCATTGGCAAACTCGCCGGCAAGGGCGGCATCGCCATCTGCGGCCACGCAGCTTTGGCGGAACAAGTCGGTTACATTTTGGGCATAATCGGCAGCGTTCTGCGGTGAAACGCCTTCATTACTGCATGCACTTAGGCAAACAGCCAATACGGCGGCAGACAACGCGACGGCTTTAGACATTTCAGACGGCCTTTATTTGTGTTTCAACACCAGCTTGAACACGCCGTCGGCCTCGCTCGATTCCAACAAAACATGTCCGGTCTGACGGCAAAACGCTTCAAAATCGCCGGGCGCGCCGCCATCGGTAGCCAATACGGTCAGCACTTCGCCCTCCTGCATTTGCGCCAAAGCTTTTTTAGCACGCAAAATCGGCAGAGGGCATTTCAAACCGATGACATCCAGAGTTTGTGTATTCATGATGAAAACTCGTCATATTAATCAGAATTAACGCCAATTATACCGCACTTACTTGCACCCCACCCTGCAAGCCCATAAAATAAAGCCGTTTTTCACTTTGGAGCTGTCTATGCGCCGTTTTGCCCTTCTCGCTCTCAGCCTTGCCGCGACTCAAGCATTTGCTTTGGGTTTCAGCCAAAAGGATACGCTGACCAACACGCGTTATCAGGAAAGCCCTGAAGAAGTTGCCGCACGCGAATTTAAAGAACACAAAGCCGAGTTGCCGCCCCTGCCCGATACCCAATCGGGCGATTGGTTCAACCTCTACGTTAACGAAACCTACGGCAAGCAGCCCAAAATCCTGCTCAGCAGCCTGCAAATCATGCCTGCGCCTGACAACAGCATCCGCTACGTCTTGAACGTGCGCTCCGACAAAGGCTACGACAACCTCTCCGTCGAAGGCCTCTATTGCGCCCGTACGTCCTTTACTTACAGCAACGACAAGCGTTCGTCTTACAAAGTATTCGCTTACGGCGACACAGTAAACCACCGCTGGATCGAGCCGCGTAAAGGCGATTGGAAGCTGATCGGCAATGCGTTCAGCCGCAACGACGCCCTACACACCGCACTGTATCAGGCATTCTGTATCGACGGCATGCCGACAACGGTCGAAGGCTTGGTACAACGTTTGAAAGAACGCGGCGGCCGTCACGGTACAACGCTGACCAACCACGACAAATAAACCGCTTTAATCAAGAAAAAGGCCGTCTGAAATTTTTCAGACGGCCTTATCTTTCAAGACGACTTAGAATTTGTGATACAGGCCCACAGAAGCGGCTTTTTGTTCAACGCCGCCTTTGTTGGCTGCAGTCAGACGGGTTTTGTTGCCGACTTTCAGATACGCCAGTTGGGCAACTACGCCGGTGCGTTTGCTGAAGGTGTATTGGCCGCCGACAACGACTTGGTCGAATTTATCCACCAATTTTTCGCCACTGTTCACGCCCTTGGCAGGCCAGCCGTGCGCGTAAGTAATGCGTGGGGTGACATTGCCCAATTTGTAGCCGACAGTTACCGCTGCATCAACTACTTTCACGGCTTCAGATTTGCCTGAATCGACAGTAATGTCACTACCCTTGTACTCATTAAAACCATCGGTGAAATAACCTAAATATTCGTTGCCTGTCTCATGGCCTTTGGCATAGTGTACGCCGCCGCCGACAAAGAGATTGTCTTTATCATAATAAGTTTCGACTTTGGCGATTTGCGCCGCTTTGACTTTGCCTGATTTGTCGGTGTACGCGCCATTGTAGTGGCCGTAAGCCGCATTGGCGGTAAAGCCGTTTTTAGAGAAGCTCACGCCGCCGGTGTATTGGTCTTTGGCCGGTTTGCTGTGCGTGTATTTGTCTGAAGGATTGCGGTTGTCGCGCGGTGCGTAAGACACGTTGAATTTGAATCCGCCGAAATCCGGGCTGTCGTAGCGTACAGCGGCGTTGCGGTTGCCGGTACGGGTAAAGATGCCCAAGCCTGCGGCATTGGTTTTGTACATCCATGGATCGATGGTGTCCATTTCGTTCAGCATATTGCTGAGTTTACCGGCGCGAATCTTACCGAAGTTACCTTGCAGGCCGATGAAGGAGTCCCGAGTGGCAAAACCTTGGGAACCGCCGGTAATGGCCGTTTTTTGTTCAACTTGCCAGATGGCTTTCAAATCGCCGCCCAAGTTCTCGCTGCCTTTGAAACCGATACGGGAGGTATTGTCATTGATGCTGGTTGCGGTAGAGCTGGTTTCAGAACCTGCGTCACCTTTGATTTTTACTTGACCGACGGTCACGCTGCTTTTGATTTGACCATACAGAATGACGTCTGCAGAGGCAGCCAGCGGCAAACCGGCAATAACCAAAGCGATAATCGATTTTTTCATTATTCTCTCCAAAACAAAGTTAAAATCTCGTGAAAACACGTTTAGCAATATTAATGTTTTCCAACGCTACAAACAACTACTTTCATCTTGATAGACACTTTTATTCATTAGAGTTTAGACTTTTTACAACATTTTCAAATAAAACAGGCCGTCTGAAAGAAATTTCAGACGGCCTTCCTATTTGCAGCGAAAACGTGACTTGGGTTGTCTTAAAAACTCCGGTTCAGGCAGATGCGGCGCAGTTTAAAGCCATGCGCGACATTATCGGCGGCGAAAACAACCGTCCCATACAACCTTTGAACGAGCGCGAAGTCAATGAAGACAAATAACTTCTAAGGCCGTCTGAAAACAAAAAAAGCACCCGGAAATGGGTGCTTTTTCAATCACATCAATCAGGCTTTTTTGTTACCCAACGCGGCTTTCACAAACGCGCTGAACAAAGGATGGCCTTTGCGCGGATTGGAAGTAAATTCCGGATGGAACTGACAAGCGAAGAACCAAGGATGATTTGGCAATTCGATGGTTTCAACCAAACGCTCGCGGCCTGCGGATACGCCGCCAATGACCAAACCGGCTTTTTCCAACTGAGGCACATAGTTGTTGTTAACTTCGTAGCGGTGGCGATGACGTTCGCGGATATGTTCGCTGCCGTAGATTTTTGCAGCAAGACTGCCCGGTTTGAGGTCAACTTCTTGCGCACCCAAACGCATGGTACCGCCCAAATCGGCAGATTCATCGCGGGTTTCTACGCTGCCGTCGGCAGTTTGCCATTCGTCAATCAGGGCAACGACAGGCGCGGCGCATTTCAAGTCAAACTCGGTAGAGTTCGCACCCTTCAAGCCTGCAACATCGCGGGCGTATTCGATCAGGGCAATTTGCATACCCAAGCAGATACCCAAGTATGGTACGTTGTTTTCACGCGCATAGCGTACGGCGGCAATTTTGCCTTCTACGCCGCGTGAACCGAAGCCGCCCGGCACCAAAATCGCATCCATGTCTTTGAGCATGGAAACGTCGCCATTGCCCTTCTCGATGCTTTCGCTGTCGACAAAGGTAATTTGTACGTCGGTTTCAGTATGAATACCGGCGTGTTTCAGGGCTTCGATCAATGATTTGTAGGACTCGGTCAAATCAACGTATTTGCCGACCATCGCAATTTTGACGGTATGTTTCGGATTTCGAATCGCGTGAACGATTTTCTTCCATTCGGTCAAATCGGCTTGTTTGACATTCAGCTGCAACTGCTCGGTAATAATGCTGTCGATGCCTTGGTTGTGCAGCATTTCAGGGCATTCGTAAATGCTGTCCACATCGTAGCTGCCCACGATGGCGCGTTCTTCAACGTTACAGAACAAAGCAATCTTACGGCGCTCGTCCGCAGGCATTTCTCTGTCCATACGGCAGATCAGGATGTCTGGTTGCAAACCGATGCTCAACATTTCTTTAACGGTATGCTGGGTCGGTTTGGTTTTGATTTCGCCGGCGGCGGCAATGTAAGGAACATAGCTCAGGTGGGCAAACAATGTATTGTTGCGGCCGAGCTGGCTGCGCATTTGACGGATGGCTTCCAAAAAAGGCAACGATTCGATATCGCCGACTGTACCGCCGATTTCGACAATAGCCACATCATAACCGGCCGCGCCTTCATGGATACGGCGTTTGATTTCATCGGTAATGTGCGGAATCACTTGTACGGTACCGCCCAAATAGTCGCCGCGACGCTCTTTGGCAATAACGTTTTCATAGACTTGGCCGGTACTGAAGCTGTTGCGGCGAGTCATGGTGGCGTTGATGAAACGCTCGTAGTGACCGAGGTCAAGGTCGGTTTCCGCGCCGTCATCGGTCACGAATACTTCGCCGTGTTGAAAAGGGCTCATGGTACCCGGGTCAACGTTGATATACGGGTCGAGTTTAAGCATGGTCACGTTCAAGCCACGCGACTCAAGGATAGTAGCAATAGAAGCGGCGGCGATACCTTTACCCAAAGAAGATACAACGCCGCCGGTTACGAAAATAAATTTAGTCATGATGTGATACCCATGTTGGAATGTGTGATTTTAACTTGAAGCAGCATATTCTGGCAAACGGCAAAAGCTTCAGGCCGTCTGAAAACAGCGTTTTCAGACGGCCTTATCATACTGATTCTATATATCAGCGCAGCTCGCGGCGCAGGATTTTGCCAACGTTGGATTTTGGCAACTCGTCGCGGAATTCGATGTCTTTCGGCACTTTATACGCCGTCAGTTCTTTGCGGCAGAAATCGATCAGTTCTTCCTTGGTCAAAGACGGGTCTTTGCGTACGACGAAGACCTTAATCGCTTCGCCGGTTTTCTCACTTTTCACGCCGATACAGGCGACTTCCAAGACTTTGTCGTTTCCGGCCATCACTTCTTCGATTTCGTTCGGATACACATTGAAACCGGATACCACAATCAAATCTTTTTTGCGGTCCACCAGCTTCAACCAGCCTTTTTCATCCATCACAGCAATGTCGCCGGTCTCTAAAAAGCCGCGTGCATCGATTGCTTTGGCGGTTTCTTCCGGACGGTTCCAATAGCCTTTCATCACTTGCGGGCCGCGTACCCACAATTCGCCCGGTTGTCCGATAGGCACTTCTTTGCCGTCCGCATCGCGCAATTCAACCTCGGTTGAAGAAACAGGCAGGCCGATACCACCGCTGTAAGCTTCGATATTCAAAGGATTACAACATACGCCCGGGCTGGCTTCGGTCAAACCATAAGCTTCCACAATCGGCGTACCGGTAATTTTTTTCCATTTTTCCGCCACGGCTTTTTGTGTTGCCATACCGCCGCCCAAAGTCAGCTTCAAACGGGAAAAATCAACTTCGGCAAAATCCGGACGGTTGACCATCGCATTAAACAGGGTATTCACACCGATGAATACGCTGATCGGCTCTTTTTTCAATTCACCGATAAATCCTTTCATATCGCGAGGGTTGGTAATCAGGATGATTTTAGAACCGGTATTGGCGAAAATCATCAGGTTTACCGTCAAGGCAAAGATGTGGTAAAGCGGCAGCGCGGCGATGACGGTTTCTTCGCCTTCGCTCAGTTGGAATTTAATCCATTCTTTCGCCTGAAGCATATTGGCGCAGATATTGCCGTGACTAAGGACGGCGCCTTTCGCCAAGCCGGTCGTGCCGCCTGTATATTGCAGCAAGGCTGTGTCATCGCGCGTCAATTCGACAGGTTTGAACGTATTTGCCGCACCTTGCTTCAAGGCCGTCTGAAAAGTCACGGTATTGGGAATGCGGTATTCCGGCACCATTTTTTTCACTTTGCGGATGACGAAGTTCATCAACGCGCCTTTAATCATGCCGAACATCTCGCCGACCGATGCGACAATCACATGTTTGATTTGCGTACGCGGCAACACCAGCTCCAACGTATTGGCAAAGTTCTCCAACACGACAATCGTGGTCGCGCCGCTGTCTTTCAACTGATGCTCCAATTCGCGCGGCGTATAAAGCGGATTGGTATTCACTGCCACCAAACCGGCCTGCAAAATACCGAAAAGCGCAATCGGATATTGCAAAACGTTCGGCATCATAATCGCCACACGCTCACCGCGCGGCAGTTTCAATACGTTTTGCAGATAAGATGCAAAATCCGTTGCCAACTTGCCCACTTCAGCATAAGTCAGCGTTTTGCCCATGTTTTGAAAAGCCGGTTTGTCCGCGAATTTTTCGACGCTTTGACGGAATACGTCGCTGATAGAGCTGTATTGCGTGATGTCGATTTCGGCATTGACGCCTTTTTCGTAGCTTTTGAGCCAGAGTTTTTCCATGTTGATTCAGTCTTTGTTTTAGTCGTTTTTAGAATGGAGGCCGTCTGAAAGGCTTGATTTAATCCGCCGCTTCGTTTTCAGACGGCCCTTGTTTTAAGCAGTAATGATGACAGGCTTATCGGTGGACATGATGATGCCGCCGCCCAAGCACACATCGCCGTCGTACAGCACGGCGGATTGACCGGGGGTTACCGCCCATTGCGGCTCATCAAAAACAAGCTCAATGGTTTCATCATCCAAGTAACGCAACGTACAAGGCGCGTCAGCCATACGGTAGCGCGTTTTGCAGGTATAGCGGCCTTCTTTCGGGCGTTCGGGCAATGTGAAGCTCAAATCGTTCATAACCAGGCTTTGCGTATAAAGCAAAGGATGGTCATGGCCTTGTACGACAATCAGTTCGTTTTTGGTCAAATCCTTGGCCGCAACAAACCACGGCTCGCCTGCGCCGCCGATGCCCAAGCCTTTGCGTTGGCCCAGCGTGTAAAACATCAAGCCGACGTGTTCGCCGACTACTTTGCCTTCAGGGGTAACCATTTTGCCATTATTGGTCGGCAGGTATTTTTGCAGAAATTCGCGGAATGGGCGTTCGCCGATAAAGCAAATTCCGGTACTGTCTTTTTTGGTTGCAGTCGGTAATTTGAATTCTTCGGCAAGACGGCGGACTTCAGGTTTCTCCAACTCGCCCAATGGGAAAATCGCGCGCTCGAGTTGGAAAGGCTTGAGGCGGTACAAAAAATAGCTTTGGTCTTTGTTTTGATCCAAGCCTTTGAGCAGGTAATGCACGCCGTTTCGAACTTCTTTTCGGGCATAGTGTCCGGTGGCAATGGTATCGGCTCCCTGCTCTATGGCGTAGTCCAAAAAGCATTTGAATTTGATTTCGGCATTGCACAAGACATCCGGATTTGGCGTGCGGCCTGCGCTGTATTCTTTGAGGAAATAGGCAAATACGTTGTCTTTATATTGCGCGGCAAAATTG
This sequence comes from Neisseria sp. P0007.S010, assembly GCF_051962875.1. NCBI lineage: Bacteria > Pseudomonadati > Pseudomonadota > Betaproteobacteria > Neisseriales > Neisseriaceae > Neisseria > Neisseria sp. P0007.S010. Next base: position 180,249 of record NZ_JBQCUX010000004.1, on the reverse strand, counting down.
ACGATGTCGATATCGATTCCGATGATATCGGCAACAGCAATAGCATCAAAGGAGTCTTGTTTGATGCTGCAATATTCGTCGTTGTCGTCATCTTCCCAGTTCTGCATGAACACGCCGCTGATTTGATGGCCTTGCTGTTTGAGCAAGGCCGCGGTAACGGATGAATCGACGCCGCCGGAAAGGCCGACGATGATGTTTGTTGGTGTGTTGGTAGTATTCATGAGGGGAATGTGGGTTTCAAATGCATTTTTTAAAGCGTGATTTTAGCACATTTTGATTTAACGACAGAAAAGGCCGTCTGAAAGCCCAATGACTTTCAAACGGCCTTTATATGCAAATTCAAGTAATTAGTGCTGATGCGCACCACCTTGAGCACCGTGGTCGTGGTGCATGTCAGCTTTAGGTGCAGTTTTCACTTCCAGCTCGACAGTTTGAGGTTTCGCGTTTTTGAATTTCAGGGTTACAGGCACTTTTTCGCCTTCTTTCAGCGGTTTTTTCAAACCCATGAACATAACGTGGTAGCTGCCCGGTTTCAGCTCAGTTACACCTTTTGCAGCCAAAGGCACGCCACCTTTAACTTCGCGCATACGCATAACGCCGTTGTCGTTAATATGGGTGTGTACTTCAACGCGTTCTGCAACAGGGCTGCTGCCGCCTACCAAGAAGTCTTGTTTGGCTTCATCGTTTTGGATTTTCATGAATGCGCCACCCATTTTCATACCTTCGACAGTGGCACGTGCCCAACCGTCTTCAATATGGATACCGGCTGCAGATACGGAAGTTGCCAAGCCTGCCAGAATCAGGGTTGCCATTAATTTTTTCATCTTTTGCTCCTTTATGTTTGCCAAATGGCTGGGATATACGGCCTTCATCTTACAACCGAAGGCCGTCTGAAAACTTTGATATAGATTAACTAATACTATCTAATTCTAATGAATTACCATATTACCACATTTCTAAGCAGTTAATGCAACAATCCAAACAATAAATAACATGAACAAAGCCATCAGTTGCGCGGCCGAACCGGCATCTTTGGCACGCTTGGCCAGCTCGTGTTTTTCAGTAGAAGTATGGTCAACGGCTGCCTCGACGGCGGTATTAAACAATTCGGTAATCAATGAAATAAACGATGCGACAACAAGCACCATTTTGGTGACCGAGCCGAAATCAAGAAACAACGCCAAGACAATTAAAATCAGGTTCAACCAAAAAACTTGGCGAAATGCGCTTTCATAACGATACGCGGCAGCCAGTCCGTCTTTGGAATAACCAAACGCGTTGATAATGCGCTTGATGCCGCTTTTGCCTTTTTTCTCAGAAGCATAGGAAGATGGTTTCATCATATACTCAACATTAGAATGCCGTCTGAAAAGAAACGGTCGGGTCAATTTTCAGACGGCCTTTGGATTTATTGTTTTACCCAAGATGCCACGGCATCTGCGAACATGGCAGCAACGTCGAAATCTTTTTGCTTCATGATCTCTTGGAAGCCGGTCGGGCTGGTTACATTGACTTCGGTCAGGTTGCTGCCGATGACATCCAAACCGGCAAGCAAGATGCCGCGGCGTTTCAATTCAGGCGCAAGGGTTTCTGCAATTTCACGGTCGCGCTCGCTCAATTCCTGTGCCACGCCGCGACCGCCGGCAGCCAAGTTGCCGCGCGTTTCACCGTTTTGCGGAATACGCGCCAAAGCATACGGAACAACTTCCCCGCCGATAATCAAAATGCGCTTGTCGCCATGTACGATTTCAGGAATATAGCGTTGTGCCATGATGGTGCGTGAATCAAGCTGCATCAGGGTTTCAAGGATACTGCCGATATTGGGGTCGGATTCGGTCAGGCGGAAAATGCCCATACCGCCCATGCCGTCCAACGGTTTGATGATGATGTCGCCGTGTTCTTTCAAAAAGGCACGGACATCGGCGGAACGTGTGGTAACCAAAGTGGGCGCGGTAAACTGGCTGAAGTTCAAAATCGCCAATTTCTCATTGAAATCTCGCATTGCCTGCCCGCTGTTAAATACTTTTGCCCCCTGCTGCTCTGCCAACGTCAAAAACTGGGTTGCGTACAGATATTGCATATCAAACGGCGGATCAGTGCGCATAATGACCGCATCAAAATCTTTTAAGGCCGTCTGAACTTTTGCCTCTGCTTTAAACCATTCATGATCGTCATCACTCTTCGCGCCGACAAACTCAAATGCCGCTGCCTGAGCCACCACTAAGCCTTCACGGACGGACAATTCTCCGCTCAAAGTATGAAAAAGCTGCCAACCGCGCTTTGCCATTTCACGCATCATGGCGTAAGTAGTGTCTTTATAGGTTTTAAAACTTGCCATCGGATCGGCGATAAACAGGACTTTCATCAAAATTTCCTTGTAAACAGACGATATAATCATACCTCGTATTCTGCCTGCCTGAAAAGGTGGCAGAATATAGAAAAGGCCGTCTGAATTCTATTTTCAGACGGCCTTGAGGCTTTTAGGCGGCTGCCAAATGCAAGAGTTCGGCGGCATGGCTGCGTGTGGTATCGGTAATGATTTCGCCACCCAGCATACGCGCGATTTCCTCAATGCGCTGATAATGGCTCAAGACGCTGATTTCGCTGACGGTTTGTTCGCCTTCGCTATGCTTACGAACCTGCCAATGGTTTTCACCGCAAGAGGCGACTTGAGGAAGATGGGTTACCGCCAGGACTTGATGTTTTTTACCTAAGGCACGCAAAGCTTTACCGACCATTTCAGCAACTCCGCCACCAATACCGGTATCCACTTCGTCAAAAATCAATGTCGGCACTTGCGTATATTGGCTGGCAACCACTTGCAAAGCCAAGCTGATACGCGCCAATTCGCCGCCAGAAGCCACTTTATTCAAAGGACGGGACGGATTGCCTTTATTTGCCGCCACTTGGAATTGCACCTGCTCCAGACCATGCGCGGTCGGCGAAGACGGCAACAAGACGATGTCAAAACGTGCGCCCTTCATGGCCAAATGCTGCATATGCTCGGTGGTCTCTTCGCCCAAATGGCCGGCTGCCTGATGGCGCATGGCGGAGAGAATATGCGCGGCTTCGTGGTATTCGGCAAGATTGCGTGCGACTGTATTTTCCAAGGCTTCCAAATCGGCAGCCGCGTGCAGGTTTTGCAGGCGCTCGTCGATTTCTGCCAACTTTTGCGGCAACTCTTCCGGCTCAATGCGGTATTTGCGTGCCATGCTCATCAATTCGCCCATACGGCTTTCTTGTGCGGCCAATTCATTAGGATCGATGTCGCTGCGACCGGCCACATCGCGCATATTGGCACTGATTTCACCCAACTCGGCTTCAATACTTGCCAACATATTCAGGCTCTCGGCAAAGCGCGGCTCAATGTTTTGCAGATTGCCCAGCAGTTTTTGGCATTGGTAGATTTGACGTTGGATGCCGTTGTCTCCGTCTATACTGTCGCCCACCTGCTCGGCGGTTTGCAGCAATTCGGCCGAATGCGCCAGGCTGTCGTGGCTTTGGCTTAAGGTTTCCCATTCGTTGGGTTTGAGCTCCAATTGGTTCAATTCATTAAACTGCCATTCCAAACGCTCGCGTTCGATGGCCATGGTTTCTGCCTGCTCTTGCGCTTCTTGCAGTGCCTTTTTTGCATTGACCCAATTTTGATAAAGTTGCTTGACTGTTTCTGCCTGCTCTTTGCTGCCGGCAAACGCATCCAACAACTCGCGTTGCGCAGACTCTTGATTCAACGAATGATGGGCATTTTGGCCGTGAATATCGATTAACTGCTCACCAATAGCTTTCAGCTGCGCCAATGTTGCTGCCTGATTATTGATATAACTGCGGCTTTTACCCTTGGCATCGATAATACGGCGGATGCTGAGCTCTTCGGCATCTTCTTCCAAGAGGCCTTGCTCCTGCAGCTGCGCTTTCAGTTCAGGCAAACCACTGATGTCGAACAAAGCCGACAACTGCGCTTCTTTGGCGCCGCTGCGCACTTGGCTGTAATCGGCCTTATCGCCCAACAACAGGCCAATCGCATCCAGAGTAATCGATTTGCCTGCGCCGGTCTCGCCCGTCAATACGGTAAAGCCGTTTTGAAAATCAAGATTCAGGTTTTCAACAATGACAAAATCACGCAAAGAAAGTGCCAACAGCATTGCAGTATTCCTTAGTAAATTACCCGCACCTATGCGGAATAGCTTTAGATAAGCTGATTATAACTAAGATTTTTTATAGTTTAAATCAGATTTTTCTTATGATTTATCTAAGATATTTATTTTAAACAAATTATTTTTTAAGAAACTGCTAAACGCACCACGCCATATTGTTACCCTGGCTGGCTTATTCAATGATATAAAGCGTTCATTTAATGCTATAAAACGCTAGAATAACTAACATAAAGGCCGTCTGAAACACGATTGTTTCAGACGGCCTTTACATTCAAATCAGTTAATCAGTCTGCTTCCTGATTCTACTGCTTCTTCAGCTTCCTCATCGCCTGTCGGCGGCGTTTCCATCAAATCAGGCAACACCAGCTCGCCCAATTCAGTCAGCGGCGGCAATTCTTCCAAACTTTCCAAACGCAAATCGCTTAAGAATGTTGCCGTCGTCGCCCACAAAGCCGGACGACCGACAGAATCACGGTGACCAATGACTTCAATCCAGCCCCTATCCTGCAAGGTTTGCATGACATTTTGCGACACCGCCACGCCGCGTATGCCTTCAATATCGCCACGCGTTACCGGTTGCTGATAGGCAATAATCGCCAGCGTTTCCATCACAGCGCGGGAATAACGCGGCGCGCGCTGCTCTTGCAGGCTGCCCAGTCGTTCAAACGCGGCTTGGGCGATTTGGAAGCGCCAGCCCTCATGGGTATGCACCAGTTGCAAAGCCCTGCCCTGCCAGCGGGCCTTCAGTTGCGCCAACACATCAATCAGCTTGTCTTGCGACAACGGCGGCACGCACAATTCGCGCATGGCTTTTTCGTTTAAGGGTTCGACTTGCGTCAACAGCGCCGCTTCAATCAGCGCATCGGGAGAAAGTTTTTCAGTCATAATAAAATCAATGTTCAGACGGCATAAACAGCCAAAGGCCGTCTGAAAGATAATATGGTCAGCGGTTTGTTATGCGCTCAAATGCGCTTTCAGTTTTTCTTCGTCCAAAAACCAATGGCAGATTTCGGTATCGCCATCCAACAAAACAGGCACCAGCTCATTGTACTTTTCTTCTAAAACCGGATCTTCATCAACATCGACAATATCCAGCTCAAATCCAAACTGCTCCTGATAAGGCTTTAATTGTTCGCGCATTTTGTGGCACAGGCTGCAATACTCCCGAAACATCAAGGTCAGTTTCATGGCGGTTACTCTCGGAGGGACAAAAGCGACCATTGTATAGCAAAATGCCTCCAAACCATACAGGCATGACAAAGGCCGTCTGAACAGGCGCGAAACAACGCCTTCAGACGGCCTTTGTGTGTATTCTGAAATTAAGACTGAACGTTGATACCGGCAGTCACGGTATTTTGGGCACTGCTTGCAGTCAAAAATGACGCTGCCAATTCGCCGCAACAACCGCAACAAGTCGCCACGCCTAATTGAGCCTGCAAATCACTCATGGTGGTTGCACCGGCGGCGATGGTCTCTTTGATGTCGTGGTCAGTAATGGCATTGCAGATACATACAAACATAATGTGCTCCAATTATTTTGTTACCCTCTGTAATTGAGAGTAGGATTTATTCTTGACCGTAAATATAAATAAAAACGGTTTGCATTGCAATATTGACACAGTCCTTTTGCTTTGAAATTTTTCTATGAAATTTTATATTTTGATTGATATTTTATAATTTTGAAGTTTGATAACCTTTCAGACGGCCTTAATAACAAAAAGCGGCTTCTTCGAGATGCCGCCTTTATTTATGAACGGGAATGGTGTTCATCGACCATGTTTTTCAAACGGATATTGGCAACATGGGTATAAATCTGCGTAGTATTGATATCGGAATGTCCCAACATCATCTGGACTGAGCGCAAATCGACGCCGTGATTGACCAAATGCGTGGCAAAAGCATGGCGCAAACCGTGCGGGCTGAGCGAAGCAATACCGGCCGCTTCGGCATATTCTTTGACTATCATCCATGCAAGCTGACGACTGATGCCACTGCGTTTCTGGCTGACAAACACTTCGTTGCAGATTTTGTTTTTCAGCAACAACGGACGCGATTCGTTGCAATAGCGTTCTACCCAATATGCCGCTTCCTGCCCCAGCGGAACCAGACGCAATTTGTCGCCCTTGCCTATGGTACGGATACTGCCGCGATGTAAATCGATATCGCTGAACGTCAATTTAACGGCTTCAGTCACGCGCAAACCTGTTGCATACATGACTTCAAGCAAGGCTTTGTCGCGCAGACCATGCGGCGTTTCCACATCCGGTGCAGCCAGCAGCGCGTCGATTTGGGCTTCGGTAATCAGCGTGGGCAGTTTGCGTTCCGATTTCGGTGCCTTGAGAAAACGGGTGGGATTGTCTGCTCTTTGTCCCGTTTCCTCCAACCAGCCGTACATACGCTTGCAAGCCGACAAGGCTCGTGCTTGGGACGTACTTTTTTCCCCCTCCGCATACACGGCATCAGACAGGGCAAATTCATCGGCACTCAACCAATCCTGCCCGCCCTCGGCCAAACGCGCCGCGACTTTGACCAAATCACGGCGGTAACTTTGCAGCGTATTGTGGCTGAGCCTGTCTTGCAACCAAAGGGATTCAAGCAGCTTGTCTATTAAATCGTCCATATTCATCAAACTGTATTGAAAGGCCGTCTGAACGGCATGGCTTTACATCCGTTCAGACGGCCTTGGGTTTTCAAAGCCCTATTTAAGAGGCTTGAGAAATTGTATCCAAAACTTCCTGCGCATGTCCGGCCACTTTGACTTTGCGCCACTCATGGGCGATTTCGCCGTTTTCGTCCAGTACAAACGTACTGCGCTCAATGCCGAGGGATTCTTTGCCGTAAAGCTTTTTCAGCTTGATCACGTCAAACAGTTTGCAAACGGTTTCTTCTTTATCGCTCAACAATTCAAACTGGAAGCCTTGTTTAGCGCAGAAATTCTGATGCGATTTGACACCGTCGCGCGAAATGCCGACAACGGTATAGCCCAATGCTTTGAATTGCTCCAATCGGGCATTGAAATCCAAGCCTTCGGTGGTACAGCCGGGCGTGCTGTCTTTAGGATAAAAATAGACAACCAACGGCAAATGTTCGGCGGAGTTAAAATCGCTACCGGAAGAAGATGGGAGTGTGAATTGATATTTTGACATATTATTCCTTTCAGACGGCCTAAATCTAGCCTGCATTCATTTTTCGCTTAAATTCAAATAACTGCGCGTACCTTGAAAATCTTCCAATGCGCGCAACAAAAGCTGGAAGTGGTCGTCATTGCCGGCCAAATCCAACTCATCGGCATTGACGGTCAGCAAAGGCGCGCTTTGATACAAATGGAAGAAATGACTGTATTCGTCATGCACCCGTCCCAAATAGCCTTCGGGAAACAAGCTGATGATGCCTTCGTGACATTTTTGCAGGCGTTTGCGGTTGTTTTCGACAGCGGTTTGCAGATAAATCACCACATCGGGCTCCGCGTATTGCGGCAAAATACGTTGCTTCATATCGGCAAAAAGCTGCTGCTCGTCATCATTCAAAACGATGGGCGTAAAAATACGGTCTTTTTCCAGCAAAAAATCAGCCACAACCATTCCGCCTTGCGCGCATTGGTCTTCAATAATATTTACGCTTTCAGCACGGCGCGTCAGGAAGAAAAGCTCGGCAGCCAAACCATTATTGGAAACATTGCTGTAAAACTTCATGAGAAACGGATTGTGATCCGGATTCTCCGACAACAGCAACGCGCTGAAATGCTCTGCCAAGCGGCGGCTCAAAGCGGTTTTTCCGCTACCGATGGCGCCTTCGACAACAATATAACGAGGATTCATAGTAACTCTTTGTAATGTGTTTCCCAACAATATTTTATAGCAAAAAAGGCGTGTCCAACACGCCCTTTCTTGTTTTAGTCCGTTTTTCAGACGGCCTTTATTCTTTCAACAGGCGAATACCCTTCCCGCCCAAAGCCTGAGCCAAATCAGCTGCACGGCCATGCTCGCCCAACTCGAAATCCGGAAGAATTTCCGCCAACGGCAACATAACGAAACTGCGCTCATGCGCGCGCGGATGCGGCAAGGTCAGATGAGGGTCATCGCTGCGGATACCGCCAAAATCGATAATGTCCAAATCCAAAGTGCGCGGCGCATTACGGAAGCTACGTTCGCGCCCAAATTCGGCCTCGATGCGGTTTAACTCTGCCAACAGCGCCACGCCGTCCAATGAAGTTTTCACCGCACAAACGGCGTTCACAAAATCAGGCTGATCGTCATAGCCGACCGGCACAGTCAGATACAAGGAAGAAGTCTTTTCGAGCCGGATATGCGGATGCGCGTCCAATTCGGCCAAAGCAGCGCGAACCTGTTCGGTAGGATTGGCAAGATTGCTGCCCAAAGCGATAACGGCAAAATGCGGATACATTTCAGACGGCCTCTTTTAAAACGGCAGCGTTTTGGTTTTGGCAAGGAAAACAATCGTGGCAACACACGACATGGCCAAAACGTAGATGATATAGAATTTCGGCGAACGCGGACGCGAACGCATCATAATCATGCCCAACACAATATAAACCAGCAACAGCAGGATTTTCATGCCGAGCCACGGCGCATTGAACGGCGAAAAATGGGTAATCTTCATCAGCCACAAGCCGGTAAACAGCAACATGGTGTCGTTCAAATGTGGCATGGCTTTCCAAATGCCAGCCAACGGCTTCTCAGGATGACGCCAGAGCAGGAAAAAACGGATGTTGAACAACAGGATGGTAATGGCAACGAAAATCTGATGGCTGTATTTTACAAACAGATATTGCATGGCAGTTTCTTATGTTGAGGGTTGAAAAACAAAGCAGCTATTTTACCGCAAACATCTATTTCTGACGCAACTTTTCAATCGCCAGCAGATAGGGAGGCGCATTGCGGCGGTTGACAAAGCCATAGCGTAACACGGCAAATGCTTCCTGCGGCAAAGTTTCCGCCCATTGCACAATCGCTTCAGCCTCTATTCGGCCGGCTTCATGCCCCGGATACAATACCGCCACAGCAAGGCCGCCCTCTTTCAGCAAACCCAAAGTATCCGCCAGCGCACGGGTGCTGCTTGCTGCCTCAGTCGTACAGCTTTTATCGCCACCCGGCAGCCAACCGAAATTAAATACTGCGGCATCTAAAGGCTCGTCGATATAAGATAAAACGTTTTCATGACCGTCATGTATCAGGGCTACCCGACCATCTACGCTATTTTCTTTCAGACGGCCTTGAGTCTGCGCCAGTGCTTTAGATTGCACATCAAACGCCCACACCCTACCCGTCTCGCCAACCAACTGCGCCAACAGCAAAGTATCATGCCCGTTTCCGGCCGTCGCATCCAAAGCGCGGCCGCCTGCTTTTAAGGCTTGTCGTAACAGGGAGTGGGCAAAGGGAAGAATGTTCTCAAGCAGCATGATAAAGGTCGTCTGAAAATAAAAATACCCTACCGCAAAAGCGGTAAGGTATTGAAAAACAGGAATGCGTTACATCATTTATTCGGCAGGTTGTTGCACAGTCTCAACTTGAACCGGAGCAGCTGCGGCAGCGGCTTGAGGTTGTTTGTTTTCGTGTTGCAGGCTGACTGCGCGTGCAGGAACGATTGTTGAGATAGCGTGTTTGTAAACCATTTGAGTGACGGAAGTATTACGCAGCAGAACAACGTACTGGTCGAATGATTCCACTTGACCTTGCAGCTTGATGCCGTTTACCAAGTAGATTGAAACCGGAACGTGCTCTTTACGCAACGCATTCAAAAAAGGATCTTGTAACATTTGTCCTTTAGCTGTCATATTCTTGAGCTCCATTATTATGATTGTAAAGACGCCAAAATCAGCGTTTGATGGGATTGTAGCCCCGAATAGGATAAATTACCAACTATTTTTTTCTATCACACCGTTTAGGAATCCAGCAATAAGGGAACTTCCCATCAATCCGACTGTTTCATTTCCATATTCACAACAATTCCAAATTCAAATTTGATGTTTTTTTAAATTCGGCAAACCCTATCAAAAATATGCCATGAAGTTCTAATAAGCTGTTTTTTATTATAAAAAGGCCGTCTGAAATTGTTCAGACGGCCTTTGTGCTTATTTGCTGAATTGTTTTTTCACGCTGACTTTGGTTTTCTTCTTGAAGCGGTTTTTCTCTTCCTTGCGGCCTTCGCGTTTCTCAATACGGTTGCTCAGGCTGACACGGCGCAACGGTTTTTTCTTCGGTTTATCTTCCGCATTTTCATACGGGTTTTCCGAAACATTGTATTGAATTCTGAGCGGCGTCCCTTGCAGATTGAAGGCTTTGCGGAACGTTTGGGTCAGATAACGTGTGTAGCTGTCAGAAATGGCATGCAGCGAATTGCCGTGAACCACAATCACCGGCGGATTCATGCCGCCCTGGTGGGCATAACGCATTTTCGGACGCACCAAGCCTGCGCGCGGCGGCTGTTGGCGCTCGATAGCGCTTTGCAATACGCGCGTGATTTTCGGCGTCGGCATCTTAATCATTGCCGCGTTGTAGGCAGCCTGAATGCTTTCAAACAAACCGTCTATACCGCGCTCTTTCAATGCAGAAATAAAGTGGAACTTAGCAAAATCAAGGAAATACAGTTTGCGGTTGATATCGCGTTTCACTTGCTCGCGACGCTCTTCGCTGATGCCGTCCCATTTATTGACCGCCACCACCAAGGCACGGCCTGCTTCCAAAGCAAAACCTGCAATCGTCGCATCTTGGTCGGCGATATCTTGTTGCGCGTCCAATACCAAAACAGCAACGTTTGCCGCTTCAACCGCCTGCATGGCTTTGATAACGGAGAACTTTTCCACTGCTTCATCTACTTTGCCGCGACGGCGCACACCTGCGGTATCGATGATGGTAAACGGCTTGCCTTCGCGTTCAAAATCGATATGGATACTGTCGCGCGTCGTGCCTGCCATATCAAAGGCAATCACACGCTCTTCGCCGAGAATGGCGTTTACCAAGGTTGATTTACCGACATTTGGACGGCCGATCACAGCAAAAACAGGATGTTTCGCTTCTTCCTCTTCCTTTTCAGGCTCAGGGAAGGTTTCCAAAATATCTTCAATCAGATAATACACACCATCGCCATGCGCACCTGAAATAACATAAGGGTCGCCCAGGGCAAGTTCGTAGAACTCGGCGGCAAGTACGGCCCTATTGCCGCCTTCGCCTTTATTCACGGCCAAATAAACGGGGCGTGGGCTTTGGCGCAAACGGTCGGCAATGATTTTGTCTTGCGGCGTCAAACCGGTGCGGCCGTCCACCAAAAACACAACCGCATCGGCTTCATCGACAGCCTGCAAGGTTTGTTTTGCCATTTCGTGCAAAATGCCGCTATCGACAACCGGCTCAAAACCGCCGGTATCGATGACCAAATAAGGTTTGCTGCCGACTTTGCCATGACCGTAATGGCGGTCACGCGTCAGGCCGGGCAAGTCATGCACGAGCGCGTCTTTGGTGAGCGTCAAACGGTTGAATAAAGTAGATTTGCCGACATTGGGGCGGCCGACAAGCGCGATGGTTGGTTTCATAATTGAGTCTTTCTGTGTCAAGTGCCGCCTAAAAACGGGAGCGGAACACAAGCAGGTGTTTTAAAAACACGGTTGATAAGGATAAGTGTAGGCCGTCTGAAAAGTCATTGCAACTTCAGACGGCCTTGATTTCAAACAAACTTATTTCAAGCTGTCGATTTTCATTTGCAGCAATTCGCGGCCTACTGCGGTTTGCGGCATTTTGCTCAAAGCAGCTTCGTAACTTTGTACGGCTTCTTTGGTTTTATTTTGGGCAACGTAAACATCGCCTTTGGTTTCCAGCATCAAAGGCTCGAAATCAGCCTCAACCTGAGTATTCAGGACATTGATGGCGGCATCGTATTTTTTCTGCTGCAACAGGACAACGCCCAAACGTTGCGCTGCCAAAGCTTGAACCAGCGGTGCATTTTGGTTTTTCAACACCCAATTCAAATGACCTTCCGCCACATCATAACGGCCGGCATCAAACTCGGTCGCCGCTACCATCAAAGTGGCTTGGGCTGTCGAAATGGAATCAGGATAGTTTTTTTGCAATTCGGCCAAATCGGCGTTGATGGCTTTTTGGTCGGTTTTTTGCTGCGCCTTTTCCACCATTTGCGCCAATACGGCGGCGGCTTCCTGATCTTTTGAAGCTTTTTGGCCTTGGTAAATGGTGTAACCCAAATACCCCAAAGCCGCCACAATCAGCAAGGCAAAGATCCAACGGCCGGTTTTTTTCCAAAAATATTTAAAGTTGTCTAACTCTTGTTGTTCTTCCAAATGGGCTGCCATTTATGCGTTCTTCCATTGTTGTAAAGTGTCTGTCAAATCAGCGGTGGCAACGGTTTGTTGTTCGTGTTTGCCCTGCATATCTTTCAGGGTAACCGTACCGTTTGCCAGCTCATCCTGAGCCACAATCAGGGCAAAGCGTGCGCCACTGTTGTCTGCTTTTTTCATTTGCGCCTTCAGGCTCTGATAGCCGGAATGCTGCATTACATTGAAACCTTGTGCGCGCAAGGCTTGCGCGTATTTCATCACCTGCAAGTCCGCACCTTCGCCTTGGTGCATTGCATAGACATCAGGCGCGGCGTTCACCTCCAACGAGCCGTATTCGCTCACCAAAAGCAGCAGGCGCTCAATACCCATCGCAAAGCCGATAGACGGCGCAGGCTTACCGCCAAGCTCTTCAATCAAACCATCGTAACGGCCGCCACCGCACACAGTCGCCTGCGCGCCGAGTTTGTCGGTCGTCCACTCAAAAACCGTCTGATTGTAGTAATCCAAACCGCGTACCAAGCGCGGATTTTCAATATATTGAATACCCAAACCGTCCAACATTGCCTTGAAGCGTACATAGTGGTTTTGCGAAGCCTCGCCCAAGTAATCCACCAAACGTGGCGCCGCATTGCAGATTTCCTGCAAATCAGGGTTTTTCGTATCCAAAACGCGCAAAGGATTGGTTTTCAGACGGCGTTTGCTGTCTTCGTCCAATTTATCTTCATAACGGGTCAGATATTCAACCAATGCCGCACGGTGTGCCGCGCGTTCCTCACGGTTGCCCAAGCTGTTGATTTCCAAAGTCAGGTATTCGCGAATACCCAATTTTTCCCACAAATCGGCAGACATCGCGATGATTTCCGCATCAATATCCGGCCCCTCAAACCCCAAAGCTTCGATACCGACCTGGTGGAACTGACGATAACGGCCTTTTTGCGGACGCTCGCGGCGGAACATCGGCCCCATATACCACAGCTTTTGCGGGCTGTTGTACAGAAGGTTGTGTTCGACCACCGCACGCAAACAAGAAGCCGTACCTTCAGGACGCAAGCTCAAACTCAAAGAATCGTTTGAATCGGAGAAGGTGTACATTTCCTTGCCAACCACATCGGTTTCCTCGCCGATAGAGCGGACAAACAAACCGGTTTGCTCGACAATCGGTGTACGGATTTGCTGATAGCCGTAAGCGCGTGTCCAACGGCCGACTGTATCTTCAAACGCCTGCCAAAACGCAGCCGTCAGTTTAAAATCTTTTTGTTCGACAGGTAAAAGGTCGTTCATACCTTTTACAGATTGAATTTTTTGTGCCATTTCAATATGGGATAAGCGAAAATCAAATAGTTGGGCATTATAGCTGATTTTTAAGGGTTTGTGAGGTTGGGAACAAATCAAAAGGCCGTCTGAAAATTGGTTTTCGCATTCAGACGGCCTGTAAAGCAGATTGCAGAATCACATTCAATGATTTCAATTCCTCCCCTGCTTTTCAACTTAAATTTCTTAGAAACATATTCAATATAAATTCAATGCCGTTATACTTGGATTCTTTTCATCCCATCCCTATGCACATCATGAAAACACTGCACTCTCTTTTTGTTATCGGCTTGTTAACCACCAGCTTATTCTCCCAAGCGACGGCTGCAAATAACGCCACAAACAATCAAACGAAAATAGATTTAGTCAAAAAGGTTTATCTGTCTAAAGTGGATTTAGGCTCTGAACACAATCGTGTTACTACGCCTGAACTACAAAAAATCATCCGACAATTCAATAAATTCGACACAAATATCCGTAAGCAACCCGATATGGAGATGGGATGTGACATGCCGATACATTACTACTTGGGCTTTGGTCAGGATCATCCTGATAACTTCCATAAAACCTTGCAAGTCAAAGTCACTTCTCCCCATACCGTCCGGGCAACATTTAAACAATTTGACAGCCATAGGGTCGGTGCAGATTTCATGTTGAAATGTACGGAAAACCGTTGTTTGATAGATGATTTTAAGATGATTGGCGATCAAACTAGCATTAAAACCGATTACAAACTCGTTTTGCGCAAACAAAAATGTGAGTGAGCCGACAAAACAAAAGGGCTGCCCAAACAAATGGAGCAGCCCTTTAATTTTGAAATCAAGGTCGTGAAGGATGCGGATTTAAGCGTACAGGTGGCAAATTAGGTTTTCCGTATTGGGAAACGGCTTGTCTGCCTGAAGCAGCTTTTCCTGACTGCATGAGGCCACTATCGTTGCGTATTGGATGTGCTACATACTCATCTTGATTTAATTGTGAAACTTCTTCATTTCCTTCATGCTCTACCACAAGCTCATACTCATTATCGTATGCCTTATTCTTACCGAGCCGAACTTCCCCTCCCGCCATAGCGGATACGGAAAACGCGGATAACATGATGATTATGCCGATTTTTCTCTGCATAATATTCTCCTTTTCTCAAATATTGCTTCTTTATCATTTATTTAATTTATGCCACAAAAGCAAGTTCCAAAGAAACCAGTTTCTTTAGTCGTTTGAAGAATCTATTTAAGCACAAAACCTGCATCAATACATATCCGTTATTAGAAGTTTATTTTCCATATAAACAAGGCCGTCTGAAAAAATCCTAAAAACCGAGTACAATCCGCCGCATGAAAAAACGTACCAATCCTCTCCCCCTTTTAGACGGTGTCAAACCCAGCTACTTGGTTTTGCCGCATGAAAAGCAGTTTTACGGCTTGCCGCTGCTGCATTTTCTATGCGCTCATTTTCCCTTTGTCGGCGAAGAAAACTGGCGGCGGCGGCTGAACAGCGGTTTTGTAGTAGGCGCGGATGGTGTGCCGTTTGATGAGAATACCTTGTTCGAACCCGGCAAAACGATGTTTTATTACCGTGAAACCAGCCGTGAGAGCGAGCCGCGTATTCCGTTTAAAGAAAAGATTTTGCATATTGACGAGCATTTGCTTGTGGTGGACAAACCGCATTTTCTGCCCGTCATCCCCAGCGGCAGGTTTTTGCGGGAAACCTTGCTCACACGCCTGCGTTTGCAGCCTGAATTGCAGCATTTGAATGTTGAAGACATTACACCGATTCATCGCTTGGACAAAGATACGGCAGGCGTTATGCTGCTTTCGCTCAACCCTGCCACGCGTCGCGATTATCAGACCATGTTCCAAGAAAAAACTGTACAAAAAACTTATGAAGCGGTAGCGCCGACGCGGACGGATTTGGACTATCCGCTGCATATTTCATCCCGAATGGAACGAGGCGAAAAATTCTTCCTCACGCGGGAAACGGAAGGCGAACCAAACGCCCACACGACCATCGAACTTATCGAAAACCGCGGCGCATTCAGCCTCTACCGCCTCACGCCGCATACCGGAAAGAAACACCAGCTCCGCGTGCATATGATGAGTTTGAACATGCCGTTGATGAACGATGCGCTTTACCCTACCCCATTGGCAGCCGGTGATGAAGACTATGAAAAGCCTTTAAAACTTCTGGCCAAAAGAATAGAGTTTACCGATCCTGTCAGCGGAGAAATCCGCGCATTTGAAAGCGGCTTTACGCTGTAAGTTATCCAGTCCAATAAAAAAGGCCGTCTGAAAAGTTTCAGACGGCCTTTTTGTCACGGAATCATTTGATTAGTGATGAATGCAGCTGCACTCTTTATTCATATCAATCACCATACGGCCGGTAATTTTACCTTCGCGCATTTCTTGGAAGATGGCAGGCGCTTCATCCAAAGCACGCAATTCGACTTTAGGCACAACCAAACCTTCTGCGCCGAATTGGAATGCTTCTTCCAAATCTTTGCGGGTACCGACCAAAGAGCCGACCACTTCGATGCCGTCCAATACCAAACGTGGGATAGACAAGTCCATAGACTCAGGCGGCAAGCCAACTGCAACGACACGGCCGCCTGCGCGGACGCAGTTAACGCCTGAATTGAAGGCTGCTGCAGATACGGCTGTTACAACGGCTGCGTGTGCGCCGCCGGTTTTCTCTTGGATGACTTGAGCCGCATCTTCTTTGGCGGCATTGATGACCAAATCTGCGCCGCTTTCTTTAGCAAATGCCAGTTTTTCATCGTTGATGTCGATGGCGACGACGTGTGCGCCAAATACTTTTTTCGCGTATTGAACCGCCAAGTTGCCCAAACCGCCTGCGCCGTAAATCGCAATCCATTGACCCGGACGAACGCCGGAAACTTTAATCGCTTTATAAGTGGTCACGCCGGCACAAGTAATGCTCGAAGCTTGCGCAGGATCCAAGCCTTCAGGGACTTTGACCGCATAATCGGCACTCACGATACAGTGGGTCGCCATACCGCCGTCGGCAGTATAGCCTGCGTTCAATACAGAGCGGCACAAGGTTTCGCGGCCGGTATTGCAGTATTCGCACGAACCGCAGCTTTGGAACAGCCATGCGATGCTGACACGGTCGCCGACTTTCAGATTTTTCACACCGTCGGCAACTTCTTTAACCAAACCGATGCCTTCGTGTCCCAACACGCGACCCGGTTTGTCGCCGTAATCGCCTGCCGCAACGTGCAAGTCGGTGTGGCACACGCCGCAATACTCAACTTCCACCAACGCCTCGCCGTATTCCAGCGGACGCAGTTCACGTTCAACAACTTCTACATCACCTGCTACATCTTTATTTACTACCACAGCATGCATTTTCATGAGAGAGTCTCCTAGGGTGTCGAAAAAACTGTTTAGCTATAAATGAGAATACTCCCCATGTTCGAAACCGTCAACCCATAATCTTTTTCAAAACAACGACTTATAATGTTATACCATAACAAAATCTATTTAAGCCGTATAAATCTTTAAATATATTAACAAATACACTTTTATTTCAATTAAATCCTTTATTTTTCAGACGGCCTGCTACATGAAACAACATTGCAAACGTAAATTTTGAGAACATTCTCATTTTTAGTACTTGAACCTAAAAAGAAAAAAGCATAAGCTGTTTTTATGGCGCAGAAACACGCCTTCCCATTCATTAAGGAGACAGCATTATGGCAAAAGATTTAAATGTGTTTGATAAAGAATACGGCCTTTTAATCAACGGCGAATGGACGAAAGGTAGCGAAGGCAAACTTTTATCCTCTTACAACCCTGCCAATGGCGATGAATTGGCCAAGTTCACAGACGCAACCGACGCCGATGTCGATGCTGCCGTGGCCGCTGCGCAAGAAGCGTTCAAAACATGGCGTAAAACCACGACTGCCGAACGCGCGGCCATTTTGAATAAAATCGCCGATGTGATTGATGAAAACGCCGAATTGTTTGCCCTGCAAGAAACCTTGGACAACGGCAAACCCATCCGCGAAACCCGCGCCGCCGATGTGCCTTTGGCTTCCGACCATTTCCGCTATTTCGCCAGCGTGATCCGCGGCGAAGAAGGCACGGCAACCCAGCTTGATGCCGAAGACCTATCCATCGTTTTGCGCGAACCGATCGGCGTTGTCGGCCAAATCATTCCTTGGAACTTCCCATTCTTGATGGCCGCATGGAAAATCGCTCCGGCATTGGCCGCAGGTTGTACCATCGTCATCCACCCTTCTTCCAGCACTTCATTGAGCCTGTTGTCCCTCGCTCAAAAAATCAACCACTTGCTGCCTAAAGGCGTGTTGAACGTGATTACCGGCCGCGGTTCCAAATCCGGCGAATACATGCTGCACCACAAAGGCTTCAACAAACTGGCCTTTACCGGTTCAACCGAAGTCGGCCGCCGCGTCGGCATCGCCGCCGCCGAATTGCTGATTCCGTCCACTTTGGAATTGGGCGGCAAATCTGCCAACATCTTCTTCGACGATATGCCTTTCGACAAAGCCCTCGAAGGCGCGCAAAAAGGTATTTTGTTCAACCAAGGCCAAGTGTGCTGCGCCGGTTCGCGCATTTTTGTACAAGAAGGCATTTACGACAAATTCGTCAATGCTTTGGCTGAAGAATTCAAAAAAATCAAAGTCGGCCTGCCTTGGGAAGACGACACCCAAATGGGTTCGCAAGTCAACGCCGGTCAACTCGAGACCATTTTGAAATACGTCAAAATCGGCGAACAAGAAGGCTGCCGCATCATTACCGGCGGTAAAAAAATCGAAGGCGAATTGGGCAAAGGCGAATTTGTCGAGCCTACTTTGATTGAAGCCAGCAGCAACGAAGCCCGCGTTGCCCAAGAAGAAATCTTCGGCCCGGTTGCTACCGTGATTAAATTTAAAACCGAAGAAGAAGTCATCAAAATGGCCAACGACAGCGAATATGGCTTGGGCGGCGCAGTTTGGAGTACCGACATCAACCGCTGCCTGCGCGTTTCCAATGCATTGGAAACCGGCCGCGTTTGGGTAAACTGCTACAACCGCCTGCCTGCCGGCGCGCCGTTTGGCGGCTACAAAACTTCAGGTATTGGCCGCGAGACCCACAAAATGATGCTCGCCGCCTACACCCAAGTGAAAAACATCTACATCAGCACCCGTGAAGAACGCGAAGGCTTCTATTAATCCGCCGTTTCACATTAATCTGATTTAGAAAATAAAAGGCCGTCTGAAACCTGTTTCAGACGGCCTTGCTTTATTCTGTTTCGCAATAAATGCTTTATATCTTTCTCAAAAAAAGCCCCATCACTTTCTCTCCGGCCACAGCCAGCAATGCCCCCGTCACAACCACCATGGCACCCACATAGCTGACGATATTCATATCCGAAGCGGCAAAATAATCGGGTGCGAGATGATGGCCTATGGTGGAAAATATCATGGTAAACACAGGAATCAGCGTGGTGACGATACTGACTTTTGAAGCGTCCCAATGGTTGAGCGCTTCGCCGAATGAACCGTAGCCGATCAGCGTGTTCAAACAGCAATAGATAAAGCAGCCCCATAAAAACGGATTGCCGATATGGGCGATTTGAGACGGTTCGGCAAACGGCAGGAAAACAAAGCTGCTGCAAAAATAAATCATGAGCAGAATTTGTTGCGAATTGAAATGTTTGGACAAAAGTTTTTGCGCCACACCGTAGCACACCCAAATCATGCTGCCCGAAGCCGCCATCATCACGCCAACCGCGTAGCTGCCCAAGCTGAAAAGTTCGCCGAATTTGTCGTTGAAAAACATGACCAAACCCGTCAGCAAAAGCATCAAGCCGATTTTTTGCCAGTGCGTAAATGCTTCTTTAAACACGCCTACGCCGACCAAAATCATGGTAAAGGGCGAGAGCTGCCACAACACCTGCGTGGTTGTCGGCGAAATATAGTGCAAACCCATGGCAACGAGAACAAAGTTGGCAGAAATGCCGATAATACCCAGCACCAATAAAAATAAGGTTTGCTTGGAAAATTCAGACGGCCTCGGCAGCTTGCCGGTCAAACCCAACAGCACAAACAACACCAGCGAAGCCACTAAAAAGCGTACCCACACCAGCGTGGGCACATCGACGGCTTTTAAGGCCTGCTGTGCGATGACCGGCAGCGAACCCCAAGTCATGGTGGCAAGCAGCGCCAATGAAAAGCCGAGCCAAGGTTTTTGTTTCTTCATTTTTCAGACGGCCTTTGCTTACGCGGCTTCCCAGTAGTCGATATAAAGCTGTAATTCGAGATTATTCCGCCATTCGTTGGCAACGGGGCGGTACACCGTGCGGATGTATTCGGGAATGTCTTCGCTGCAACGCCAAAACATGGCTTCAAATTCGTAGCCGTCTTTTTGTAGCCAGACTTTTTTATGTTTGCCTTCCGCACCCAACGGCTGCTGGCGGATGACGTGAAATTCATCGGTAAAACTCGGTGGCGCGAAGCCCTGCCCCCAAACGTGTTTGGCAAGGTTTTGCGCCTGTTCCAGCGTAATGTCGCGTGCAGGCAGGCTGCCGTCGGTGATGAAGGTTTGCGACAAATCGTCTTCGCACACCATCTCGCGCACGGCTTCTTCAAAGGCCGTCTGAAACGCGGGAATATTATGTTCAAGTATGCTCAAACCCGCCGCCATCGCGTGTCCGCCGAATTTCAAAATCAAATCGGGATGGCGTTTGGACACCAAATCCAAAGCATCGCGCAGGTGCAGATTGGGAATGGAGCGTCCCGAACCGCGCACTTCGCCATTGTCGGCAGGCGCAAACACGATGGTCGGACGATAAAAACGGTCTTTGAGGCGGCTGGCAACGATGCCGACCACGCCTTGATGGAAGTCGTCGCGATACGCCACCAACGTCGTCTGCCCTGAAGGCAGGGTTTCAGGAAAATCGTTCAGCGCGTCTTGCAGCATGGATTGCTCGATTTCGCGGCGCTCGATATTAAGGTTGTTTAACTGCGCCGCCAGTTCCTGCGCCTCGGCATCATCTCGCGCCAACAGACAGGCAATGCCGACCGACATATCGTCCAGCCGTCCGGCCGCATTGATGCGCGGCCCCAACGCAAAACCCATATCAAATGGCTGCGCTTTGCGCCAGTCGCGCCGCGCTACTTCAAACAAGGCGCGGATGCCGGGTCGCATCTTGCCCAAACGCATCCGTTTCAAACCTTGAGACACGAGGATACGGTTGTTGTGGTCCAGAGTGACGACATCGGCGACAGTGCCGAGTGCGACCAAATCCAAAAGGTCGCCCAAATTCGGCTCTTTCAGGCCGTCTGAAAAATAATTGCGACGGCGCAGTTCGGCACGCAAAGCCATCAATACATAAAAAATCACACCCACGCCCGCTAAGCTTTTGCTTTGAAAACTACAGCCTTTTTGGTTCGGATTGACGATGATGCAGTCGGGCACAGTCTCGGCAGGCAGATGGTGGTCGGTCACAATCACATCCAAACCCAATTCCTGCGCACGCGCCACGCCTGCAATACTGGCGATACCGTTATCAACCGTAATCAGCAAATCCACACCTTGCTCTGCCGCGATTTCAGCCAGCTCGGGCGTTAAGCCGTAGCCGTGTTCAAAGCGGTTGGGCACAAGAAAATCCACTTTCGCCCCCATCGCCGCCAAACCGCTCATACCGACAGAACACGCCGTCGCGCCGTCGGCATCGTAGTCGGCGACAATCAGGATTTTTTCCTGACGCTCAATCGCATCCGCCAAACGGCCGGCGGCGGCTTCGCAGTTTGTCAGCGTTTGATACGGCAAAAGAGCTGCAAGCTTGTCGTCCAACTCGGCCGGACTTTGCACATCACGCGCAGCACACAGCCGCGCAATCAAAGGATCGGTACCGGCAGTGAGCAAGTCGTTGAAAACAGTCGGATTAATGGAACGTGTTTGGATTTTGACGGACATGGTGTGTGGGTTTAAATAGAGAGAAAATTAATATTTTTGAAGCGTTTATTTTAAGGAGGAGGCCGTCTGAAACCTGCAATCCGTTTTCAGACGGCCTTGGATATTATTTGCGTGAAGCATCGATAATTTCACTGACTACGACAT
The DNA here is from genome assembly GCF_051962875.1 of Neisseria sp. P0007.S010. Taxonomy (NCBI): domain Bacteria; kingdom Pseudomonadati; phylum Pseudomonadota; class Betaproteobacteria; order Neisseriales; family Neisseriaceae; genus Neisseria; species Neisseria sp. P0007.S010. The sequence continues at coordinate 158,395 of NZ_JBQCUX010000004.1, read as the reverse complement.
ATGAGCCTGCTATCACTGCGCCGACTGCGTCCAAAGCCAATGTAAATGGCGTTTTCAGGATATTCCCCGTCAACTTCCGAACGTCGGTGCTTGTTTTGGTTTCCACATAATAAATTCTGACCGGAACGGCAGTGTCAAAACGGCGATCTTCGGCAACATTTTTCGGCGTTGCATAATAATGACCTTCGGTAGAAATACACCGTGTGTAAACAGTTTTACCATCGAGTTCGACCGGCTTGAACGCCAACTGTTTTAACTTGGCAATCTCGGCAGCTTTTTGAGTATCGTAACGCAGGCAGAAATTCGAGCGGAAAGTTTGCGCTTCAGGAGATTTCAATTCAACCGGCAAAGCCTCATACACCTGTTTTGGGTTTTGCTGAACCATTTGAAAGCGTTTACTCAGCTTAGCGTCCAAAACTGCCTTCAACTTGGCCGAATCTTTAGGATTAACGACAAACCAATATTTTTTGCCCATCATGACCAAGCTGCCTGTTTCCAGTTGCGTATTGTCTTGGGCAACCACGCCAAATGCTTGAATATTGTCTTTAGCGACGGTTTTTTCGGTTGTGGTTTGCTGGAATGGGCTATTTCTTTCCCAAAGATCAGTAGTACAACCATTGAGGGTCAATACACCAACCAGCAAGACGGTCACAGAGTAGCGAAATTTCATGGTCATCCTCCTTCGGTATTACGATACAGGCCGTCTGAAAACCGCAATCCGTTTTCAGACGGCCTTGAGGTTTATTCTTCCCAATCCTGCCCTTCTTCTGAAGCATCGGATTGACCGGCCTCCATCACTGCTTTAATTTCTTGGAACAGCGCGCGGAAGTTTTTAGGCGGTTTGTTTTGTTCCTGCTCTTTTTTAGTGTTGCGGATCAAGGTGCGCAATTTGCCGGCGTCGGCTTGCGGAAAATCGGCCATAAATTGGGTAATCGCGCCATCGTCTGCCAACAGTCGGGTACGCGCCTGCTCGACGCGTTGCAAAAAGGCATTGTGTGCCGTATTGTCGCCGCGCAGTTTGGCCAAATAGGCTTCGATGGGTGCGGGGTCGGTATCGCGCATCAGGCGGCCGATAAATTGTGCTTGGCGTTTGAGCGCGCTGTTGGACGTGATTTTTTTATAGGTGGCGATGGCCTCGAACAGCTCTTCGTCCAAGCCGATTTTTTTCAGCGTATCGCTGGAGAGCTTGGTCAATTCCATACCCAAAGCCTGCAAATCGTTCATCTGCTTTTTCATTTGGGTTTTGCTGACCCATTCGTCTTCTTGTTCAAACATTGTGTTTCCCTGATTTTCTGAATCTGCCTATTTTATCAGTTTTCAGACGGCCTTTCCGTGCGATTTTTGCAGAGGCCGTCTGAAACGGTTAAAATGCCGCAAAACCCTGTCAGGAAACCTTTTTATGCTGTTTAACCACACACCGGACGAGCTGTTGCGCTTGTGCGGACACACGCTGGATTTGGCCAAACAATCCGGCGCCACCGCGGCCGAAGCCGATTTCAGCGAGTCGCTCGGTCAAAGCGTCAGCGTGCGCTTGGGCGAAATCGAACAAATCGAGTTCCAACAAGACAAATCTTTAGACATTACGGTCTATGTCGGCCAACGCAAAGGCCGAGCCAGCACTGCCGACTTTTCCGAACGCGCCCTGCAAGATACGGTCAAAGCCGCCATCGATATTGCACGCTATACCGCCGAAGACGATTGCGCCGGCCTTGCCGACGCTGCCTTGATGGCAACCCATATCGGCGACCTCGACCGCTACCACGAATGGGATTTGAGTACCGAATCCGCCATTGATTTGGCCAAGCAATGCGAACAGGCCGCTCTGTCAACGGACAAACGCATTGAAAATTCCGAAGGCGCATCGGTTCATACCGGCCATTACCAATATGTTTACGGCAACACCCACGGCTTTGCCGCACACCAGCAAAGCACGCACCACAGCATTTCTTGCAGCGTGGTCGCCAGCGACGAACACGGCATGCAGCGCGACTATTGGTATGATTCTTCCTGCCGTCACGAAGACATGGACGCGCCCGAACTCATCGGCCAAACTGCAGCCGAACGGACTTTACGCCGTCTGAACAGCCGCAGCGTTCCGACCGGCAGCTATCCCGTACTGTTCGACACCACCGTCGCAGTCGGTTTAATCGGCCACCTTATCGGCGCACTCAGCGGCGGCGCGCTCTACCGCCAAAGCAGCTTCCTGATTGACAGTATCGGCAAACAGGTGCTTCCCGAATTTCTCAGCCTTCGCGAAGAACCGCATATCCTGCGCTCGTTCCGCAGCACTTATTTCGATGCCGAGGGCGTGTCCACGCAGCCGCGTTTTGTGGTGAAAGACGGTATCGTCGAAGGCTATTTCCTCAGCAGTTACAGCGCGAAAAAACTCGGTATGCAGACAACGGGCAACGCCGGCGGTGCGCACAATCTGTATCTGAACCACACCCACGCCACGCAGGCCGACCTGTTGAAAGAAATGGGAACAGGTTTGCTGGTTACCGAATTGATGGGACAAGGCGTCAACGGCATTACCGGCGACTACTCGCGCGGCGCGGCCGGTTTTTGGGTGGAAAACGGCGTCATTGCCTATCCGGTTCAGGAAATCACCATTGCCGGACGTTTGCAGGATATGTACCGCGACATCACCGGCGTGGCAGACGACGCATTACGCCGTTCATCCAATCAAATCGGCTCCATCTTGGTTTCTAAAATGACGGTTGCCGGCAACTGATTGAACTAAATATACAAAAGGCCGTCTGAAAGATATCTTTTCTTTTCAGACGGCCTCGCCGTTATCTACTTCCATAAAAAACACATCATGCATATTGTCGTTATCCCCTCTTGGTATCCTTCTTCCGAAACCGACGTGGACGGAATCTTTTTCCGCCTCCAAGCCCAAGCTCTGCAACGCGAAGGCATGAAAATCGGCATGGTCGTACCCATGTTCCGCTACTTGAGAAGCCAGCCGAAAACCATCTTCTCACGCTTCTACGGCCTGCGCCGCCATCAGCAAGGCGGACTCAACACTTACGCCTACGACAGCATGTATTTCTTCCCGCGCTGCCCGGTTGTCGACATCGACCGCATCCGCTGGGTCAATGCAGGCATGAAAGCTTTTGAAGCCTATATCGCCGACAACGGCAAACCCGACGTAATTCACGCCCATTGCGTCAACTATGCCGCCATTTTGGCCTGCGCCATCTTCAAAAAATACGGCATTCCCTACGTCATTACCGAACACAGCAGCGCCATTTCACGTGGCCTTGTCCGCAAAAACCAATGGCCGTCCATGCACGAAGCCGTGCGCCACAGCGCGGCACGGTTCGCCGTCAGCCGTGATTTCTGCCGCATTCTCGAAAAAACCTACGCCGGTACAGACTGGCAATACCTGCCCAATATGCTGGGCGGCAATTTTGAACAGGATTTCGAGTTCCCCGAAAAAAACAATCAAGACTTTACCTTCTGCAGCGTCTCCCATCTGCGCCACCTCAAAGGCCACGACCTGCTCCTGCCTGCTTTTGCCGAAGCACTCAAAACTTATCCACAGCTCAAACTCAAAATCGGCGGCGGCGGCGTAGAAGAAGGCCGTCTGAAACAGCTGGCAAGCGACTTGGGCATCAATCACGCCGTTACCTTTACCGGCGCATTAACCACCGACCAAACCCTAGACCTCATGCGCCACAGCAACGCATTCGTCCTCGCCAGCCGTACCGAGACCTTCGGCGTCGTCTATATCGAAGCACTGTCGCAAGGTTTGCCCGTTATCGCCACACGCTGCGGCGGCCCCGAATCCATCGTCACATCCGACAACGGCCTGCTGGTGCCAATCGAAAACATACCGGAACTGACCAAAGCATTGCTCACCCTCTACGAAACCCATGCACAATACGATCCCGTCCGCTTACGCCAAGATTGCCTGCAACAATTCGGCAGCCGTGCCATTGCGCAACACCTGATTGACACCTTCCAAAAAGTGCTTAATAAGTAGGCATAAACCATACAGGCCGTCTGAAATCCTTCAGACGGCCTGCCTGCTTCCAATAAGACAAATCTAGTGTAAAATTAAGACAATAACTAAACTTTTTGATTTAAAATCAGTCAAAGGAAAAATTGTTACCTACAATAATATCCCACATATATTATGCGCTATTACGGAACGATTACTCGCTGGAACAGCAAACGCGGCTTCGGCGCTGCCACCATAGAAGACACAGGCCAAGAAATCTTTCTTGCCCTTGCCGCCTTCACCGCCCTTACTCGCCTTCCGGCCGAAGGGCAGCACATCTCCTTCAACATCACAGAAGGCCGACGCGGCCGCAAAGAAGCCGAAAATGTCTGCTTCGCCCTCGATTGCGCCGACTGCTTCGATGTCCTCGTCCCTCCCCCCGAAAAACCCCTCGCCGGCAAACAAGCCATCGTCGGCCTGATTGCCGTTATCTTCGTCTGCAGCATTTTCGCCACCTTGTGGTACGGCCTCCACTTTTCCGACAACACTCCGGAAGAGCCGGCCGTCAAAAAACAAGAAACCATGGTTCACGAAGTAGCCGCCAAAATCGAAGCCGAACGCAAAGCATGGCGCGATGCCGTCAACGGCAACAACCAACGCTCGGGACAGCCTCAACGCGCCAAAGATAATACGTCGAAAGAATAACGCTTTATCCAATACAAAAAGGCCGTCTGAAAAAATGGGAAGATGAAATTATAGATTTCTTCCTCATTCTTTCAGACGGCCTTTGTTCTTACCTCAATTCGGCTCCGCCATTTCCAACGCCTGTTTGATGTCCACAGCAACGACGCGCGATACGCCTTTTTCCTGCATGGTTACGCCGACCAGCTGCTCTGCCATTTCCATGGTCAGGCGGTTGTGGGAGATGTAGAGGAACTGGGTTTGCGCCGACATTTCTTTGACCAGGTTGCAGAAACGCGAGGTATTGGCGTCGTCCAGCGGAGCGTCGACTTCATCCAGAAGGCAGAAGGGGGCGGGGTTGAGGCTGAACAGGGCGAACACGAGGCTCATGGCGGTGAGGGCTTTTTCGCCGCCGGAGAGCAGGTGGATGGTGCTGTTTTTCTTGCCGGGCGGACGCGCCATGATGGACACACCGGCAGTCAGGAGGTCGTCGCCTATCATTTTGAGGGTGGCTTCGCCGCCGCCAAACAGGGTCGGGAAGAAGGTTTGGACTTTGCCGTTGACGGCGTCGAAGGTTTCTTTGAAACGCTCTTTGGTTTTGTCGTCGATTTGGGCGATGGCTTCTTCCAAAAGCGCGATAGCGGCCTGCACGTCTTCGCTCTGGCTGCGGTAGTAGCCATCGCGTTCGCGCGCTTCTTCGAGTTCTTGCAGGGCGGCAAGGTTGACGGCGCCGAGGGCTTCGATTTGTTGCGAAAGGCTGCCGATGCTGGTGTTCAATACTTTCGGCGATTCTTTCGCCAACGCTTCGAGCGCGTCTAAATCGGCGGCGCGTTCGGTCAGGTTTTGATGGTAGCGTTTGGCGTTGATCAGGGCTTCCTGCTGCTGCAACAGGGCGGTTTGGGTGGCGGCCTGAAGCTGCGGCAGCTTGGTTTGCAGGGCTTGTACGCGGGCGTATTGCTCCCTGCCCTGTTCCTGAATCTGCGCGAGTTTGTCCTGCACGGCGATGTACTCTTCGTCCAGCGTGTGTACGGCTTCGGTCAGCTCGTCGAGCTTGATGTGCTGCTCGTCGTTTTGAAACTCGGTTTCATAGGCGAGGGCAAGCTCTTGCTGGCGTTCCTGCCAGTCGAGGGTTTGCTGTTCAAGTCGGGCGATTTGCTGCCGGTAGTTTTGTTTTTGCTGGTTGAGCTTGTGAACGGCAACTTCGGCCAATCCATACTGGCGGTTTGCTTCCAACAGGGCAAGCTGCGCCTGTTTCAGACGGCCTTGCTGCTCTTGGCGGCTGTACGCGGTAGTTTGCTGCTGGTCTTCGAGTTCGGCGGCGGCCTCTTGCAAGGTAAGGATGTCGTCTGCAAGGCCGTCTGAAGTATGTTGCAACACGGTCTGCTCTTCCGCCAACTGCGCCAGTTCACGGGCGATGTGTTCGCGGCGGATTTGCCCTTGGTTGGTGCGCGCCAAGAGTTCGGCGGCGCGTTGCTGCGCTTGACTGTATTGGCGCGTGTGCTGCTGTTGTTGCTGCATCAGGTTTTTGTGCTGCACTTCGGACGAGCGCACGGCGGCCTCCGCCTGTTTGAACGCGGCTTCGGCGGCGGAAAGTTCGGGGGCGAGGTTTTCCAGTTCGGACGCGATGCCGTCGAGACGGGCTTTTTGGGCAATCAGACTTTCCTGCGCGGGTTTGGCATAGAGCAGGACGCTGACTTTATCGACCTGATGGCCTTCGGGCGTGAGCCAGATTTGGTGTGCGCCCAAATCGCTTTGATGCGCGAGGGCGTAGCTCAAATCGGGCGCGCACAATACGCCGTCGAGCCAGTGGTGCAATGCCGTCTGAAACGGCGGCTGCGCTTGGATTTGGTTCAGTAATGCCTGTACGGGCAGGGATTTTTTGATGCCGCCGGAAAGGTCGTCTGAAAGCCATGCCGCCTGTCCCTGCGGCAAAGGCGTAGGGGGAACGAAGCCGTGCGGCACGGCGCGGGCGTGCAGGCGTTCGGCAAGGATGACGGACAGGGCGTGCTGCCACTCGGCGGGCGCGGTGATGTGTTGCCACAGTTGCGGCGCGGCGGCGTGGTCGGTTGCCTGCCAGAAGTCGGCGGCTTCCTGCTGTTGCGACAGGATTTGCGACAACGCCTGCTGCTGCGCCTGCAAGGTAATGTGTTGCTGCTTCAGGCTTTGGAGGCGGTCTGAGGCCGTCTGAAACGCCTCGCGGGCCGCGTGTAAGGCTTCTTCGGCGGCAATGATTTGTTCTTCGTAATGCTCTTGCTGGCTTTGCAACAAGGCGGCGGCTTCCTGCGCGGCGGCGGTTTCCGCTTCGTCGGGCAGGTTCAGGGCTTGGTTTTCCTGTTTCAGACGACCTTTGCGCTCTTCGTGCTTGGCAACGGTTTGTTCGGCATGGGCAAGCTGCTGCTGCTTCAACGCCAGTTCGCGGCGGATGCGGTTTGCCTCGTCCTGCTGGGTTTGGAAGGCGGCGTTAAGCGTGGCTTGGGCTTCTTCCAATTCGGGCAGACGCTCTTCGTGTTCGGCAACCTGCATCGCCCACTCCGCCAACTCGGTTTGCTTTTCTTCGGCCTGCAACTCGTTTTCTTCAAGCTGTACGCGGATTTGCTGCTGCTCCTGATGGATGCGCTGCATCTGCGCCTGCGCCGCCTGTTTGTCGCGTTCGATGCGTTGGTACAGGTTTTGCTGATGGCGGATTTGTTCTTCCAAACGGGCAATCTGCTCGCGCAACACGCCGCGTTTGTTGCTCAATTCGTGCACCGCCTGTTGCTGCGACTGTTCGGCGGTCTGCAAGGCGTGTACTTCGTCGTTTAACGCCTGAACCTGCGCGGCGGTTTCGTCCTGCTGCGCCTGCAAAGACTGATGCTGCGCGGTCGCCTTGTCGGCGGCGGCAAGCGATTGCTGCCATTGGGCGTAATCGAGTAAATCCTGTTGTTGGTTCAACTGCGCGGTCAGGGATTTGTAGCGTTCGGCAGTTTCCGCTTGTTTTTCCAGCTTTTCCACCTGACGCGCCAACTCGCTCTGCAAATCGCCCAAACGCTGCAAATGCTCGCGCGTGTCTTTCAGACGACCTTCCGTCTCCTTGCGGCGTTCCTTATATTTGGACACGCCCGCCGCCTCCTCGATATAGGCGCGCAACTCCTCCGGCCGCGCTTCGATAATGCGCGAAATCATCCCCTGCTCAATAACGGCATAACCGCGCGCGCCCACGCCCGTACCCAGAAACAAATCGGTAATGTCGCGGCGGCGTACAGTCTGATTGTTGATGAAATACGTCGATTCGCCCTGACGCGTCAGCTGCCGCTTGATGCTCACCTCGGCATACTGCCCCCACGCCCCCTGCAAACTGTGGTCGCTGTTGTCAAACACCAGCTCCACCGAAGCCCTCGGCGCAGGACGGCGCGTTGCCGCACCGTTAAAAATCACGTCCTGCATACTCTCGCCGCGAAGCTGCTTCGCCGAAGCCTCGCCCAACACCCAGCGCACCGCGTCAATCACATTCGACTTGCCGCAGCCGTTCGGCCCGATAACCGCAACAAGCTGCCCCGGCACATGAATCGTGGTCGGGTCGGTAAAAGATTTGAAGCCGGAGAGTTTGATGTGGGTAAGACGCATGGCAATGTTTCGAATCGGAAAAGAAGGCGTATTTTAACGGAAATACGCTTATCCGTTGAGAGAAAAGCATCCATAAAGTCCGACTGCTTTTTTATCTTCAAAAGGCCGTCTGAAAAGTTTGTTAAAAAGAAACAGACTAGCTATCGAACTCACTAAAATATTTAAAATAAATCCATATAAAACAATTAACTAAAAAAATATCTACCTAATCACCTTCCCTTTGATTAATTTTTGTACAGAAATGCAAACAAACTGTTTATTTTTTTATGATTTATGGTTATTATCGGGCATTAAAGGTTTAAAAATCAGATAAACGATCTCTCCGACCTTTTCATCAAGCGAATAACTATACAGGGAATCTCATGTCAAACATCCAAACCAAACTTAAAACCATCGTTTTTACAGCCATCAGCGCAGCCATCTTGTCCGCATGCGGTGGTGGCGGAGGCGGCGGTTCATCTGCTTTAAGCACCGGCGCAACTCCTACCAATAATACCGGCAACTCTGCTAGTAACAATGGTAATCCTGCCAACAACAGCAATGCCAGCACTCCTAAAGCGCCATCTACTACGCTTACTAACAGTGCCGACAACCTCGCCAAACTGACCGATGAAGCCCCAATCGATCCGGCCAACGTTAGCCAGCCTTTGCACACACATTTCATATCTTCCAAAGGTGCACAACAATCCAACCCTAACGTACAAATCCGCAAAGATGCCGCAGGCAAAATGTTCCAAACAGACAATCAAGACCGCAACCAAAATGGCCTGATCAGCTCTATTGACTTTAACAACAATGATGAAGTCAAAATGGACGGCGTTGTGTTATTTAATAAGACCTCTGATGGCAGCGCAACCCAACCTACATGGACAAGTTCCGCTTCTGTTATCGCCAAAGTATATTCAAAAGGCAATACTCAAACTGATGTCAGCGAACAAAAAGGCAAAGAGAAAAATACCGAATTCGCATACGGCAAATCAACTTTGGATGACAGTATTGTTGAAATTTCTAAAAAGTTAAAAGCTGAACAAGAAAAGCTTGAAAAAGAAGAAAATCCAGAAGCTGGCCCAGTTAACAATAAAAAAGTAACTGAGATCAAAGCAAAGATTGAAGAATTAAATACTTTACACGCTAAAAATCTTGAAGTTCGGGCTAAACTAGCAGAAATGAATGAAAAAGCCAGCAAGGATCTAGCTTATTTCCGTCCAGACCAAGATGGCTTAGTTTTTGACAAACAATTCGACGGTGTCTATGTCATCAATTTTGATGACGGCACCAAAATTGTGTTGCATGATCCTTCTGCGGCCGGCTGGACATATCAAACCTTCGCGCATTACGCCGACCCTAAAGGACATGTATATCAAGGCTATCAAAGCTTGGGCGATGAAACTGTCTTCACGACCCTGCCTGCTAAAGGTACAGCCACCTACAAAGGTATTTCCACTGCCTATGTGGTTACCGACAAGAACAATCGTCAGTTGACTTCCAATGTCATGGCTATCGTTGATTTCGGCCTCAAAGGTGTCCGTTTTGAAACATCAAACTCGCACTTCCACACTTTGGAAAATGGTAAGCGCGTATCCAAAGCAGATAAAAACTACGATTTCAAAGGTACGGCAAGCTGGAAAGACGGCAACCTCTTCTCCGGCAAAGTCAGCACGGCCGATGACAAGTTAAGCGGCAACCTGAACGGCAAATTCTACGGCCCCAATGCTGCAGAAATTGGCGGCACTTACGGCTTGAAAAACAAAGATGCGACCGAACACTTAATCGGTGGCTATGGCGCGAAACGTCAATAAACCTGCCTAAACAAAAGGCCGTCTGAAGTTTCAGACGGCCTTTTTATTTTCAACTTAGATTACACCGATACGGCTGCTTTGATATGCGGATGCGGATCGTAGCCTTCCAATTCAAAGTCTTCAAATTTAAATTCAAACAAGTCTTTGACTTCAGGGTTGATTTTCATGGTCGGCAGGTTTCGGAAATCGCGGCTTAATTGTAGCTGGGCCTGCTCGATATGGTTGCTGTACAAATGCGCATCGCCAAACGTATGGATAAACTCACCTGCTTCCAGTCCGCATACTTGGGCCATCATCATGGTCAACAATGCGTAGCTGGCGATATTGAACGGTACGCCAAGGAAAATATCGGCGCTGCGTTGGTAAAGCTGGCAAGACAATTTGCCGTTGGCAACGTAAAACTGAAACAGCGCGTGGCAAGGCGGTAAGGCCATTTCGTCGACCAAAGCCGGATTCCATGCCGATACAATCAGACGGCGCGAGTCGGGATTCTTCTTGATTTGTTCCACCACATTGGCAATTTGGTCGATATGGCGGCCGTCGGGTGCGGGCCAGCTGCGCCATTGGTAGCCGTAAACCGGGCCTAAATCGCCGTTTTCATCCGCCCATTCATCCCAAATGGAAACATTGTTCTCTTTCAGGTATTTGATGTTGGTATCGCCTTTGAGAAACCAAAGCAGCTCATGAATAATCGAGCGCAGATGCAGTTTTTTGGTGGTCAACAGCGGAAAGCCTTCACTCAAATCAAAACGCATTTGGTAACCGAACACGGAACGCGTGCCGGTGCCGGTACGGTCGGATTTGTCGATGCCATTGTCGAGAACATGGCGCATAAGGTCGTGATAGGCTTTCATGTGTTTCCTTAGTGTATGTGTTGTGGGAATTTCGTGTGTATTGTACCGAATTTTCAGACGGCCTGCCTCTCTGTCTTCAATGGGGCGACCTTTCCCATATTCGCGTAATACACTCATTAACAATATTGACAATTCAGCGCTAATTTGCACAAATTTTTGAGCTGAATGAAATTTTTACAAAAAAATTTTCAGTATTTTCCAATTTAAATGGTTAGAATTTTATTTTTAATAAAATATATTTAATAAAATATTTTTAAATATTTTTAATTAAATTTGAAATATAATTCCATTTTTACAAATTGGTAAAAAAATAATGTCAACAATCTAGGTAAAATTTTTCTTGGCAAGTAAAATTTTTACGGCTATATTTCAAAACATAAATATTGAAATATCTCACTCAATAGGAGTAGAAAAATGACCGACCTGAACACTCTATTTACCAATCTCAAACAACGCAACCCCAACCAAGAACCCTTCCATCAAGCTGTTGAAGAAGTGTTCATGAGTTTGGATCCGTTTTTAGCAAAAAACCCAAAATACACCCAACAAAGCCTGCTTGAGCGTATTGTTGAACCGGAGCGCGTGATCATGTTCCGCGTTACTTGGATGGACGACAAAGGCCAAGTCCAAGTCAACCGCGGCTACCGCATTCAAATGAGCTCCGCCATCGGCCCTTACAAAGGCGGCTTGCGCTTCCACCCTACCGTCGATTTGGGCGTGTTGAAATTCCTTGCTTTTGAACAAGTCTTCAAAAACGCGCTGACCACCCTGCCTATGGGCGGCGGCAAAGGCGGTTCCGACTTTGATCCTAAAGGCAAATCCGATGCCGAAGTAATGCGCTTCTGCCAAGCCTTTATGACCGAACTCTACCGTCACATCGGCGCCGACACCGACGTCCCTGCCGGCGATATCGGCGTAGGCGGCCGCGAAATCGGCTATCTGTTCGGCCAATACAAAAAAATCCGCAACGAATTTGCTTCCGTCCTGACCGGCAAAGGCCTCGAATGGGGCGGCAGCCTGATTCGCCCTGAAGCCACCGGCTACGGCTGCGTATATTTTGCCCAAGCCATGTTGGAAACCCGCAACGACAGCATCGAAGGCAAACGCGTGTTGATTTCCGGCTCCGGCAACGTGGCGCAATACGCAGCCGAAAAAGCCATCCAACTGGGTGCAAAAGTATTGACAGTTTCCGACTCCAACGGCTTTGTCCTCTTCCCTGACAGCGGTATGACCGAAGCGCAACTGGCCGCTTTGATCGAGCTGAAAGAAGTACGCCGCGAACGCGTCGCCACTTACGCCAAAGAACAAGGCCTGCAATACTTTGAAAACCAAAAACCGTGGAACATCGCGGCCGAAGTCGCCCTGCCTTGCGCCACCCAAAACGAATTGGATGCAGACGCTGCCAAAATCCTGCTGGCAAACGGTTGCTATGTAGTTGCCGAAGGTGCGAACATGCCGTCAACTTTGGGCGCAGTCGAACAATTTATCAAAGCCGGCATCCTCTACGCTCCGGGCAAAGCCTCCAACGCCGGTGGCGTAGCAACTTCAGGTTTGGAAATGAGTCAAAACGCCATCCGCCTGTCTTGGACACGCGAAGAAGTGGACAGCCGCCTGTTTGACATCATGCACAACATCCACGAATCCTGCCTGAAATACGGCAAAGTCGGCGACACAGTGAACTACGTCAATGGTGCGAACATTGCCGGTTTCGTCAAAGTTGCCGATGCCATGTTGGCGCAAGGTTTCTAAACCACTATCCAGCCAAATCAAAGGCCGTCTGAAATATTTCAGACGGCCTTTTTCTTTTAAAGCAAACCTTATACGCCCAAATAGCCTTCCCTGCTGGAAAGCCATCTTGCCAAATGCGCTTCGACGATTTCGGGGTTTTGTTCAATCAGCATCGGGGCGATTTCGCGCGCTTGTTCTAAAAGGTGTAAGTCTTCTTCAAGATTGGCAAAACGCAGCATGGGAACGCCGCTTTGACGCGCGCCGAGAAATTCGCCGGGGCCACGGATGTTGAGGTCTTGTCGGGCGATTTCAAAGCCGTCGGTGTGTTCGTAGATGACTTTCAACCGTGCTTTGGCGAGTTCGCTCAAGGGTTCAGCAAACAGGAGTACGCACACGCTTTCTGCCGCGCCGCGCCCTACCCGCCCGCGTAATTGGTGCAGCTGCGCCAAGCCCATGCGCTCGGCGTGTTCGATCACCATCAGAGCGGCGTTGGGCACATCTACGCCGACTTCGATGACGGTGGTGGCAACCAAGACGTTCAGACGGCCTGCGGCAAATTCCGCCATGACTTTGGCTTTTTCGGCGGCCTTCATGCGCCCGTGTACCAAGCCGATGTTGAGTTCGGGCAAGGCTGCCTGAAGCTGCTCGAGGGTTTCGGTGGCAGTTTGCAGTTGCAGGGTTTCGCTTTCTTCAATCAGCGGGCAGACCCAGTACGCCTGCTGCCCTTTGCGGCAGATGTTGAGGACGAAGCCTTCGACTTCGGCGCGGCGGACATTGTTGACGAGGCGGGTTTTAATCGGGGTGCGCCCGGGCGGCAACTGGTCGATGACGGACACGTCCAAATCGGCGAAGAAACTCATGGCGAGCGTGCGTGGGATGGGCGTGGCGGACATCATCAGCTGGTGGACGTCTCGTCCTTTGTTTTTGAGGGCAAGGCGTTGGGCGACGCCGAAGCGGTGTTGTTCGTCCACAATCACCAAGCCGAGATTTTGAAACTCGACGTCGTCTGAAAACAGGGCGTGCGTGCCGACGGCGATTTTGACAGTGCCGTCGGCGAGTTTGGCTTTGGCTTCGTCTTTGGCTTTTTTGCGCTGGCTGCCGGAGAGCCAGACGACTTCGAGTCCTAAAGGTTCGAGCCATTGTTTGAACTTGATAAAGTGCTGTTCGGCAAGGATTTCGGTCGGCGCCATCACGGCCGCCTGCGCGCCGGATTCGATGGCGGTCAGCGCGGACAAGGCGGCGACGATGGTTTTGCCGCTGCCGACATCGCCTTGCAACAGGCGGTGCATGGGGTGGGTTTGCGCCATATCGCGGCAGATTTCGGACACGACTCTTTCTTGGGCATCGGTCAGGGCAAACGGTAAGGCGTGGCGCAAGGCTTGAGTCAATATGCCGTCGCCGCCCAATGCCGTGGCTGAGCCGCTGACACGCTTCTGCCGCGCCAAGCGCATGGAAAGCTGTTGCGCCAAAAGTTCGTCGAATTTAAGCCGCTGCCATGCGGGTAGCGCGCCGTCGGAAAGCTGGTGGATGGTGAAACTCGGCGGCGGCGAATGCAAAAGGCGCAGGCTTTCGGCAAGGTGCGGTAGTTTCAGACGACTCAATAAGGCATCGGGCAGCGTGTCGTGTAGCGGCGTAACGTCCAACGCCGTCTGAATGATGCGACGCAAAGTGGGCTGGTTCAAACCATTTACGGTCGGATAAATCGGCGTGAGGCTTTCCGCCAAACCGCTGCTCTCGGCATCGCGGATTTTGGGATGAATCATCTCGTCGCCGTGAAACCCGTGTTTGATTTCGCCCACGGCTCGGATGCGTTTGCCGACCGCCATCTGTTTCTGGTTGCTGGCGTAAAAGTGGATGAAACGCAAAAAAAGGACGCTGCCGGAACCGTCGGCGATTTGGACAATCAGCTGCTTGCGCGGTTTGAACGTGACTTCCTGATGGATGACCTCGCCCTCAACCTGACACGGCACGCCGATCGGCGCATCCTTAATCGGCATGATGTGCGTCTCGTCCTCGTAACGCAGCGGCAGGTGCAACACCAAATCCCATGCGGTATGGAGGTTGAGTTTTTCGAGCTTCTTAGCAGAGACATCGGTAATTTTGAGCTGTTTTTGGGTTTCGGGCGTCATCTTAAAAGGCAGCTGATTGAAAGTTTGCTGTATTTTATCCGAAAACAAAAAGGCCGTCTGAACGCAATGTTTCAGACGGCCTTCAAAGCTGAATACTTGAAACGAATTAATATTTGAAAATACGCCGGCTATCGAATCAACTTCAGCCATTGTTAGGAAACAGCTTTCAAAAAAGAAGGATATTCAACCCATACTTTTATGAATTTAGCCAATAATGTTTACATACCCAATCATTATCCATTCTCTCTAGAAATGCCAATCCAATTTCAGTTTAACTGTCCGCGGTTCGCCATAGAAATTGTTTTGACCTCGCGTACGGTTGTAGTTATTTTCAAAATACGTCCTGTCAGCCAGGTTAGTTCCTATCAGGCTGATTCTGCCGTGTTTGTGAAAGTCATATTGAACAAAGCCATCTATAAGTCCGTAGCCTCCTTGGCGAATATTGTAAAGGCTACTTGTACGACTTTGTGCAGATATTCCGCCACCCAAGGTTAACTTAGTTTGAGGCAAGCGGTAGCTTGTACCGAGGCGGAACATATGTACCGGCGTGAAGTTACTGAAGTTATACGGGTCGGCAGTCGTATTTTTCTCCAACCGCTCCGCATTGACTTCTGCCGCATTTTTATACTTACTTTTGTTATATGTGTAGCCAACAAAAATACGCCAGTTTTCCGACAATTCGCCAGCCAATTCAAGTTCTGCACCGCTGCTCTTAACCTTACCCACAGGTTTAGCGATGGTTTGGAATGAGCCTCCGTTACTACTAGTATCAGGAACAAATCCGAAATCGACAACGGTACGGTTTTTCTGCTGTAAAACAAACAAGGCAAGCGAAGCATTCAGACGGCCTTGCAAGAACGACCCTTTCCAACCTATTTCATAGTTAGTCCCGATGAGTGGTGGAAGAACGGATTTGCTGGTTACATCAACGTTATCCTGTTGTTTAAAAATCTTAGTATAGCTGGCATACAAGCTTTGTTGCGGTGTCAGGTCGTAGGTAATGCCAGCATATGGCGTAAACCTATGGCTTTGCATTTTTGAGGTGTAATGCTCTTTGTCGATTTTGTTACTGCTCTCAGTTTGGAATGCCGTAGCAGGCTGGCCGTAGCGTACAGGCATTTCTTTGGCTTGTGTGGTTTCATAGCGCGTATAGTGCATACCACCCAAGAGATGCAGACGGTTGGTCGCATTAAAGCGCGTGCTGACAGTCAAAGAATGTGTTTTATTCGTGTTAAGGTATTTCGAATAATTGTATAACGCCGGAACATGATCATCTGCAACCTGAACAGTTTTCCACAGCGGTATTTTCAGATATTGGTTTGCCCATTTCAAATTTCCCTCTTCATCCCGCTCCTGTATTTTGTTTCCATTTGCATCCAATTCATAAACAGGATCTTGCACCATTACGCGCTCACCATTGTCGTTGACTGTCCAGACAGGCTTGCCCTCCGCATCCAAACGGGGAGTATATTTGGTAACATGCGCGCCACTGCATTCCGGCACATAGATTTTGTTATTACCTTTTTCGTTATAAATATGCCAATCTGGTTCGACAATGCCTTTTTCTAAAGGATTACGCTCCGGACCATCGGGATGAATGCCGCAACTGCCTGCACCTGCATAACCTTGAGGACGGACAAAATAACGGTTTTGATATATTTCCGTATAGGCAGAACGGATTTTTTCATTGTTATACGCATAGCCGACAAAGAAATCATGTTCACGCCCAAGCAGGCGGTAGTTACCTGTCAGATCCAGCTTAAAGCCCCATTGCACATCATGTTTGGTATAGTGCAACGGCATGAAGTTGTAACGGCGGTTGTATGTGTGGCGAAGATTGTATGCTGAGTCGTATAGACGGTTGGGAAACAGGCCTTCTGCATTGTTAATAATGCCTTGCTTTGCAAGCTCCTTATCAACAAACTCTTTTTTATCTACTTCTACACCCGGATCCTGCCAGTCGTTGCACAGGAAATCCAAACCAATGTCCTGCATACATTGATCAAAACCTGCCCGACGTGCTGCCGCTCTTTGGGAGCGATATTGTTCAAAAGCAGATGCATCGAAACGATGGGCAACATAATCTGCTTTTTTCTCTTCATATGTTTTAGTGACACCATCACGATATTCTTTTAATTTTGCCAACGCCTTGTCTTTAGGCTCAAAAGGAATAACCTCCCCCTTCTCGGTTAAGAAACCCGTTGCCTCAGATGCTGAAATACCTGCCGCGTGTTCGTTTTTCAGAAAAAATTGTCCGACTTTGGCATCTGAATCATTATGCGTATAAGAAATTTCTGCATTGAGTTGCCATCCATTGTCAAAGACATGTTTGAAACCGGAAAAAATATTGTATTTATCAGCATTCAGGCGTGACCATGAGGTTTCACCCAAATAAGTTTTACGTGGCAATTTCAAAGGATTGTTACAGGCAGGACTGGAGCTGAAGGCCGCAGTTTTTTGATCCTCACAAGGTAAAATCACGCCGGCAAAATCGGGAATGTCTTTATTTTTCTGATAAGTGCCGCCCAATGTCAGCATACTGTTATCACTCAAATCCGTATCGATCACGCCATAAACCATGTCTTTCTTGTTCCATACACCCTCTTTAAAAGAACGGTGGTCCTCATGAACACCAACCAGCCTACCGCGTACCGTATGTTCATTATTCAAGCTTCCAGATACATCCAAAGCCAAACGCTTGCTGCCCCTATGGTCAGTGCTGATTTCACCTGTATGCTTAAACAGAGCTGTTGGCCGCTTACGGATTAAATTAATGGTTCCACCCGGTTCGGAATTGGATTGAGTAAGACCGGTTGCACCTCTAACAACCTCAATGTGATCATAAACAGCAAGGTCTGTGCTCGGTGAGACATCGATTTTTGCCGTATAGCCCGAACGTCCAGACACATTCGTGGTAATACCGTCTTCACCAATCTGATCAACATAGAAACCACGAGACAAAAAACGAGTTTGTAGACCCGAATCCCGAACCACGTTGATTCCCGTAGTGTTTTTCATTGCCTCTTCTAAAGAATATATTGCTTTATCATCTAGCTGCCGACGCGTCATTACGCTCACCGACTGCGGCGTATCCTTACCTGAAATACGCAAGCCAGTCGCCGTTGCCATCGTTCCGATTGTATAAGACTGACTGCGCTCGGTATTCCTTTGTGCCTGCCGTTTGCCACTGACCTTGACCGTATCCATGTCTACATGTTCCACTTCTTGATGTCCCGTATCTGCAAAAACAGTTTGGCAAGGCAGCACTAATAACAAACAAATTGTTTTCATTTGAAAATCAGGTTTCACAACTATTTCCTTAATTAATAGAATCTATTTATCTGCTAGATAAAAATTACAATTTATTGATTTTAAATGATATATAACCTATAAAATTTAAAATTAGATCGTAATGATAAACGATATCATTATATACTTATTGCATTAATATATGAACTTTTTGTTATAGATTTTTTCTTATGTCCTGATTTTTAGATAAAAAAAGGCCGTCTGAACGCAATGTTTCAGACGGCCTCAATTTAGGTATAACGCGATTAAGCGTTAGCTTCCTGTTGTTGTTGGTAGATTGCTTCGAAGTTGATCGGAGCGAGTAATACAGGTGGGAAGCCGGCGCGGGTTACGCTGTTGGAAATGGCTTCGCGTGCGTAAGGGAACAGGATGTTTGGACAAGCAACGCCCAGCAGCAGTTGTACGTCTTCTTCAGGAATGTTTTCCAGACGGAAGATGCCGCTTTGGGTAACTTCGTTCAAGAACATGGTGCGCTCTTCGTTCAGTTTGGCAGTCACGGTAACGGTAACGTCAACGCTGTAGAAGCCGTCTTCCAGTTTGGTGTTGCCGGTAGAAACGCGCATATCGACTTCAGGCTCGCCTTGTTCCAAGAAGATTTGTGGTGCATGAGGCACTTCCAAAGACAAGTCTTTTACATACAGACGCTCAACGCTGAATACGGGTTGCAATTCTTCGCTCATTTTATTTTCCTAAGTTAAGGGTTAAGGATTCAGTAATTCGTCCAACTTGCCTTCCTGCTGCAAGCGGTACAAATCGGTAAAGCCACCGACATGGGTATCGCCGATAAAAATCTGCGGCACGCTGCGCTGGCCGGAAAGCTGCTGCATTTCGGCAAAAACTTCCGGATTGCCGTCGATGCGGATTTCGTTGATTTCTTTCACACCCACCGCCTGCAACAGCCTTTTCGCCATGGTGCAGTACGGGCAATATGGACCGGTATAAACAGTAACGGTTTGCATGATTTCTTCCAAAATACCAATGTTCATGACTATATGGGCATAGGTGCTATTTTACAAGTATTCTCGCCGTACGGTTGTAAAAAACATTCAGACGGCCTCTTGGCCATAAACATTTGTGCAGATGCGGAAAAACCATAATTAAAGTATGATAAGCGCTTTCACAGAATGATTTTTGCCATTTGTTTTTTTGGAGAAGGACACATCGCAAAAGTTTTTCTATTCAAAATCAGGTACCCCCATGCTTTCAGGAATTCCCATCCCAAAGGACGCCGTGCGTCCGTCCGAAACCGTCCTCGTCAACATTACGCCGCAAGAAACGCGTGTGGCCGTTTTGGAAGAGAACAATATCTGCGAGCTGCACATCGAGCGCAACAGCGGTCATAGCTTGGTCGGCAATATTTATTTGGGCGTCGTCAAACGCGTCCTTCCCGGCATGCAAAGCGCGTTTATCGATATCGGTTTGGAACGCGCCGCGTTTCTGCACATCGTCGATGTCCTCGAACAACGCCGCAACCCGGACGAAACCCAACGCATCGAACACATGCTCTTTGAAGGTCAGTCCGTCTTGGTTCAGGTCATCAAAGACCCCATCAACACCAAAGGCGCGCGCCTGTCCACCCAAATCTCACTGGCCGGCCGTTTCCTCGTCCATCTTCCGCAAGAAGACCACATCGGCATTTCCCAACGCATCGAGGATGATGCCGAACGCAGCAGTTTGAGGGAGCGCCTCAACAACCTGCTGCCCGAAAATGCCTGCCACGGCTACATCATCCGTACCAACGCCGAAAACGCTTCCGATGACCAACTGCAATCAGACATCAACTATCTGACCAAAGTATGGGAACACATTCAAAAACAAGCGAAAATTCAGCCGCCCGAAACCCTGCTGTATCAAGATTTGCCTTTGAGCCTGCGCGTTTTGCGCGATATGTTCAGCCTCGATACGCACAAAATCCTGGTTGATTCCACCGAAAACCACCGCCGCATGACCCAGTTTGCCGAACAATACGTTCAAGGCGCATTAGGCAGAATCGAGCTGTTCAAAGGCGAACGCCCCCTATTTGAAACCCACAACATCGAGCAGGAAATCGCCCGCGCCCTGCAACCGCGCGTCAATCTCAACTTCGGCAGCTACCTCATCATCGAGTCCACCGAAGCCATGACCACCATCGATGTCAACACCGGCGGCTTTGTCGGCGCGCGCAATTTTGATGAAACCATCTTCCGCACCAACCTCGAAGCCTGCCACACCATTGCCCGCGAACTTCGCCTGCGCAATCTCGGCGGCATCATCATCATCGACTTCATCGATATGGCGCAGG
The DNA here is from genome assembly GCF_051962875.1 of Neisseria sp. P0007.S010. Classification (NCBI taxonomy): domain Bacteria; kingdom Pseudomonadati; phylum Pseudomonadota; class Betaproteobacteria; order Neisseriales; family Neisseriaceae; genus Neisseria; species Neisseria sp. P0007.S010. The sequence goes on along the minus strand of NZ_JBQCUX010000004.1, from coordinate 138,065 downwards.
AAGTCCACCGCGAAGCCGTCCTGCAAGAGCTTGCCAAAGCCCTCAGTTTCGACCGTACCCGCGTCACCCTCAACGGCTTTACCAGCCTGGGCCTTGTCGAACTGACCCGCAAACGCTCGCGTGAAAACTTAAGCCAAATCCTCTGCGAACCCTGCCCTTCCTGCCAAGGCCGAGGCCGTCTGAAAACGCCGCAAACCGTGTGCTACGAAATCCAACGCGAAATCGTCCGCGAAGCGCGCCGCTACGATGTCCAAGCCTTCCGCATTTTGGCCGCTCCAAATGTCATCGACTTGTTCCTAGACGAAGAATCACAATCGCTGGCGATGTTGATAGACTTTATCGGCAAGCCGATTTCGCTGGCAGTCGAAACCGCCTACACGCAGGAACAATACGATATTGTGTTGCTGTAAAAATAAAAGGCCGTCTGAAAACTTTTCAGACGGCCTTCTTGTTTGAGCAAATAAAGATTACGGTTTCACTACTTTACCGTTGATTTTGACGGAAGTCAGTTTCAGGTTGTAGGTTTTGCCGTCATCGGTATAGCTGATTTGCGCAGGGATATTGTCGATATCGGAAGCAAAAGAGTAAGTAACGGTATCGTCGCCGCGGCGGACGCGATATTTGCTTACAGGCGTTGTGCCGCCGTTCAGTTTATAGCTTTCGCTGCCGATTTTGTTCATGCTGCCGACGGTGTACAGTTTTTTACCGTTGGTAATTTTCAAACCTGACGGCAGGCGCACGTCATTGGCGGCCAGTTGCCATGCCAAAGTGAACAAGTCCATGGCAGGGCCGGATTTTTCGGTTTTCAAATCACCTGCTTTACCGTAAGTGATGTTGCCGCCGGAGAATTTGGCCTCGGCATACAATTTACCGCCGCGTACATCTTTGTAGTAAGACGGATGCAAGGTCGTGCCGTTGATGCTGCCGCCGGATTCAAAGCGGATATTGTAAAGCGGTACTTTGATGGTAGAGACGATTTTGTATTGGTTGCCGCTGCGGGTGAAGGTCATGGTCGCAGGAATACCGTAGCTGCCTGAGTATTGCAAAACGGCAGATTGCGGCAATTCAGCGGCTTGTGCGCCGATGGAGGCAGTGAGCAGGGAAAGTGTCAGCAGGGTTGTTTTAATCGGATTCATGATGTTTTCCTTGTGTGTATCGTGTTTTATTAAGCCAACAGGCTTTGACCGGCGGCATTGCGTTGTGCATTCAAAACGCGGTTGCCTTCGATTTTCAGACGGCCTGCAACAAAGTCTGCAACGGCTTGTGGGAAAAGCTGGTGTTCAACCGTCAGCACGCGTGCGGCAACGTCGTCAGCGGTATCGCCGTCCAAAATAGGAACAATGCCTTGTGAAATAATCGGTCCACAATCCAGCTCGGGCGTCACGAAGTGGATGGTGCAGCCTGCCACTCGGCAACCTGCTTCCAATGCGCGTTCGTGGGTATGCAAACCGGTAAAAGAGGGCAGGATGGACGGATGGATATTGATCAGGCGGTTTTCATAATGTGCGCAGAATTCCGGAGTCAAAATGCGCATAAAGCCCGCCAATACAACCAAATCGGGCTGATAGGCATCGATTTTTTCCATCATGGCCTGATCAAATGCCAGACGCGAGTCGAAGTTTTTATGGTTCAAACTGTCAGTGGCAATACCGCGCTCTGCCGCCCATGCCAATCCGGCAGCGGTCTCGCTGTTGCTCAATACGGCTGCAATGTTGGCATCGGGAATGTCGGCATTCACAATCGCCTGCATATTACTACCGCGTCCGGAAATAAGGATGACGATATTTTTCATCATAATTCCTTGTTTGTTTGGAACAAAGGCCGTCTGAAACGGAATTTTTCAGACGGCCTTTTATCCGTTATTTAAGGGCGTAAGCCTTGATTCGGATTATTTAACTTTTTGTACGTCAACTTGTACTGGTTGTTGCGCAGCAGCATCAGGCGCGCCGACTTTAACCAGTTTCACGTCGAATACCAAAGTAGCGTTCGGGCCGATTTTATCGCCGGCACCCACTTCGCGGTAAGCCAATTTGGCAGGGATGTAGAATGTTGCTTCGCCGCCTTCTTTCAAGAGTTGGATACCTTCAGTCCAACCTGGAATCACTTGGCTTACAGGGAAACTTACAGGTTCACCGCTGTTTTTGCTGCTGTCAAATACAGTACCATCAATCAGACGGCCTTCGTATTCAACGGTAACGATGTCGTCTTTAGTCGGTTTTTTGCCTTCGCCTTCTTTGGTGATTTTGTATTGCAGACCGGAAGCGCTGGTTTTCACGCCTTCTTTAGTCGCGTTTTCTTTCAAGAACGCTTCGCCTTTTTCCAAGTTTACTTTGGCATCTTCAGCACGTTTAGCAGTGGCTTTTTCTTGTTGCTCTTGCAGGAATTTCATCATCACTTCCTGAGCTTGGGCTTCAGTCATTTTGACTTCTTTACCTTCAAACATGGCTTCCATGGCTTCGGTGAAGACTTTCAAATCGATTTCCGTACCTTGGTCTTTCATTTGTTTCAATGAACGGCCGATGTCCACACCCATTGCGTAGCTGGCTTGTTGGGCAGTAGAACCGATGGCAGAAGCATCTGCAGTCGCATTTGAAGCTGCGGAAGCAGCAGGGGCGTCTTTAGCGGCAGTGTCTTTTTGGTTGCAAGCAGTCAGTGCCAACAAAGCAGACAAAGCCAATGCGCTGAATTTGAAAGTTTTGTTCATGATTATGTCTTTTCCGGAAAGGTCAAAAAAGGGGATTATAGCTGAGTTTGAATGAAATGGAATCAAGGTGGATAAAAATTTGTAAAGGCTCTTATCAAAAACATTAAGGCCGTCTGAAAACAGGTTTCAGACGGCCTACTATTAGCTATCGCTCAAACGATTAATACCAGCCGCGCAATTTCATTGCTTTTTCAACACGACGGATACTCATCATGTAAGAAGCGGTACGCAGGTCGACATCGTATTCTTGAGCCAAGTTCCAAATATCGCGGAACGCACGGCGCAGAACAACGGTTTCTTTCTCTTGAACTTCGTCAAACTCCCAGTAGTAGCCTTGCAGGTTTTGTACCCATTCAAAATAGGATACCACCACGCCGCCGCAGTTTGCCAAAATATCAGGAACAACCAATACGCCATTTTGACGCAGGATAACGTCGGCTTCAGGAGTAGTCGGACCGTTTGCACCTTCAACCACGATTTTCGCGCGGACTTTACCGGCGTTTTCAGAAGTCAGTTGGTTTTCCAGTGCGCAAGGAGCGAGGACGTCCACATCCAGAGCCAAAAGTTCGGCATTGCTGATTTCTTTGCCGTAGCCTGCTTCATTGGTGATGAAACCTTTGGTTTGGAATTCTTTGATGATTGCTTCCATATCCAAGCCGTTTTCGTTGTAAATGGCAACGTCAACAGTAGATACGGCAACGATTTTCGCACCGGCTTTGTGTGCATAGTAACCGGTGTGGTAGCCCACATTACCGAAACCTTGAATGGCGTAAGTGGCACCCTTCACGTCTTTGCCCAGTTTTTCCAAAGCTTGGACGGCGGCGAAGTTTACGCCGTAACCGGTGGCCTCAGTACGCGCCAAGGAGCCGCCAAACTCAACCGGTTTGCCGGTAAATACGCCCGGTGCGGAATGTTTCACCACGTTTTCATAGGCATCAACCATCCAAGACATGATTTTGCCGTTGGTGTTCACATCAGGGGCAGGAATATCGATTTTCTCGCCGATCAGCGGAGAAATGGCTTCGGAATAAGCGCGAGCAATGCGTTCCAATTCCGCTTCGGAATAGTTACGCGGATCCAAAGTAATACCGCCTTTACCGCCGCCGTAAGGAATACCGGCCACGCAGCATTTGATGGTCATCCAAATAGACAGTGCTTTGACTTCGTCCAGATTTACATTGGGATGGAAGCGCACGCCGCCTTTGTAAGGGCCGACGGCATTATTGTGTTGTGAACGGTAGCCGGTGAAATTTTCTACTGTACCGTTGTCGAGTTTGACAGGGAAGTTGACTTCCAAAACACGTTGCGGCTTTTTCAAGATTTCAAATACTGCTGGGTCGGCATTCAGGCGATCGCAGGCAATTTTCACTTGTTTTTGTGCAATTTCAAACGGATTCAGTGTTTCTTTAACAGCAGATGCGGACATGTATTTTTCCTTTTCATACACATGATTAGACGAGAGCCATACTTGTTACTATATACAAAAACAGGAAAAAATGTAATAGCATGTAGTCGATAAAAAGCAAATCCATTCATTTATATATGAATTTAGTTTGAGGCCGTCTGAAAATATCGGCATGCCGACCAAAAAATTTTCAGACGGCCTAGTATAAATGCTCATCAAACCATTCAAAAAAACACACAAACCCTTTGTTTTTTAATGCCTACCAAACTACCCTTTTTGTTGACAAAATCCCTTCCATATTCCAAATAGGCTAACAGCCTTACACCAGCAAAAATTGTTAACAATTTAAACAAATATCCCTTTAAAGAATCAGCAAAACATCGGCAAATCAGGCAAACAATGTTAAAATAAGCGCTTAAATAATATGACAGAAAGCTACTCAATGACTACTGCTGCTTTAGAACACGTTCAAGCCGTTGCCTTTGATTTGGACGGTACCTTATGTGATTCCGTTCCCGATTTGGCCGCAGCAGCCCAAGCCATGTGTGCGCACTTGGGTTTACCTGTTTTGCCTACCCAAACGGTTGAAAGTTATGTCGGCGACGGCATCGGCAAATTGGTTCATCGCGTCATTACCAATGATCGTGAAAAAGAAGCCGATCCTGAAATCTGGGAAAAAGGTTTTGTTTTCTTTATGAAATATTATCGCGAGCACTTGAGCGACTTTACCCGCCCCTACCCTGAAACCGAAGCCGGTCTCGGTCTGTTCAAGTCCTTGGGTATTCCATTGGTTGTCATTACCAACAAAAATGAAATTCTGGCAGCCGAGCTGCTGAAACAGCTTAATCTCGACGGCTACTTCAGCCTGGTTCTCGGCGGCGACAGCCTGACTGAGAGAAAACCCAGCCCATTGCCGCTTCAACATGCGGCCGAAGTTTTGGGCATCGACGTTGCCAATATGCTGATGGTGGGCGATTCTAAAAATGACATTCTTGCCGCCAAAGCGGCCGGTTGCTTCAGCGTCGGCGTAACATTCGGCTACGGCGACATGACCTTGCTCTCTCAAGACAAAGCGACCAAACCTGATTTGTTGATTCGCGCCCTGCCTGAAATCTACGAAAATCTGCAACCGCAAAAAAACAAAGACGAAGAATGATTCGGCTTTATTTTCAGACGGCCTTTTCGGTGTTTTTACCCAATCAGGCCGTCTGAAATGTAATTCAATGTAGTTTAAATCCCTCCCCTTCCATATCCCCATGAAACCTCCCAAAACCTTACGCGCCCGCGCCTTGGATATTCTTTCCCGTCAGGAAGTCAGCCGTGTCGGCTTGAAACGCAAACTGGCCCCGCATGCTGAAAGCGAAGAAGAATTGGAAAAGGTTTTGGACGAATTTGCCGAACGAAATTGGCAATCCGACCAACGTTACGCAGAAGCCTATATTCACAGCAAGAGCAACCGTTATGGCACGCTCCGCCTCAAGCAAGCTTTGGCGCAACAAGGTATCGATGCAGATGACTGTCGAGAGTTCCTACCCGATAGGGAGGACGAGCTGCAAACCGCCATTTCCGTCTTGCGTAAAAAATTCAAGCAAGAAGCTCAAGATTTGAAAGAAAAACAAAAACAAGCACGTTTCCTTGCTTATCGCGGCTTTGGTGCCGACACCATTCAGACGGCCTTAAAAACCGCGTGGAATGAAGACGAAGACTTCTATCAATAATCATTCCCACTTGAATCTTTGCTTCTATCGGCGTACCCTTACGCTTTTATTCAATAATTCAATCAGAGCTTCATCATGTCCGACAAACCGCACGATACACCAAATCCCCTACTCGAAGACGAACGCAAAAATCCTGTTTACCGCTTGGGTCAGGCAGTAGCCGGATTCATGTTGCTGGTTTGGGCCGGCGTTTTGGCCTTGGTTTTCTTCTTGGTTTTCCGTTTTTGGTTGAATTAAACCCAATCCAATTACAAAAAAGCCATAAATCCTCTTAAAAAGAAGTCAACAGCTTTTATTTGTAAACATAAAAAAGGCCGTCTGAAAACACTTTCAGACGGCCTTTGCTTATAACGAGATCATCCTCGAATTACTTTGCGGATATTCGGATTGGCATGCATTGCATGAATAATCTGATTAACCTGATCCAAGTCTTTGACTTTAATTGTGAATTTAAATTCTACAAAACCTTCCGTTCCTGCTTGCGCTTTGGTTGGCGTATCGACAGATTCGATATCCGCACCGGAATTGGAAATCGCTTGCGCCATTGAAGCCAACAAACCATGCGCATCTTCGGATTTGACGTTGAGGATGGTGCGGTACGTTTGATTACGCAAACTGTCCCAACCCGCATCGAGTTGCTCTTCCGGATCGGCTTTGACCAAAGTTTGACAGGTATCACGGTGGATAATCATACCCTTGTCTTTGACCAATAAGGCGCGGATCGCATCGCCGGGAATCGGATGGCAACATTCGGCAAAATGAATCCGGCCGGTTTCCTGATCGTTGACTTTGATCGGGCTGAGTTTGACCTCGCTGCCAAAATGTTGGCCTGCCAACTCGGCAATGTGCATAGCAACGTGTACCGGCAAAGTATGCCCCATACCGACATTGTAGAGAACCTCTTCAAACGATGTTTGTTTGGTATTCAAATCGGCAAGATATTTTTCTTTGAGGTCGTCTGAAAGCAGGATGTCTTTAGGCAACAGGCTGGATAAAGCTTTTTGCAGCAGGTTCTCACCCAAAACAACGGCATCGTGACGATTCAGATTTTTAATGTATTGGCGGATGGCGCTGCGCGCACGGCTGGAAACGGTAAAGTTCAGCCATGCTACATTAGGCTTGGCATGCTCGGAAGTAATGATTTCTACCGTATCGCCGGTTTTCAGCTTGGTACGCAACGGCATCATGACGTTATTGATACGCGCGGCAACAGTTTTATGACCGATATTGGTGTGAACGGCATAGGCAAAGTCAATCGGCGTCGCACCTTTCGGCAAGGTAAGGATATCGCCTTTCGGGGTAACGATATAGACTTCGTTGGGGAACAAATCAACTTTGACATGCTCCAAAAACTCGATGGCATTTGAGCTGCTGGCTTGCAGGTCAAGAATATTTTTCATCCATCGGTTCATATGGAGGACGGCTTGGTCCGGAGTGTTTTCACCGGATTTGTAAATCCAATGGCCGGCGATACCGCCTTCAGCCACGGCATCCATTTCACGCGTACGAATTTGCACTTCGATCGGCAAACCGTAAGGGCCGACCAAGGTCGTGTGCAGGCTTTGGTAGCCGTTGCTTTTCGGAATGGCGATATAGTCTTTAAAACGGCCTGGCTTGGGGTGATATAAATTATGCAATGCGCCCAACGCGGCATAACAGGCAGGAATGCTGTTTACAATGACCCGAAAGCCGTAAATATCCATCACTTCGGCAAAACGCAGCTTTTTAGCCAGCATTTTTTGATGGATGCTGTACAAGTTTTTCTCACGGCCTTTGATTTTGGCTTCAATATTGATACCAACCAAACGCTGACTGAATGCACGCAACACTTTGCCGACAACATCGCGGCGATTTTTGCGGCTGTTGTCCATGGCTTTTTTCAGGGTTTCGTAGCGTCTTGGGTGGAGGTTTTGGAACGATAGGTCTTGAAGCTCTTGATACGCATTGTTCAGGCCAATGCGGTTGGCGATTTGAGCATAAATTTCGAGGGTTTCTTTGGCGATGCGGCGGCGTTTTTCCGGACGCATAGAGCCAAGGGTACGCATATTGTGCAATCGGTCGGCAAGTTTGACGACGATAACACGCACGTCTTTAGTCATGGCGAGGATAAGCTTACGGAAACTTTCCGCCTGATGCTCGGCATGATCTTCAAATTTAAGCTTTTCCAGCTTGGAGAGGCCGTCTACCATTTCGGCAATGGTATCGCCGAATTCTGCCGCCATTTCGACTTTGGTTACACCCGTATCTTCCAATACATCATGCATAACGCCCGCGCAGAGGCCTTGAACATCCATGTGCCAAATGGCAAGCTGCGTGGCAACGGCAAGGGGATGGGTGATGTAGGGTTCGCCGCTTTTACGGGTTTGTCCGTCATGGGCGTGGAAAGCGTAGGCAACGGCTCTTTCAAGCTCGGCCTGCTCGTTGGTATTGAGATAGGATGCGGTGCGAAACAGAAGCTCGCGCGCTTCTGCTGTCAACGGATCATAGGGGGCGGTAGGCAGTGGGGCTGGCATTTTCAGACGGCCTTTTATGGCTATTTTTAAGCCGTCAGACTGTATCGGTTGTGATATCGCACCGATACAGTCCGCGCGGTGGTTTTATCGGTTTGCCGGTTGGTTTATTTATTGCGGGTCAACAGCTCGGTTCCGATTTGTCCGGCTGCGATTTCGCGCAGGGCGGTAACGGTTGGTTTGTTGTTGCGGATGTCGTCAACCAAAGGCGTATTGCCGTTTTCTAATTGGCGTGCGCGACGGGCGGCAACGAGGGTAAGGTCGAAGTGATTAGGGATTTTACCTGTGCAATCTTCAGTAGTAATACGGGCCATGTTTGCTTGCTTTCTTTCTATGTTTCAAATAAACGGTTATTTTCGCTGTTTTTTACGAATTTTCCAACAGGTTTGAGATAAATCCCTGCTGGGCGGATTTTTTCAGACGGCCTGCTTTAATAATGTGGAACAAATCGGCTTCGGCACGATCCAAATCGTCATTCACGACAACGTAATCGAACAAAACGGATTGTTCAATCTCATGACGGGCTTTTGAAAGGCGTGTTTGAATAACTTCTTCGCTATCTGTACCACGGCCGATCAAACGTTGCGCCAAAACTTCAAAGGAAGGCGGCAGGATAAAAATGCTGCTGGCTTCAGGCAACGATTTACGCACTTGCGCCGCACCTTGCACATCAATTTCCAAAATTACGTCATAGCCCTCTTCGCTCAACGAATTCACGCCGGCAATGCTGGTGCCGTAATAGTTGCCGAACACATTGGCGTGTTCCAAAAAGGCTCTTTGCTCAATCAGTGATTCAAATTCTTCTTTGGGAACAAAGTGGTAATGCACACCATGTGCCTCACCCTCACGCGGCTGGCGCGTGGTATGAGAAATGGAAACACGGATGTCGTCATGATTTTTCAACAGGCGTGACACCAAGGTCGTTTTACCTGTGCCGGAAGCGGCAGAAATGATGTAAATATTGCCTTTTTTATGATTTTGCATGGTGGTTCAGCCGATGGTATGTACCTGTAAATTATAACACAACACAATGTTTCTCGGAATTTCAGACGGCATGTTGCAAAATTTGGCTATTGTATCGATTAATTTGGCAAGTCCGCATATGACCGTTACAATATCGCGTTAAAAACTTTTTGATTTCGGAATGTCGAGATGTTGATTCATCCTGAAGTAATGGGCGTAGCTTTGGCGGACAAAATCCGTAAAATTGAAAACTGGCCGCAAAAAGGGATTTTGTTTCATGACATTACTCCCGTCTTGCAAAGCGCGGAATATTTCCGCCTACTGGTTGATTTACTGGTTTACCGCTATATGGGGCAAAAAGTTGATGTCGTTGCGGGCTTGGATGCGCGCGGCTTCATCATTGGTGCGGCTTTGGCCTATCAGCTGAATGTCGGCTTTGTCCCCATCCGCAAAAAAGGCAAACTGCCGTTTGATACGGTTTCTCAAAGTTACGCTTTGGAATATGGTGAAGCAACGGTAGAAATCCATACCGACGCCATCAAACCGGGCGCACGCGTTTTGTTGGTAGATGATTTGGTGGCAACCGGCGGCACAATGCTGGCAGGTGTCGAGCTGATCCGAAAACTAGGTGGTGAAGTAATCGAAGCGGCTGCCATTTTGGAATTTACCGACTTGGACGGCGGCAAAAAAATCCGTGAAAGCGGCGTACCGTTATTTACCCTATGCCAAAACAAAGGCTGTATGTAATAAAAAAACCGCAAGCTGATCAGCCTGCGGTTTTTTTATGATCAAAATTATTCAAGGACGTATCCGTCCGTATCCCAAAAAGTTTTTTTCACCAACTGGTCGTCTTTATAAACCAACTCGGATTTCTTCGCACCATCATCGTACCAATCCAAAATAATGCCGCTACGTTTGCCGTTGCGAATACTCAATTCAGACACGATGCGGCCATTTTCATCCCAACTGATGATCTCCGTCGGTTTGTCATTACTCATCATCATTTCGGTTTTCGGGCTGCCGTCTGAATACCATTGTTTCCAATGACCATTGGCTTTATCGTGCTTAAACTGAATTTCGCTTTCTTTAACGCCGTTACGGTAATAACGAGAGCCTACACCCTCACTCAAGCCGTTTTGATAAGGCATTACTGCAGATTTTTTGCCGTTTGGATACCAGTTAATCCACTCGCCGTGCGGCTTGCCGTTGCGATAGCTGCCAACCATCTTTTTCTGCCCGTTAAAATGCCACAGAGTCAGCGTACCGTTGTCCAACGCCGGCACAAAAACCTTAATCTGACCAGCAGGTATCTCGTACGGATCAGAATATTTTTTCATCGATGGATAGTAAAAATCCTGCACCTGAGCCTTGCCTGCCTCAATCTTGTATTGGCGGACATAAGCAACCGAAGGCATGGTCGCCGTCAGTTTACCGTTTTGATTGAAATAAACGGTATGTTGCTGGGCAAAGGCGGCAACGGGCATACTGAACAAGGCGGCAGCCAACAGGCCTGATTTTAAATAATTATTCATAATATGGAGTTTGGCAGTATATGTTCTACAAAAAGTCAGTAATAAAAATCCACTGACATTAGAAACTATGACGAATATTATAAGCTATAGTTTCAAAGCCTGCTTGGATTTCATATTCGGCATACCATAGGTATTTGTATTTTCTTAAAATATTAAAAATTTTATAAAACAAAGGCCGTCTGAAACTTTTTTCAGACAGCCTTTGTTTTATTCATATCAAAATAAACTACTCTTCACCCAATAATTGCTCACGGGTCAATAAGAATACAAACCCATCGCCACCGCTGGTTTCCAACCAAGTAAACGGCAATTCGGGATAAGCCGCTTCCAATACTTCACGGTTATGACCGATTTCAACCAACAATACACCTTTCGGATTCAAATATTTCGCAGCCTGCAAAATGATTTGGCGTGTAGCATCCAAACCATCTTCTCCGCTACCCAAAGCCAATTCCGGCTCATGTAGGTATTCATCAGGCAGCGCTTCTACAGATTCCGCATCGACATAAGGCGGATTGGAAACAATCAAGTCGTAGGTTTCATCCAGACCTTCAAACAAATCGGTATGCACCAAGCTGATACGGTCTTCCAAACCATAATCTTCGATATTGATGGCGGCTACTTCCAGCGCATCCAAGCTTAAATCAACGGCATCGATTTGTGCGTCAGGATAGTGATGCGCCATTTGAATGGCCAAACAGCCGCTACCGGTACACAAATCCAAAGCTCGATGCACCAACTCATCATGTTCAATCCAAGGACGGATACCGTCGCCCAGCAATTCATAAATAAAAGAACGAGGCACGATAACACGCTCGTCGACATAAAAATCAAACTCACCCTGCCATGCTTGATGTGTCAGATACGCGGCAGGAATATGCTCCACTGCGCGGCGTTCGAGAATGGACAATACCTCTTCCTTCTCACTTTGCAACAATTTGGCATCCAAATAAGGCTCCAACATATCCAAAGGCAGGTTCAAAGTGTGCAAAATCAGATAGGCTGCCTCGTCATGGGCATTATCACTTCCGTGTCCGAAAAACAGTCCGGCATCATTAAAACGGCTGACGGCGAAACGCAATAAATCGCGAACAGTGGTCAGCTCTTGAGCAGCTTGGTTGAACATAATGTTTTGTCTTGTCAATTTAAGAATGTTGAAATTATAACAGAAAGGCCGTCTGAAAACTTTTCAGACGGCCTTCGATTTAATTCAGCTTAAGATTATTTATCGCGGCTGAATACGATTTTGGTAGCTTGGATAGCAACGCAGACAGCACCACCGATGAAGATCAAGTCAGCAGCGGTACGAACCCAACGCAGGGTATCCAGGATTTCCATTTGCAGGAACTCTTCGCTACGCGCATACCACAGACCATGAGTGATAGAAGCGTAAGCTTGAATCACTCCAACCGGCAACAGGCTGATGGCAATCATACCCACCAGACCACCGTTCAGCAGCCAGAAACCCCAAGTCATCAGTTTGTCGTCAAATTGAACATTAGGTTTCAGGTAGCGTGCAACCAGCAATACGAAGCCCAGAGCCAAGAAACCATATACACCGAACAGAGCCGCGTGAGCGTGAACTGCAGTAGTGTTCAGACCTTGGATGTAGAACAGGGAAATCGGTGGGTTAATCAGGAAGCCGAATACGCCGGCACCAATCATGTTCCAGAAGGCAACTGCTACGAAGCACATCAGAGGCCAACGCAGACGTTTCGCCCAGTCGGACAGGTGTTGGTAAGACCAGTGCTCGTAAGCTTCACGGCCCAGCAGAATCAAAGGTACAACTTCCAAAGCGGAGAAACATGCACCGATTGCCATAGAAGCAGAGGTAGAGCCGGAGAAGTACAAGTGGTGCAATGTACCTGGAATACCGCCCAACATAAAGATGGCAGCAGCAGCCAAAGTAGAAGCAGTGGCAGTACTACGGCGGACAAAGCCCATGTTATAGAAGATGAATGCGAAAGCGGCAGTAGCGAACACTTCGAAGAAACCTTCTACCCACAAGTGAACCACCCACCAACGCCAGTATTCCATCACAGCGATTGGAGATTTTTCACCGTAGAACAGACCAGGAGCATAGAACACACCCACACCGACCATAGAAGCTACGAAGATAGCCAACAGGTTTTTGTCTGTACCTTTTTCTTTAAAGGCAGAAATGGTGCAACGCAGCATCAGGAACAGCCACAACAGCAAGCCGACCATCAGCAGAAGTTGCCAGAAGCGACCCAAATCCAAGTATTCGTAACCTTGGTGACCGAACCAGAAGTTCAGCTCAGGCGGAATGATGTGAGTCAAAGCAAAGAAGTTACCTGCGTAAGAACCGCCAACTACGATGAACAGGGCGATGTACAGGAAGTTCACACCGGCACGTTGGAATTTAGGATCTTTACCGCCGTTCACAATCGGAGCCAAGAACAGACCTGCTGTCAGGAAGCCGGTTGCAATCCAGAAAATAGCGGATTGGATGTGCCAAGTACGGGTCAGCGCATATGGGAACCAGTCGGCCATTTCAAAGCCCAAGGCGGTATCGATACCGTAGAAGCCTTGACCTTCGACAGTATAGTGAGCGGTCAAACCACCCAACAGTACTTGTACGACAAACAGCGCAACAGTCAGGAATACATATTTGCCCAACGCTTTTTGAGAAGGAGTCAGTTGTACTTTAGAGATAGGATCTTCAGTAGGTACTTCAACCTCTTCATGTTTGGTCAAGAAAGAGTAACCCCACATCAGCAAGCCGATACCCATCAGCAACAATACCACGCTGGTGAAAGACCACATATAGTTTTCAGTAGTCGGTACGTTGTTGATCAAAGGCTCGTGCGGCCAGTTGTTTGTGTAGGTAAAAGTTTCGTCAGGACGGTTGGTCGAGGCAGACCAAGAAGTCCAGAAGAAGAAGTTGAACAGTTTTTCACGCGCTTCTGGGCTTGGCAATGTGTTGTTTTTCATTGCAAAGTGTTCGCGAGTGGTTTGGAACTTAGGATCGTCGCTGTACACACCGTGGTAGTAAGGCAGGATGCTTTCGATCGCTTTCACGCGGGTTTCGCTGACAACGACAGAACCATCTTCCTTAACACGGCTTTGGTTGCGGTATTCGTCAGCCAAACGGGTTTTCAGAACAGCTTGTTCTTCAGGAGAAACTTCGTCAAATTTTTTGCCGTAAGTTTCTTGCGCAGTCAGATCCAACCATGCAACCAGCTCGCGGTGCAGCCAGTCGGCAGTCCAGTCCGGAGCTTGGTATGCACCGTGACCCAATACAGAGCCGACTTCCATACCGCCGGTAGTTTGCCATGCAGATTGACCTGCCAAAATATCGTCTTTGGTCATCAGGACTTTGCCGGATGCAGAAACGACTTGTTCAGGGTATGGCGGAGCCTTTTTATAGACTTCGCTACCCATATAACCAAGAATGGTAAAGCATACTGCCAGCACGGCAAACAGCAAGTACCAAAGCTTCTTGTACTGTCCCATTTTAAGTACTCCTTGATTTTGGTAAAAAGTGGTTGGGTATTAATTCATCAAATATGAATGTTAAAGATTGTATCACGGTTTAATAAGTAAAGAAATATTTTGTCAATAATATTCCTTTAAAACCATTAACTTATATGATATTGATTCCCATTTGCCTATACAGACCCTCCTTTATCGTATTTTGTGTTAAGTTCTCGCTAACATTTTCACACAAAATTAAACTTTTCGATGTATTTTTTTATACTTCTAAAGGAGTATTTAGGGATTAAAAGATTCATATTCCCTGAACAATTTGATTTACATCAAAATATGACCAAACAAGCGCCTACATAATCATACAAAACTTCAAACCATCCTATCAGGATTCTTAACTTTTCTTACTATAAGGAAACTTTAAACATGAAACGCCAAACCTTAGCCGCACTTATCGCTTCTGTATTTGCACTGGCCGCATGCGGCGAGCAAGCTGCTAAACCTGCTGAAACTCCAGCTGCTACCGCTTCTGCTGAAGCTCCTGCCGCTTCCAACTCACAAGCTGCTGCAGAGACTCCTTCTTCAGAACTGCCTGTAATCGATGCTATCGTAACTCACGCTCCGGAAGTTCCACCTCCAACTGATCGCGATCATCCGGCTAAAGTACGCGTTAAAATGGAAACCATCGAAAAAACCATGACCATGGAAGACGGTGTTGAATACCATTACTGGACATTCAACGGCGACGTTCCGGGCCAAATGATCCGTGTACGCGAAGGCGATACCGTAGAAGTAGAATTCTCTAACAATCCTTCTTCTACCGTTCCTCATAACGTTGACTTCCACGCTGCTACCGGTCAAGGCGGTGGTGCAGAAGCTACCTTTACTGCCCCAGGCCACACTTCTACCTTCAGCTTCAAAGCACTGCAAGCTGGTTTGTACATCTACCACTGTGCCGTTGCTCCTGTAGGTATGCACATCGCCAACGGTATGTACGGTTTGATCTTGGTTGAACCTAAAGAAGGTCTGCCTAAAGTGGACAAAGAGTTCTACATCGTACAAGGTGACTTCTATACTAAAGGTAAAAAAGGTGCTCAAGGCCTGCAACCTTTCGATATGGATAAAGCGATTGCTGAACAACCTGAATACGTTGTATTCAACGGTCACGTAGGCTCTATCGCCGGCGACAACGCTCTGAAAGCTAAAGCTGGTGAAACTGTTCGTATGTACGTTGGTAACGGTGGTCCTAACTTGGTATCTTCTTTCCACGTTATCGGCGAAATCTTCGACAAAGTATATGTTGAAGGTGGTAAACTGATTAACGAAAACGTACAAAGCACAATTGTTCCTGCCGGTGGTGCCGCTATCGTTGAATTCAAAGTCGACATTCCAGGCAGCTACACTTTGGTTGACCACTCTATCTTCCGTGCGTTCAACAAAGGTGCTTTGGGTCAATTGAAAGTTGAGGGTGATGAAAACCCTGAAATCATGACCAAAAAACTGAGCGACACCGTTTACCAACCTGCCGGTGCTGCCGCTTCTGCTCCAGCAGCTGCGTCTGGTGCTTCTGAAGCCGCTAAATAATCTCTCGGTTTAATACGCCAAGCCACTGCTGCCCTACTCTTTAGAGCCGCAGTGGCTTCCATCACGATTAATCTTCCTATTCAATCAGACAGATTGATTTTTCAGACGGCCTTGTTATGATTAGGCTATCTGAAAAATAAATTTTCTGTTTCAATCGATAATAAGGGCGTACCATGAAACTCATACGACTCCTCCTCTTAGGCAGTGCCTTAATCTGCGGCAATACATTTGCTGCCGAAATGGTAAAAATCGAAGGAGGCAGCTACCGTCCTCTCTATCTCAAAAAAGAAACTTCCCTTATTAAAGTCAAACCTTTCCAGCTTGACAAATATCCGGTAACCAATGCTGAATTTGCCGAATTTGTGAAAACACATCCGCAATGGCAAAAAGGCAATATTGGCTCCAAACACGCTGAAAAAGCTTACCTGAAACATTGGGTAAAAAACGGCAGCAACAGTTTTGCGCCTAAAGCCAGCGAACTCAAACACCCTGTAACCAATGTTTCATGGTTCGCCGCAAATGCCTACTGCGTTTCCAAAGGCAAACGTCTGCCGACTATTGACGAATGGGAGTTTGCAGGCTTGGCTTCTGCCACTCAAAAAGACGGCTCTGCCGAGCCTGGCTATAACCGCACTATCTTAGATTGGTATGCAGACGGCGGCCGAAACGGCCTGCACGATATCGGTAAAAACAAACCCAACTATTGGGGCGTATATGATATGCACGGCCTGATTTGGGAATGGACTGAAGATTTCAACAGCAGCCAACTCTCTGCCGGCTCATCCAACACACAAATGTTCTGTAGCGGCGCATCCGTAGGCTCAAGCGATCCATCCAACTATGCGGCTTTCTTACGCTACGGCATCCGCACCAGCCTGCAGTCCAAATATGTTTTAAATAACTTGGGCTTCCGTTGCGCAAGCAAATAAAGTTTAGTTTTTATCACCAAAGCAGCTTTGGCGGTACTGAAAGGTATCGCCGCTTTTTTTGGCCGTCTGAAAAGATGTGGCATACCAAGACAAATTGTGGCATAATCCGCCCGTCTTTATAAAAAGGCACTTAGGAGTTTGCTTAGGTCGTTCGGCTTGGCAAACTTGTCCGAACCTGAAAAGGTTCTTTTATTTTCGGAGTTATCCATCATGGCATTGACCGTAGAACAAAAAGCACAAATTGTTAAAGATTTCCAACGTAAAGAAGGCGATACCGGCTCTTCTGAAGTACAAGTCGCTCTGTTGACCTTCCGCATCAACGACCTGACTCCTCACTTCAAAGCCAACCCTAAAGACCACCACAGCCGTCGCGGTCTGTTGAAAATGGTTAGCCAACGTCGTCGCCTGTTGTCTTACCTGCGTCGTACTCAGCCTGATACTTACCGTACACTGATTACCCGCCTGGGTCTGCGTAAATAATTTATGCTTAAATCAACACCGCCTTCGGGCGGTGTTTTTTATTAACATACCGAGCCGTCTGAAACACATGCCCACTCTGTGTTATACTTCCACACGCTTAAGCAGCAAGGCTTAAACTTCCAATCACTCCTTAAAGCTCCCATCAAAGCGAGAATCTGAATTGTCTGTTCATTCCATGTTGCACTCAGGAAAATTTTGGCTGAAAACCCTGGTTTTCAGCATTGCCGTGCTTTTATGCCTCGCGGCGGTATTGAGTGCCTTAATGTTCCGCATATTCAATACAGAAAACATCGACGCATTCATACAGAAAAACTTTTCCGCCCATGACTGCCAAGTCAAATACAATGCCAATATCAGCAGAAAATGGCTGCCTCGCCCTACGCTTATTTTAAAAGACCTCAGCCTTTCATCTGCCGAACCTGACACGCCGACGCTGAACATTGCCGAATCCAAAATGGGCTTTGGCTGGAGCAGCCTATGGTCAGACGCCCCCGTTCTTGAAAAATGGATTCTTTCCAATCCGTCGCTGACGCTGGGTCCCAAAAACCACCTGCCTGCCTGCCTGCAACAAAACCATACATCAAAAGAAAGCTTCCAGCTCAACCGCGTCATCATCAATAGCGGCAGCATCCGCTATTACAATAAAGAGCAAGATGTTGCCTTAAACGATCTGCAATTTTCCCTGCGCAGAGCCGATTCAGACGGCCGTCCATTCGATATTAGCGGCACACTGCAAAACATAGGTAGCCCTATCAGTTGGCAAGGCGTCGGCCATCTTGTACAAGATGATGCCGGCTGGAGCGTTCCCACCCTCAAATTAAACCTGCAAACCGTATTACTCAAAAACAAGCTTGATGCCCAAATCGCAGGCAGCCTTAATTGGCAAAATCAAACCGCCCTTTTCCGCGACTTCAATCTGCAAGCCGAAAGCGGCTACCAAAACTTGCATATCAACGCACGTTCTCCCCTCTTGCAATTCAAAAACGGCTATTTGCACCTCAACACACTCAACGGCGCATTGACTGCCGGCAGTGAAAACAACCAATGGGACGGTTCATTCAAACTGGACAAAACCAACCTCTATCCAACCGTTTTAACCGCCGCTAATCTTGAACTCAAAGGCAGCCATAAAAACGACCGCCTCCAAACCAACTTTACCTTTTCCAGCCCGTTGGTTTGGCAAAAAGGCAAAGGCATCGATGCGCCCAAACTGCACCTCAGCACCCTGCAAGACACCATCAACCGCCTTCCCCGCCCCCGATTCATCAGCACCCTTGAAGGACAGGCCAATTTCAGCCTCAATGCATGGGAAGGCCGTCTGAAAGGCGCATTTGACAGACAAGCCCTTGCCGTGGCCTTTAAATACCAACGCGATGCCCAACCGCGTCCGCACCTTGACGCCGGTATCGCCTTACAAAAACTCAATCTGACTCCTTACTTGGAAGATCTGAAAACCCAGCCATCACTGAATCTTCCTTCCCTGCTGGCCAAATCCTGGTTGCCCGACATTGAGGCTAACCTCCAAATCGGCAGCATTCAAACTGCTGGCCTGCAATTAGAAAACGTCGAATCCCTGCTTACCGCCGATAAAGAACATATTGCCCTGCACCGTTTCAAAGCCGGGCTTTATGGCGGCAAAACCGAGGGCGGCCTGAGTATTGCGGCGACCCAACCTGCTTCCTACCACCTTCAGCAAAACGCGAAAGGCATACAAATTCAGCCGCTGTTGCAAGACCTGTTCGGTTTCCACAGCTTTAGCGGCAGCGGCGATGCCGTTATCGACATTAAAACCACCGGCAACGACCGCGCCCAAATGATACAAGCCCTAAACGGCAGCCTGCTCCTCGATATTACCAACGGCGCATGGCACGGCATCGATATGGACAGCATTTTGAAAAACGGCATCTCTTCGGAAAAAATCGACAACAGCAACCTTAAAACCCCTTTCCATCATTTCATCCTCAATAGCGAAATTGAGAAAGGCATCAGCCATCATATCAACACCGAACTGTTTTCCGACAGCCTGCACGTTGTCAGCAGCGGCTATACCGATTTGAATACCCAAAAGCTGTCCGAAAACCTGCTTATCAGCAACGTACTGCAACCCAAAAACAAACCGATCCCCCTCAAAATCGGCGGAACCGTACAAAACCCTTCCATTACCCTTGATTACAGCCGCTTGACCAATGGCATGAACACACCGGCAGAAAAACAAAAAGTCCTGCAAGAAACCATACAAGAACAATGGAAGTGGCTCAAACCGCGCTAGGTTTTCAAATCAAAGGCCGTCTGAAACCCAAAAAGTTTCAGACGGCCTTTTAACAGATACATTGTCAGAATAAGATGTTTACTTAGAAATGACCATATACACAATCAGTGCAACAATGACGGCAGACCATACGGTCAATATTATCAAGCCTTTTTTGGAGAGTTTTCTTTTTCTCCAATCGAGCCTCAATATTTTTACCGTACCCTCAAACATCGCCCCAATCATTTCCATCACGATTTGAAGTATAAATTCCAATAGAAATGACATCTATAAGCCTAAACCCTCCCAAATCTCATCGATTTTGGCCGTAACGGCAGGGTCTTTTTTGATCACACGACCCCATTCGCGGTTGGTTTCACCCGGCCACTTGTTGGTCGCATCCAAACCCATTTTGCCGCCGAGTCCGCTGACAGGGCTGGCGAAGTCCAGATAGTCGATGGGCGTGTTTTCCATCAAAACGGTGTCGCGTACGGGATCCATGCGCGTGGTGACCGCCCAGATGACTTCTTTCCAGTCGCGCACGTTCACATCGTCATCCACCACGATGATGAATTTGGTGTACATAAACTGGCGCAGGAACGACCAGCAGCCCATCATCACGCGCTTAGCGTGTCCGGCGTACTGTTTTTTCATGCTGACCACCGCCATGCGGTAGGAACAGCCTTCGGGCGGCAGATAGAAATCGGTGATTTCGGGGAACTGCTTTTGCAAAAGCGGTACGAACACTTCGTTCAACGCCACGCCCAAAACGGCAGGCTCATCGGGCGGTTTACCCGTGTAGGTGGAATGGTAAATCGGGTTTTCTCGCATGGTGATGCGTTCAACCGTGAACACGGGGAAATGATCCTGCTCGTTGTAATAGCCCGTGTGGTCGCCGTATGGGCCTTCCAACGCGGTTTCGTTCGGATGAATAACGCCTTCCAATACAATTTCGGCACGGGCAGGCACTTGCAAATCATTGCCGATACATTTCACCAGTTCCGTCCGCGAACCGCGCAGCAGTCCGGCAAACTGGTATTCGCTCAAGGTATCGGGAACAGGCGTTACCGCGCCCAAAATGGTGGCGGGGTCGCAACCGAGCACGACCGCGACGGGATACGGCGTATCGGGATTGAGTTTGCGGAATTCCTGATAATCCAATGCGCCGCCGCGATGCGACAGCCAGCGCATAATCAGCTTGTTCTTGCCGATTAATTGCTGGCGGTAAATGCCTAAGTTCTGGCGTTTTTTGTTTGGTCCGCGCGTGACGGTCAAACCCCATGTTACCAGCGGCGCAACGTCTTCCGGCCAGCAATGCTGAATCGGAAGTTTATACAAATCAACGTCTTCGCCTTCCCATACAATTTCCTGACACGGCGCGTTTTTCACCACGTTCGGCGCCATGCTCCAAATATCTTTCAGCAGCGGCAGTTTGGAAAACGCGTCTTTAATGCCTTTGGGCGGTTCGGGTTCTTTCAGGTACGCCAGCGTCTGCCCGATTTCGCGCAGCTTGGACACGCTATCCGCGCCCATGCCCATCGCCACGCGTTCGGGCGTGCCAAACAGGTTCGCCAACACGGGATAACCGTAACGCGTGCCGTCCGGTTTAATCGGGTTTTCAAACAGCAACGCCGGTCCTTCGGCGCGCAGCACACGGTCGGCGATTTCGGTCATTTCCAAATGCGGCGACACCGGATGCTGAATGCGCTTGAGTTTGCCATCGGCTTCCAATCCGGCGATAAATTCTCGCAAATCTCTGTATTTCATGATTTCATTTTCCTGAACAGGCCGTCTGAAAACAGACCGCCATTTCGGGTTTGAAAGATAAACCAGCAGCTATTGTACCTGCCAAATCCGTCCATATCCCAACTTTCCACATCCAAATTTCCATATTTTTTGCAAACTACCGTCAAATTTAAACAATATCTGCTTGTGATTGCTTTCAGACGGCCTTATCTTTGGTAAAATTCCAACTTAATCCAGTCATCAATCAATATTTATCGTGGGACGGCGGCCATGTTTGCAATTTTAGAATCTTTTTTCGTTGAATACGGCTATGCGGCCGTGTTTTTCGTTTTGGTTATTTGCGGCTTCGGCGTGCCGATTCCTGAAGATTTGACACTGGTAACCGGCGGTGTGATTTCCGGCCTGGGTTATACCAACTCGCATATTATGTTTCTTGTCGGTATGCTCGGCGTATTGGCGGGCGATGGATTTATGTTTGCGGCCGGCCGGATTTGGGGGCAAAAAATCCTTAAATTCAAACCGATTGCGCGCGTAATGACACCCAAACGCTATGCCCAAGTACAGGAAAAATTCGACAAATACGGCAACTGGGTTTTATTCGTCGCCCGTTTCCTGCCCGGCCTGCGTACCGCTGTTTTCGTGACTGCCGGCATCAGCCGCAAGGTTTCCTATCTGCGCTTTATCCTGATGGATGGCTTGGCCGCGCTGATTTCTGTTCCGGTTTGGATTTATCTGGGCGAATACGGCGCACGCAATACCGACTGGCTGATGGAAAAAATGCACAGCCTGCAATCCGGTATCTTTACCGTACTGGGCATCGGCGCAGTCATTGTCGGCTGGATTTGGTGGAGAAAACACCGCCGCCATACCTTCTTCCGTGAAAAATTACACGAAAAACGCGCTGCAAAAGCCAAAAAACAAGCCAATCAATAAACCATTCCAGGCCGTCTGAAACACTTCCCTGCTTTCAGACGGCCTCAATCATTCATCAGAAACACCATGAAACAAAAAATCTTCGTCCTCTACACCGGCGGCACCATCGGCATGACCCAAAGCAGCGCCGGCCTGCGTCCCGACACCGCTCTCGTCGATAAAGCCCTTGCCCCCTTTTCAAACGGCCTTGATTTCGAATGGCACGTTTGCCAGCCGCTCATCGATTCTTCCGCAGTAACGCTGCAAAACCAACGCAACTGGCTGGAGTTTATTATCGCCAAACTACCTGACTATGACGGCATTTTGGTGCTGCACGGCACAGATACCATGGCGTACACCGCCAACCTCTTCGCCCTTTCGCTGCAAGGTTTGGACAAACCCGTTATCCTGACCGGCTCGCAATGGCCTTACGATGCCGCCAACAGCGATGCGCCGCGCAACCTTGCCACCGCCGTTTCCGCTTTCTCGCTCAAACTCAAACAAGTGGTAATTGCCTTTGACGGCAAGCTCTTCCCCGCCGTCGGCAGCAGCAAAGTCAGCACCGAGACCGCCGCAGGTTTTGACAACCTGCATTTTGGCGCGCTCACCGAATGGGAGGAAAACAAAGGTTGGCATAATATCCGTACCGCACCGACCCAACATTCAGACGGCCTCAAACCGCGTCTTCCAAATCCTGAAGCCAAAGTCTCCGTCCGCACGCTGATTCCCGGTTATGCCGCACAAGAACTTTCAGACGGCCTGCCCCACCTTTCCACTCAAGCCCTGATTCTGCAAAGCTACGGCCACGGCAATGCGCCGAGCGACGATGCGTTTGTCCGAGCCGTCCAAGCCTTTACGCAACAAGGCAAGTTACTGCTCAACATCAGCCAAGTGCCGCAAGGTTGCGCCGCCGCCGTCTATGCCCAAGGCGATGCTTTACGTCAGGCAGGTATTATCAACGGCGGCAAATGCAATCTCGAAACCGCCACTGCGCTGATGACCCTTGCCGTATCCCATGACTGGAATGCAGATAAGGTGCAACAGGAATTGCAACAATTAAATCTGCTGTAAACCGCCATTAAACATGACTTTCACCGACACCCACTGCCATCTTGCCGATCCTAAACTTGCCGATACGCTGCCTGCAGTGCTTGCCGATGCACAAGCCGTCGGCGTGGCTCGTTTTATCGTACCGGCTACATCCCCCAAGGATTGGCATTCCGTTGCGCAGTTGGAAAGGCCGTCTGAAAACATCCATATCGCTTTGGGCATCCACCCATGGTTTTCAGACGGCCTTAACGAAGCAGCATTCCAAGAGTTAGAGTCCGAATTAATCCGGCATCCGCAAGCATGGGTTGGCGAAATCGGTTTGGATTTTTATGGCAAAGAGCAAACCCAAGCACAACGCGACACGCAGACCGACGTCTTTATCCGCCAACTCATCCTCGCCCAAAACCTCAACCGCCGCGTCATCATCCATAATCTGAAAGCCACCGCCGCGATTGCAGCAGCCGTTAAAACCGCCGGTTTCACGCAAGGCGGTATCGTTCATGCCTTCTCCGGCAGCGTAGAAGAAGCACGGATTTTGGTGAAACTCGGCTTTAAAATCGGCATAGGATCGTTGCTGCTCAACCCTAATGCCAAAAAAGTCCGCGTTGCCTTACAAGCTTTAAACGACACGGATTTCGTTCTCGAAACCGACAGCCCTTTTATGCTCGGCCATGAAACCAATACACCAGCCAACATCCGCCGTATCGCCGAAATTGCAGCCGAACTACGCGGCATACCGCTGGCACAACTGGCTGAAATCACCGAGCAAAACGTGGATTCCCTGCTCCATATTTCCCCTTAATATGCCGACCTCAAGGCATCAAAAAGCCTTGCCCTGCCATTTCGTTTCCAAACCGACACACTCTGCCTCCCCTACCCCATATTCACGAATAAAAAGCGATACAAGGCCGTCTGAAAAAATGTTTTTGGCACAAAATATCGTTCATTGCACCATTTCAGCTTTTTAAAACCGTATTTTCCCGTTGATTGATAAAAAGTATTACGCATATTATTGGGCAAACTTTTTATTTACGTTAAAATATGCTTTTTTTTGATAATAAGGCCGTCTGAAACAGGCGGAAAATACTTATGGCAGAACAACATACACACTCCTCTACCTGGCAGAGCAAAATTAATGCCCTCGGCCCAGGCATCATGATGGCTTCGGCAGCGGTCGGCGGCTCGCACCTGATTGCCTCCACGCAGGCAGGTGCGCTTTATGGCTGGCAGCTTGCACTAATCATTATTCTGACCAACCTGTTCAAATACCCGTTTTTCCGCTTCAGCGCACATTACACACTGGACACGGGCAAAAGCCTGATTGAAGGCTATGCCGAAAAAAGCCGCGTTTATTTGTGGGTATTTTTGATTTTGTGTATTGCATCGGCAACGATTAATGCCGGCGCGGTCGCTATCGTTACCGCCGCCATCGTCAAAATGGCAATCCCATCACTGACTCTCGATACCGGCATAGTTTCCGCCCTGATCATGGCTTCCTGCCTGCTGATTTTGGCAAGCGGCCGCTATAAAGCGTTGGACAACGTTTCCAAAATCATCATCGTCAGCCTGACCATTGCCACTGTCGCCGCGGCAGCCGTGGCCATGTCTCGCGGTATGCAGATGAAACCCGACTTTATCGAGCCCACCCCATGGACGCTGGCCGGCTTGGGTTTCTTAATCGCACTGATGGGCTGGATGCCTGCGCCGATTGAAATTTCCGCCATTAACTCTTTGTGGGTAACCGAAAAACAACGCATCAACCCTTCCAGCTACCGTGACGGTATTTTCGACTTCAACGTCGGCTACATCACCAGCGCAGTGTTGGCCGTCGTCTTCTTGGCCTTGGGTGCCTATGTTCAATACGGCAACGGCGAAGCCGTACAAATGGCCGGTGGCAAATATGTCGGCCAGCTGATTAATATGTACGCCGTGACCATCGGCGACTGGTCGCGTCCGCTGGTGGCATTTATCGCCTTCGCCTGCATGTACGGCACCACCATTACCGTAGTGGACGGCTACGCCCGCGCGATTGCCGAACCGGTACGCCTGCTGCGCGGCAAAGACAAAACCGGCAATATCGAATTGTTTGCCTGGAACGTCTGGGTTGCAGGTTCGGGCTTAGCTGTGATTTTCTGGTTCAACAGCGCGATGGCCGAGCTGCTCAAATTCGCCATGATCACCGCTTTCGTTGCTGCCCCTGTGTTCGCTTGGCTGAACTACCGCCTCGTCAAAGGCGACAAACGCCACAAACTGACCATGGGCATGAACTTCCTCGCCATTATCGGTTTGATTTATTTGACCGGCTTTACCGTTTTGTTCCTGCTGAACCAAACAGGCATCTTGGCTGCGCCTAAATAAGCCCACACTAAAAAAGGCCGTCTGAAACTCAAAAACAGGTTTCAGACGGCCTTTCCAATCAATCATATCTTTTTGAATTTTCATTCAAACCCATTATAATGACTCCTTATTTCGCCGTTGCAGACCACTCGACGGCATCCGTATTTTGGAAAATTTATGAAGCCGTCTATCTTAGAAAAGCTACAACAACTCAGCGACCGACTGGAAGAAGTCACCCACTTGCTCGGTCAGCCTGAAGCCACGTCCGACATGGACAATTACCGCAAACTCACACGCGAACACGCCGAACTGACCCCCGTCGTCGAAGTCTTTCAAAACTATCAGCTGGCGCAAAGCGACTTGGCAGATGCCGAAGAAATGCTGTCCGACCCTGAAATGAAAGACTTTGCCGCCGAAGAAATCGAAGCGGCAAAAGCCAAAATTGACGAACTCGATACCGAGCTGCAAAAACTGCTGCTGCCCAAAGATGCAGATGACGACAAAAACATCTTCATCGAAGTGCGCGCCGGTACCGGCGGCGACGAAGCCGCACTGTTTGCAGGCGATTTGCTGCGTATGTACAGCCGCTACGCCGAGCGCAACCGCTGGCAGGTTGAAATCGTTTCTGCCAACGAAAGCGAATTGG
Source organism: Neisseria sp. P0007.S010 (assembly GCF_051962875.1). Lineage (NCBI taxonomy): Bacteria > Pseudomonadati > Pseudomonadota > Betaproteobacteria > Neisseriales > Neisseriaceae > Neisseria > Neisseria sp. P0007.S010. The sequence goes on along the minus strand of NZ_JBQCUX010000004.1, from coordinate 111,851 downwards.
GCGGCTATAAAGAAGTCATCGCCCGGATTATCGGCTTAGGCGCATACAGCCGTCTGAAATTTGAATCGGGCGGCCACCGCGTGCAACGCGTCCCTGCCACCGAAAGCCAAGGCCGTATCCATACTTCCGCCTGTACCGTTGCCGTCATGCCTGAAGCGGACGAACTCGAAGACATCGAGTTGAACCCTGCCGATCTGCGCATCGATACCTTCCGCGCATCCGGCGCAGGCGGTCAGCACATCAACAAAACCGACTCCGCCGTCCGCATTACCCACTTGCCGACAGGCATGGTGGTCGAATGCCAAGACGGCCGCAGCCAACATGCCAACAAAGCGCAGGCGATGAAAATCCTCGCCGCCCGCTTAAACGATGCGCAAAAACGCGAAGCCCAAGCCAAAGAAGCCGCCGAACGCAAATCCCTGATCGGCAGCGGCGACCGCAGCGAGCGTATCCGCACCTACAACTACCCACAAGGCCGCGTGACCGACCATCGCATCAACCTTACCCTGCACAAACTGGATTTTGTGATGGACGGCGATTTGGAAGAAATCACCAATGCCCTGATTGCCGAGCATCAAGCCGAGCTTTTGGCGGCAATGGGGGATTGATGAATTTGGTCCATTGCGTTTATACTTTTCAGACGGCCTGATGACATATGTCAATATGACCGTGAATACATTAAAGAAACTTCAATCCTGAAGTATTAAAATGCAGCACCAGCTGCGCCACAGCAACACCCTTCTACAATTAACGAAAGAGAGGACACAAAATGGCAAAAATCCTGATCGCACCGGTATCTACCGGCCTGAGCGCCGATGCAGCGGCAAAAGCATTTGCAGCGGCATTGAATGCGCAAGTTTTCCAAGCCGTTGACTCCACTACAGAAGCCCTGTTGGCTCAAGGCAAGAGCGACGACTGGTTTGACGCACTTGTCGGTAAAGTTACAGCATTGAATGCAGATAACCTCGTTATCGAAGGCATCACTCCTGATGCGGACAAATTGTTCTTGGCAGGCAAAAACGTCGAATTGGCGCTGTCTTTGGATGCAGGCGTTGTATTGGCGCTGAAATCCGACAACACCGACGCAGCCGCCGTCACCCAACAATTAAACCTCGCCAAACAGCTCTACACCAACTCCCCAGGCTTATTGGAAGGCTTTATCATTGACGGTGCAGCCGCTGCTTTAGGCGCACAAGTTGCCGAGCAAACCGGTCTGACTTTCTTCGGCTCCAGCGACAAACTGCAAGACGTATCCGCTTTGGCCAAACGCGAAGCCAAACGCCTGTCTCCAGCCCAATTCCGTTACAACCTGATCGATTTCGCACGCAAAGCCGATATGCGCATCGTTCTGCCTGAAGGTGCAGAACCGCGCACCGTCGCCGCTGCCGCCATCTGTCACGAAAAAGGCATTGCTCGTTGCGTACTGTTGGCGACCCGTGAAGAAGTTGAGGCCGTAGCAAAAGAACGCGGCATCTCCCTGCCTGATTCTTTGGAAATCATCGATCCTGCCTCTTTGGTTGAGCAATACGTCGAGCCGATGTGCGAATTGCGCAAATCCAAAGGCCTGACTCCTGAAGATGCACGCAAACAGCTGCAAGATACCGTCGTACTGGGTACCATGATGATGGCTCAAAACGACGTGGACGGTTTGGTTTCCGGCGCAGTCCACACTACTGCCAACACCATCCGCCCTGCACTGCAACTGATTAAAACCGCTCCAGGTGCAAGCCTCGTATCCAGCGTATTCTTCATGTTGCTGCCCAACCAAGTTTTGGCGTTCGGCGACTGCGCGGTTAACCCGAACCCAACGCCTGAACAACTGGCCGACATCGCCATCCAATCTGCCGACAGCGCCAAAGCCTTCGGTATCGATCCAAAAGTGGCCATGATTTCCTACTCTACCATCAACTCAGGCAGCGGCCCTGATGTCGATGCAGTGATCGAAGCAACCAAACTGGCTAATGAAAAACGCCCTGATTTGGCCATCGAAGGTCCGTTGCAATACGATGCGGCTACCGTTCCATCTATCGGCCAATCCAAAGCTCCGGGCAGTGCTGTTGCCGGTCAAGCAACCGTTTTGGTTTTCCCAGACCTCAACACCGGCAACTGTACTTACAAAGCCGTACAACGCAGCGCCAACGTCCTGAGCGTAGGTCCGTTATTGCAAGGTTTGCGCAAACCGGTTAACGACTTGTCCCGCGGCGCATTGATTGAAGACATCGTCTTCACCATCGCCCTGACTGCCGTTCAAGCCAAACAAATGCAAGGCTGATTGACAAGCTGATGCTTTGAAATCAAAGGCCGTCTGAAACCAATGTTTCAGACGGCCTTTCGTATCTTTGCACCAACTATATTATAATTCGCCATTATTTTCTGAAAGACTGCCCTGATGACTGCCTACCAGCAACAACTAGCCGATAAAAAGCAATATCTTCAGCAACTTTTCCAAGGACTGGATTTCCCTGAAATCGAAGTCTTTGAATCTCCGGAACAGCATTACAGAATGCGTGCCGAGTTCCGCATCTGGCATGAGGGCGGCGAAATGTTTTACGCCATGTTTGAGCGCGGGCAAAAGGCAAGCGGGGCAAGCCTGATTCGTTGCGACCAATTTCCTGCCGCATCCGAATCCATCAATGCCTTGATGCCGAAACTGATTGAAGCCGCATCCAATCATCCCGAGCTGAAAAACCGCTGGTACGCCGTCGAATTTTTGTCCACTTTAAGCGGCGAAATGCTGGTAACCATGATTTACCACAAGAAGCTGAACGAAGCATGGCAACAAGCCACGCAAGAGCTGGCGCACAATTTGGGCATCCACATCATCGGCCGCAGCCGCGGACAAAAAATCGTATTGAGCCAAGATTTTGTGACCGAAGCATTGGAAGTCAACGGCAAAACCTTCTGCTATCGTCAAATCGAGGGCAGCTTTACCCAACCCAATGCCCAAGTGTGCCAAAAAATGCTGACGTGGGCGTGTAATGCAGCACAAAACTTAGGCAAAGACCTGCTTGAGCTGTACTGCGGCAACGGCAATTTTACCCTGCCGCTTTCACAACATTTCAATCAGGTGCTGGCAACCGAAGTTTCCAAAACTTCCGTCAACGCCGCCCAATGGAATATTGAAGCCAACCAAATTACCAATCTTAAAATCGCCCGCCTGTCTGCGGAAGAGTTTACCGAGGCCTACACGCAAAACCGTGAATTCCGCCGCCTGCAAGAACAAGGCATCGACTTGAAAAACTATGACTTTTCAACTATTTTTGTCGATCCTCCACGCGCCGGTGTTGATGATGAGACGCTCAAATTGGTGGCCCGATTCGACAACGTCCTCTATATTTCCTGCAACCCTGAGACCCTGCGCGCCAATCTCGACACGCTCTGTCAAACCCATACCATTGAACGCGCCGCCCTGTTCGACCAATTCCCATTTACCCACCATATCGAAAGCGGCGTTTGGTTGAAGAAGAAAAAATAAAACCATACAAAAAGGCCGTCTGAATGTTCAGACGGCCTTTAATTAACGGCATATTAAGCGATTTTCAAATCAATCCGCTTCCAAAACTACTTTCATGGCTTGGTTTTCAGCAGCGTGTTTGAATACATCGTAAGCTTTTTCCAATTCGCTGAATTTGAAATGGTGGGTCATCATTTTGGTGTAATCTACTGAGCTGCTGGAAATGGCTTTCATCAGCATTTCGGTGGTATTGGCGTTAACCAGGCCGGTAGTAATGGCAAGGTTTTTAATCCACAGTTTTTCCAGTTTGAAATCAACGGATTGACCATGTACACCGACCACTGCGATATGACCGCCGGGTTTCACGATGTCTTGACACATATTCCAAGTCGCAGGGATACCGACCGCTTCAATGGCGCAATCTACGCCGTCTTCGCCGACGATAGCGGTAACTTGCTTGCTCACATCACCGGAAGCAGGGTTGATGGTATGGGTCGCGCCCAATTCTTTCGCCAGTTTCAAGCGGTTTTCATCCATATCGCAAACGATGATGGCGGCAGGGCTATACAGTTGCGCAGTCAGCAACGCAGACATACCGACAGGGCCGGCACCGGCGATGAATACGGTATCGCCAGGTTTCACATCGCCATATTGCACGCCGATTTCGTGGGCGGTAGGCAAGGCATCGCTCAACAGCAGGGCAACTTCTTCGTTGACGTTGTCAGGCAGCGGAACCAAGCTGTTGTCGGCATAAGGCGTACGGACGTATTCGGCTTGCGTACCGTCGATCATATAGCCCAAGATCCAACCGCCGTTGCGGCAGTGTGAATAAAGTTGGATTTTACAGTTGTCGCAAGTACAGCATTTGCTGACACATGAAATAATGACTTTATCACCAACTTTGATGTTTTTTACAGCGTCGCCGACTTCTTCTACAATACCGATGCCCTCATGACCGAGAATACGACCGTCGGCAACTTCAGGGTTTTTACCCTTCCAAATACCCAAGTCAGTACCGCAAATCGTGGTTTTAACGATTTTGACGACTGCATCGGTCGGATCGATAATTTGAGGACGAGGTTTTTCTTCGAAACGGATGTCGTTTGCGCCATGATAAACCATTGCTTTCATGTGAATCTCCTTGATCGGTTAATAAACTTTAACAATACAGCGTAAATCCACGTTAACTATATTTATATACCCCTCCACCAGATAAGTCAATCCTGACTATTATTTCGTATGTTATAGTGTAACACTATGTTTTAAAAATGAATAATTAAAAAGTAAATATTAATGAACACACCCACATCCTTCGCGCGACGACTCATCGATTGGCAACGGCTGCATGGCCGTCACAACTTGCCTTGGCAGGTCAAAGACCCTTATTCCGTCTGGCTTTCAGAAATCATGCTCCAACAAACACAGGTTGCTACCGTATTGGACTACTATCCGCGTTTCTTAGCCAAATTCCCAACCGTGCAATCGCTTGCCGCTGCGCCGCAAGACGAGGTTTTATCCTTGTGGGCAGGCTTGGGCTATTACAGCCGCGCACGCAACCTGCACAAAGCCGCGCAACAAGTCATCGGACAATTCGGCGGTATCTTTCCATCCGAACGCAAGGACTTGGAGTCGCTCTGCGGCGTAGGCAGAAGTACCGCTGCCGCCATTTCTGCCTTTGCTTTCAACCGACGAGAAACCATCTTGGACGGCAACGTCAAACGCGTTCTCTGCCGTGTCTTTGCCCAAGACGGCAATCCGCAAGATAAAAAATTTGAAAATTCGCTTTGGACACTTGCCGAAAGCCTGCTGCCGTCTGAAAACGCCGATATGCCTGCCTATACACAAGGGCTGATGGATTTAGGCGCAACCGTCTGCAAACGGACAAAACCTTTGTGTCATCAATGCCCTATGGCAGACATCTGCGAAGCAAAAAAACAAAACCGCATTGACGAGCTTCCCCGCAAAAAAACTGCTCCCGAAGTGCAAACCCTACCGCTTTACTGGCTGATTATCCATAACACTGACGGCGCATTATTGCTTGAAAAACGCCCTGCCAAAGGCATTTGGGGCGGTCTGTATTGCGTACCCTGTTTTGAAAAATTAGACGATTTGTATGCTTACGCCGAACGCTTCGGCATTATTTCAGACGGCCTTGAAGAACAAACCACGTTTACCCACCGCCTAACCCACCGTTTATTGATGATTACCCCTTTTCAGACGCAACAAAGGCCGTCTGAACATCTTTCAGACGGCCTTTGGGTATCATTGGAACATTTGGCGGATTATGGTTTGCCCAAACCTTTAATCAAATATTTGACTAAAGGCTAAACCGCCCTATTCCACAATCTCTTTAAATACAACTTCTTTTCCGCCGCGAATCAGTACGGCAAACCCGTCGCCAATCTGCCAACGCGAGCTTGGATTGGCGTACTCGACGCCCTGACTCCGCAAGCGGACTTGCACCAGTTTCTCAACCGTATTGCCTTCACGCAGCTCAACCATCATCGGGCTGTGGCTGTTGATATAAATTGCAGTAATCGTCCGACCTTGTGCGGATTGATAACGGACAGAATACGTCTGCGCCTGTGCAATGACCGGTAACGGCGCGTCAGGGCGCACGGCCTTATACGAGCCGCACGCGGCGCACAAACTCACGCACAAAGCGCAGATGATTTTGTTCGACATAGACATAGATTAGTAATGATGATGCGGAATCTCGCCATCAAGACGGTAATAAGTGCCGCAATACGGGCATTCAATCTCACTATTGGACTGAATCGGCAAGAACACGCGCGGATGGCCGTTCCATGTTTCATGATTAGGGCCGGAGCAATGCAGCGGCAAATCCTGCGGTTTGATGACTACAACGTTTTTTTCAGACTGTGTACTCATGGTTTGGTTCCTCACTATGTTTTCTTATCTTCCGATATTGTAAAGCAAAACGGCTGCTAGGTTCAGACTGAAAACATTATATAATCACTTTTTTCAGACGGCCTTTGATGATGATGACTACCCTGCTCCGCCTTCAAGATTTCGATACTTCCGATTCCGCCTCATTTCTTTATACACTCAGCGCAGCCTATTTGGACCACACCGAACAGGCAGGCGACGAGGAAATGTCCGGCCTCAACGACGAACAGCATACATTGACCGCCCTTTGCTACCTCGACAGCCAAGTTCAAGAAGGCGGCTTCGTACAGCTTATCGCTTCAGGATACGGAGAATACATCTTTGGCAACCCGGTTGCCGACAGCCTGCGCCGCTGGCGCATCAAACCGATACCGAAAATCTTAGACAAAGCCAAAGCCTTGTACGAAAAACACGGCGAAGCCATTGAAAAAATGGCAGACGAGCAAAAGGATTTCGACGAAATCCGCAAAGCTTTTCCCGATTTTGAAGAGCTTGACGGCGATTATTATGACGTTGCCGACGAAGACTTGGAAACTGCGGCAGCCTACGTTCAGGCAAATTGGGATAAATTTGCCAAACTGTCAGGCTGAAACCATAAAACTTTGCCGGTTTGAATCATCTGTTCAAACCGGCAAAATCATCAATACATCGAATTAACGCTTGTTTTTCTGATAAATCGGCATTACTTCAGGCAACATTTTACGGATTGCATTGATACGCGCCTGATTGGTCGGGTGGGTCGACAAAATAGACAATGAGCTGCCGCCCTGTACTTTGTTCATTTTTTCCCACACGCTTACCGCAGCCTCAGGGTTGTAGCCTGCTTCAGCCATCAAACGCACACCGCCGGCATCCGCTTCGCTTTCCTGATGGCGTGAGAACGGTTTGGTTGCCAACAAATCTGCACCCAAGCCGACCAAATCACCATCCACACCGGTTGAGCTGGCCAAAATCGAACCGCCCAAGCCGGTCAATACTTGTCCGCCCAAGGCTTTTTTACTGTGTTCCAACAGAGCATGGGTCATTTCATGGCCGACAACGGCGGCAATTTCATCATCAGTCAGCTTCAATTTCTCTACTATACCGGTGTACACGGCCATTTTACCGCCTGGCATTGCCCATGCGTTCATTTCATCACTGCGGATAACGTTCATCTGCCAGTTGAAAGGCACGCCGGTTTTGTTGGCGCGCTCAGCATGAGGACGCAGACGTGCAAACACGCGTTGAACGCGTTGAGCAGTTGGAGATGAAACATCCAAAGCTTTTTGACCACGCGCGTTTTGAATGACTTGTGAGTAACTTTTGGCAGCATCTTCATTCAAAGTCGCAGTATCGTAGCCAACCATATCCGCTACAGAAGTACAGCCGGTCAACGCCAAAATCACACCCATGCCGGCCCAATATTTTTTATTCCATTTTTTCAACATGTTTTCTCTCTGTGTTTTAAAATTAATGTAACGACATTGTACCCAAATTTAATACCCTTTACACAAAAGGCCGTCTGAACGGTTTCAGACGGCCTTTAAGCGTAATATTTAAGAACGGCGCTGCAGCATCCAAGACTCAATCTTACGCGCATCGTTCACGCGGGTTGTGGAAGACGGAGAGTTGAGCAATACAATGGTAATCGGCTGATTCTGTACATTGGCCTTAACCACCATAGAACGTCCTGCTTCACGAATATAGCCGGTTTTCTGCAATTCGATATTCCAGCTGCCCTCACGCACCAAGGCATTGGAGTTTTTGTAGTTTTGACGACCATTTGCCGTCCAAACCGAGCCGTAATTTGAAGTCGAATTTTTGCGAATCAGCGGATACTTACTGGCTGCCGCAACCATGCGGTTCAAATCGCGTGCAGTGGAAACGTTTTGGAAATTCAAACCGGTAGGCTCATAGAAACGACTGCTGGTCATACCCAGGCTTTGCGCTTTGGCATTCATAGCCGCAACAAATGCGCTCATACCGCCCGGATACGTACGGCCCAATGCATGAGTAGCACGGTTTTCACTGCTCATCAGGCTCAGGTGCAACAGTTCGCCGCGTGTCAGCGTTGTGCCGATGCTCAAACGGCTGCCCGTACCTTTCAAACGGTCGATTTCAGCCTCGGTAATCGTAATCGGCTCGTTCATATCCAGATGTGCATCCAACACCACCATCGCGCTCATCAATTTGGAAATAGAGGCAATCGGCATGACACGATCAGGGTTTTTCTGATACAGCACTTCACCGGTTTTATTATTGAAAATCAGAGCAGATTGCGAAGACAGCAGAGGACCTGCCAAAGCGGCTTGAGCTTCGACTTGGTCGGCATGACTCAATGCAAAAGCTTCCAGCGGGTCATTTTGCACTGGGAAATTTTGCTCCAAAAATTGTCCCAATACATCCATATCATTGGCAACGGCAGGCGCAGAAGCAAAGGCCAATGCCACACCTGTCCATACCATTCCTAAAGTTTTATAGATTTTCATATCTGCCAATTCAAAAAAATACATTTAATTCAACATTCTGTTAAATTTTTCAACAATTGTAAAGCGAGTTGAGAAAACTTTGCGTTTGTTTGCGAGATATTCAAATCCAACGTCCGTATCTGTTTCTTAGACGATACGGCGCAATGCCTGCTCTGATTTGAAAAAACACAAGATAGTCATTATACTTAGGCTCCTTTGTCAGAGGCATTCCCTCAATCCGGCAATACGCCCGAAATATCTGTTCCCCCTTTACAACACAGCCTCCATACAACCATACGAAGAAATTATTATGTCTGAAGAAAAACGCACCTGTTCATTCTGCGGGAAGTCCGAAAACGACGTTAAAAACCTGATCGAAGGCGAACACGCCTTCATCTGCAACGAATGTGTAGAAACTTGCGGCATAATGCTGCAAGACAACGAGTTCGGCGAAATTGAAAACGAGCTTGTCAAAGCGAAAGAAGAAAACGCCGAGAAAAAACTGCCTACCCCGGCCGAAATCGTTGCCAACCTCAACGACCACGTTATCGGTCAGGAACACGCAAAAAAAGCGTTGGCAGTATCGGTTTACAACCACTACAAACGCCTGCGCCACCCGAAAGCGGAGGGCAAAGTCGAGTTGTCCAAATCCAATATCCTGCTCATCGGCCCTACCGGCTCAGGTAAAACCCTGTTGGCGCAATCTTTGGCGCGCAAACTGGATGTACCTTTTGTCATGGCGGATGCCACAACTTTGACCGAAGCCGGTTATGTCGGTGAAGACGTCGAACAAATCATCACCAAACTTTTGGGCAAATGTGATTTTGACGTTGAAAAAGCCCAGCGCGGCATCGTTTATATCGATGAAATCGATAAAATTTCACGCAAAAGCGACAATCCGTCCATCACACGCGACGTATCCGGCGAAGGCGTGCAACAAGCCTTACTGAAACTGATTGAAGGCACGGTAGCCAGCGTTCCCCCTCAAGGCGGACGCAAACATCCAAACCAAGAATTCATCAACGTTGATACCACCAACATCCTCTTTATCTGCGGCGGCGCATTTGCCGGCTTGGAAAAAGTCATCCGACAACGTACTGAAAGAGGCGGTATCGGCTTTGGTGCAGCGGTACACAGCAAAGATGAAAACGCCGATATTTCAGCCCTGTTTGAAACAGTCGAGCCTGAAGACTTGATTAAATTCGGTCTGATTCCCGAGCTTATCGGCCGTCTACCCGTGATTGCCACATTGGCAGAATTGGACGAAGATGCTTTGGTCAACATTTTGACCGAACCGAAAAACGCCTTGGTCAAACAATATCAAACCTTGTTTGCAATGGAAGATGTCGGCCTTGAGTTTGAAGAAGATGCTTTGCGCAGCATCGCCAAACTGGCGATGGAACGTAAAACCGGTGCGCGCGGTCTGCGTTCTATCGTCGAACGTTGCCTCTTGGACACCATGTACGCCCTGCCAGATTTGAAAGGCGTAGCAAAAGTCGTCATCAATAAAGAGGTCGTGGAAAAAGGCGATCAGCCAAAACTTTTCCGTGAAGACGGCAGCGAATATAAGCAATAAGGATCATTCTCTAAAAAAGACGTGTAACCGTTACACGTCTTTTTTATTTTTTAATAAAACCAAAAGCATATCTTTGAATAATGGCCTTATACATGAAAAAACAAAGGCCGTCTGAAACATATTCAGACGGCCTTTGTTTTCAAGTTGCTCTAAGTCTGCCTTCATCCGGAGTATTGATGATGGTGACTTCCTTGAATTTTATGAAACTTATTTTTTTGCTTTTTTAACAGCTTTTTTAGCAGGAACAGCAGTTTCAGAATCAGCTACAGGCTCGCAGCAGGATCGGAAGCAACTGATTCAGCTGTACGTTGATAGCCTTTGCCTTTCATGCAAGCATCAAATACAGCGCGGTCAGCATTTTCACCAGATGCTTGTTGGCATTGAGTCATTGCTTCTTCAACAGTGATGCGTGGCACTGCCGCTTCTTCAGGTTTGGAAGAAGAACAAGCTGCCAACATCAGGCTACCGGTTGCAAGAGCGATTAATAAAGTTTTCATAATTGTATATTCCTAAATTTTGATTTTATGGTTTACCGTTAAACGGGAGATACAGGCTACAAAACAAGCTCTGCACCTCAATATTGAGTACATGAGTGCAATTTAGTTTCATTTCAACCTGTAAGTTTTTGATAAATTAATTCTATTGAAGTTAAGACAAATGCTTAATCCCCAATAAACTCAAAATCTTGCAGACTAGTCATTTTTTCTGTTTTTTCACTGTAAAAATATCAAAACGTGGCTGTTGCTAATCGCAACCATCATTTGGGGAGTCCCTCTTTTTATGGCATAATGGACTACTTACCGGATAGTTCCGTACCCCTTTTTTCAAACCGCAGAATCAACATCATACTGCGGTTTATCCATTTCAGAATCAGATTTTTCAGACGGCCTCATTATTCAAAAGGCCGTCTGAACAGAAAGCCACCATCATGAATCCTTTCTCTTCACTCGGTTTAGGCAGCGAATTAGTCTCTGCCCTGACCGATCAGGGTTATGAAAACCCGACGCCTATCCAAGCCGCAGCGATTCCTAAAGCATTGGCAGGACACGACCTTTTGGCCGCAGCACAAACCGGCACAGGTAAAACCGCCGCCTTTATGCTGCCCAGTCTCGAACGCCTGAAACGCTACGCCACATCCAGCACCTCCCCTGCCATGCACCCTGTCCGCATGTTGGTATTGACCCCGACCCGCGAATTGGCCGATCAAATTGACCAAAACGTGCAGGCATACATTAAAAATCTTCCTTTGCGCCATACCGTCCTCTTCGGCGGCGTCAATATGGACAAACAAACTGCCGACTTGCGCGCCGGTTGCGAAATCGTCGTCGCTACGGTTGGCCGACTGCTCGACCACGTTAAACAAAAAAACATCAATTTAAACAAAGTTGAAATCGTCGTACTCGACGAAGCCGACCGTATGCTTGATATGGGTTTCATCGACGATATCCGTAAAATCATGCAGATGTTGCCCAAACAGCGACAAACCCTGCTTTTCTCCGCCACTTTCTCACCGCCTATCCGCAAGCTTGCGCAAGATTTTATGCACACGCCCGAAATGGTTGAAGTGGCTGCGCAAAACACCACCAACGCCAATGTCGAGCAACACATCATTGCCGTTGATGCACTCAAAAAGCGCAACCTGCTCGAACGTCTGATTGTTGATTTGCATATGAATCAAGTCATTGTATTCTGCAAAACCAAACAAAGCGTCGATCAAGTTACCCGCGACCTCGTCCGCCGCAACATTGCCGCCCAATCCATCCACGGCGACAAATCCCAACAAAGCCGACTGGAAACCCTCAATGCCTTTAAAGAAGGCACATTACGCGTTTTGGTTGCCACCGATGTTGCTGCGCGCGGCCTGGATATTGCTGAGTTGCCTTTCGTCATCAACTACGAGTTGCCAACCCAACCTGAAGACTACGTCCACCGCATCGGACGTACCGGCCGGGCCGGTGCTGACGGCGTTGCCATTTCCTTGATGGATAAAACCGAACAGAAAATGTTTGAATCCATTAAAGAGCTGATCGGCAGCGATTTGAATGTGGAACGCATCGAAGGCTTTGAGCCGCATTGGTGGGGCAACGACAATCAAGATGAAGCCAAAGCGCAACCGGTTCAATACAACGACAGCCGCTCTCGCCGCGATGATAGAAACAAACGCAACGAATACGCGAGCAAGTCAGACAAAAGCTCGAAAAAAGCAGAAGAGAAAAACGATCCGGGTATTGTCTGCGGCAAAATTGCCGGCAGAACACGCCGCAGCCGTCACGAGCGTCAGCCTTGCGCCCTGCTTCAACCTGGTTTTGGCGTAAAGTAAACAACGCTGATTAATCGGTTTTCTGATTATTTATCCTAAGTAAAGGCCGTCTGAAAATCATCTTTCAGACGGCCTTTTATTAAACTAAAAATAAAAAGGACGTGATGAACACGTCCTTTTTTCCGTTTCAGACGGCCTTTATTATTTAAGGCCGTCTGAAAATCGGTTTATCTTGCTATATTAAACATTCACGGTTTCGGCTACTTCGTTGTAGCTGTCGATTTCGTTGAAGTTCATGTAGCGGTAGATTTGGTCGCCCTGCTCGTTGATGATACCGATATTGGCTTGGTATTCTTCAACAGTCGGGATTTTACCCAGTTTGGAGCAGATCGCCGCCAACTCAGCTGAGCCGAGGTAAACAAAGGTGTTTTTACCCAAGCGGTTCGGGAAGTTACGGGTAGAAGTGGACATTACAGTCGCGCCTTCGTGTACTTGTGCTTGGTTACCCATACACAATGAGCAACCCGGCATTTCCATACGCGCGCCTGCACGGCCGAGTACGCCGTAGTGACCTTCGTCAGACAACTCTTTCGCATCCATTTTGGTTGGAGGAGCCATCCATAGACGTACCGGGATGTCGGTTTTACCTTCCAAAAGTTTGGAAGCGGCGCGGAAGTGGCCGATGTTGGTCATACAAGAACCGATGAACACTTCGTCGATTTTGGTGCCGGAGCGTTCAGACATGAAGCACACGTCGTCTGGGTCGTTCGGGCAGGCAATAATCGGCTCTTTGATGTCGTCCATGTTGATTTCAATCACGGCAGCGTATTCGGCATCTTTATCCGCTTCGAGCAATTCAGGATTTGCCAACCATGCTTCCATGGCTTTGATACGGCGTTCCAAAGTGCGCGAATCTTGATAGCCGTTGGCAATCATGTTTTTCATCAACACAATGTTGGATTTCATGTACTCGATAATCGGCTCTTTGTTGAGCTTCACAGTACAGCCTGCAGCGGAGCGTTCAGCAGACGCGTCAGTCAATTCAAAGGCTTGTTCTACTTTCAAATCAGGCAGGCCTTCGATTTCGAGGATGCGGCCGGAGAAGATGTTTTTCTTACCGGCTTTGGCAACAGTAAGCAGGCCTTGTTTAATCGCGTACAGCGGAATGGCGTTCACCAAATCGCGCAGGGTAACGCCCGGTTGCAGTTTGCCGCTGAAGCGTACCAATACAGACTCAGGCATATCGAGCGGCATTACACCAGTAGCTGCTGCGAAAGCAACCAAGCCGGAGCCGGCAGGGAAAGAAATACCGATAGGGAAACGGGTGTGGCTGTCGCCGCCGGTACCGACTGTATCAGGCAACAACAGACGGTTGAGCCATGAGTGAATCACGCCGTCGCCCGGACGCAGGGATACGCCGCCACGGGTAGAAATGAAGGCGGGCAATTCTTTATGGGTTCTCACATCGACAGGTTTTGGATAAGCGGCGGTGTGACAGAAAGACTGCATCACCATATCTGCTGAGAAGCCCAAGCAAGCCAGGTCTTTCAATTCGTCGCGAGTCATAGGGCCGGTAGTATCTTGCGAGCCGACAGTAGTCATGCGTGGTTCGCAGTAAGTACCCGGACGCACGCCTTTACCTTCCGGCAAACCGCAGGCACGACCAACCATTTTTTGCGCCAAGGTGAAACCGGCTTTGCTTTCAGCTGGTGCTTGAGGCAGACGGAACTCGGTAGAAGCAGGCAATTTCAGTGCTTCGCGCGCTTTGGCAGTCAGACCGCGACCGATAATTAGGTTGATACGACCACCGGCTTGTACTTCATCCAGCAATACTTGTGATTTCAGGCTGAATTCGGCAACGGTTTCGCCATTTTTCACGATCTTGCCTTCATAAGGCAGGATATCGACGACATCGCCCATTTTCAGCGCGGAAACATCGACTTCAATCGGCAGTGCGCCGGAGTCTTCTTGAGTATTGAAGAAGATAGGAGCAATTTTGCCACCCAGGCATACGCCGCCGAAACGTTTGTTCGGTACGAACGGAATATCTTCGCCTGTATGCCAAATCACAGAGTTGGTAGCAGATTTACGTGAAGAACCGGTACCGACCACGTCGCCAACGTAAGCAACCGGATGGCCTTTGGCTTTGAGTTCTTCCAATAATTTAATCGGACCGACTTCGCCCGGTTTGTCAGGATTGATGCCGTCGCGCGGGTTTTTCAACATCGCCAGCGCGTGCAGAGGGATATCAGGACGGCTCCATGCGTCAGGTGCAGGAGAGAGGTCGTCTGTATTGGTTTCACCGTCGACTTTGAATACGGTAACAGTGATTTTTTCTGGAACTTTGGCACGAGAAGTGAACCATTCGGCATCTGCCCAAGATTGCAATACTTCTTGCGCGTATTTATTGCCTTTTTCGGCTTTTTCTTGAACATCGTGGAAAGAGTCAAACATCAACAGAGTATGTTTCAGACCATTTGCAGCGATAGGTGCAAGTTTGTCATTGTCCAAGAGTTCGATGAGTGCATGAATGTTGTAACCGCCAAGCATGGTACCCAACAGCTCGGTAGCATACTCAGGGGAAATCAGCGGACTGGATGCGCTGCCTTCGGCAACAGCTGCCAAAAATGAGGCTTTAACTTTGGCGGCATCGTCCACACCGGGTGGTACGCGGTAAGCCAACAGCTCAACCAAGAATTCACCTTCACCGGCAGGTGGATTTTTCAGCAGCTCAACCAAATCAGCAGTCTGCTGAGCAGTCAGAGGAAGGGCGGGAATACCAAGGGCGGCGCGCTCGGCGGCGGCTTTACGATAGGCTTCTAACATCTCTTTGTTCCTTTTTTCTGTTTTTTCTTCTGGGCAGTTGCAAATGATTTGCAATTAAGGATTGTGAACAATCCTTTTAAGCATCATAGACCAGTTTTCAAAAAATGGGAACAGTTATGTTACTGAATGTAATAAATTTAAACTATTTTATTTAATGTATTAATAGTCCAATTTATCTCAAGCCGCTCTCTTCTACGCGTTTTAGCCAAACAAACGGGAAACTTCGGCTGATTTTTTACGGTACGGCAAGATGATTTCAACACGGAACAGGCCGTCTGATTGGATGCTTCTGATTTTCGCGTCGGTGTCATACATCAAAGTCAGGCGCTCTTTCAGATTGCGCAAGGCCATAGAATTGCCTTTATGCGGCTTGGTATTTTCGTTAGGTTCCGTTCCGCACGGATTTTCGATACTGATGAAAATAGATGATTTTTCCAATTTTGTTAATACCGTAATTATTCCTGGACGGTGGATAGATTCGACGCCATGGAATACGGCATTTTCCAAAAGCGGTTGCAGCAGCAGATGCGGCGTTTCCGCATCGTCGGGCGCATGGTGTTGCCACATGACCTGTACGCGCATATGTCCCATGCGGATTTGCTCGATGGCAATATATTCCTGCGCCCATTCAATCTCCTGCCCCAAGGTGCTGTTTTGACTACCATCGCGCAGTTGTGCGCGGAACAGGTTGGCCAGATTTTCCAGCAAAGTTTCCGCATCATACGGACGCAGACGGATTAAGCTGATGGCGGCATTCAGGCTGTTAAACAAGAAATGTGGACGGATACGCGCCGTTAACGCGCTCAGTCTGGCTTCGGAAATGGAAGGCGCGAGGCTGTTGCGGCGGGCCGCTTCGATGTACATGAAACTGAAACAAAAAAAGGTCAGCAAGAAGAAATGTTGGATCAACGGCCAAAGCTCTGTCTTCAAAATCACTAAATCGACAAACAAGAAAATCAGCAGGTTGGAGACGTAGGAAACCACGACGCTGTACTGCGAGCGAAGCAGGGACGGCGCAAATGCCTGTAAGAAATAGACCTTGAGTAAAATTAAAAGGATGACGGGGCAAGCCCATGAAAAATGTTGGAAAATCTGTTCCGGATAAGGCACACCCGATACCGTCATCAACGGAAAGATAAACAAACTGATTAACAAAACAATGAGCAGGCGCACCAAAGTTGCGGAATTGCGCAAATCCGGCACTGCGAAATTCTGGTTTATTTGACGTATAATAGACATGATTTCAACCGTTTTCTTTCATAATGTATAGACGGGTCTGCTATATTGAAGACGTAGACCCTGTTTTTTATTTATATTTTAAGGATGCTGATATGAGCAAGGACAAAACCTGGTCAGGCCGTTTTAACGAACCTGTTTCCGAGCTGGTCAAAAAATATACCGGCTCGATTGATTTTGACAAACGACTGGCAGAATGGGACATCCAAGGCTCGCTGGCACACGCGCAAATGCTGACACAGTCGGGCGTTTTGAGCGAAGACGACCTCTCCGCCATCCGTCAGGGCATGGCCGAGATTATAGCAGAAATCAAAGAAGGAACGATTTCCTGGTCGCTGGATTTGGAAGATGTCCACATGAACATCGAACGCCGCCTCACCGACAAAATCGGCGATGCCGGCAAACGCCTGCACACCGGCCGCAGCCGCAACGACCAAGTCGCTACCGACATCCGCCTGTGGCTGCGCGATCAAATTACCGTTATTCAAAGCCTGATTCAAAACCTTCAGACGGCCTTGATTGATTTGGCGGAACAAAATGCCGAAACCGTCATGCCCGGCTTTACCCACCTGCAAGTTGCCCAGCCGGTCAGCTTCGGGCATCACATGCTCGCCTACGTTGAAATGCTCGGCCGCGATTTCGAGCGCATGGCCGACTGCCGCAAACGCGTCAATCGTATGCCGCTCGGCGCAGCAGCACTGGCCGGTACCACCTACCCGATTCAACGCGAAATTACTGCCGAGCTGTTGGGCTTTGAACAAATCTGCCAAAACTCGCTCGATGCCGTATCTGACCGCGATTTTGCCATTGAGTTCACGGCTGCCGCGTCTCTGATTATGGTTCACCTGAGCCGCCTTTCCGAAGAATTGATTTTGTGGATGAGCCCGCGTTTCGGCTTTATCGACATTGCCGACCGTTTCTGCACCGGCTCGTCCATCATGCCGCAAAAGAAAAATCCCGACGTACCCGAACTCGTGCGCGGTAAATCCGGTCGCGTGATTGGCCACCTGATCGGCCTGGTTACCCTGATGAAATCGCAACCTTTGGCATATAACAAAGACAATCAGGAAGACAAAGAGCCTTTGTTTGACACTGCCGACACGCTTATCGACACCCTGCGCATTTACGCCGACATGATGCGCGGCGTGACCGTCAAACCCGACAATATGCGCGCCGCCGTAATGCAGGGTTTTGCAACGGCTACCGACTTGGCGGATTACTTGGTGAAAAAAGGCATGCCTTTCCGCGACAGCCACGAAGTTGTTGCCCAAGCCGTGCGCCATGCCGATGAAGCTGGCGTTGATTTGAGCGAATTGCCGCTTGAAGTCTTGCAAGGTTTCAGCGGTTTGATTACCGACGACGTGTACAGCGTGCTGACACCCGAAGGCAGCTTAAACGCGCGTAACCACTTGGGCGGCACTGCGCCTGAACAAGTCCGTTTCCAAGTGAAACGCTGGCGTGAATTATTGGCTTAAACCCATCTAAACACATAATAAAAGGCCGTCTGAAAATTTTCAGACGGCCTTTTGATTACCTGTGTTACACTCAACCGCACAATAAAAACAGATAAACCTAAACTTACCTTCAAACGAGAAAACACGCCTCCTGACTTTGCCGCCATCTTCATACTAAAGGAGCAAGGATGAAAAACATTGTCTTAAAATTGATCATGATCTGCTTATGCTGCGGATGCTATGCCGTATTCGTTGCCTGGGAAAATGGCGGATTCAGCCAGCTCCATGATTTTCAAGCAATAGAGAGCAACGGCATGAGCGTATACCTTCATCAAACCTCCCCCGCAGCCATGCAGGCCGAAAAAAACGAGCTGTCGATTTTGCAAAACAACCAAAACAGCTTAGCCTCTTGCGTCGGCATTGAATCTTTATGCGAACACGCCAAGCCAGGAATCTGGGTTGAACATGCCAAATTCTTGCAACACAAAGACACGGGCAAATTATTGGTACTTTCGTTGGACTATTTGGAAAACAATGACACCGCAAAAACCCTACACAACCGCTATACTGCATCGCTCCTCCCCCAAGCAGACAGAAAGGAGGCGTGGCATTACGCCTGGCGTACATTTTTGAGCTCAATAATGTTTCTAATGGTCGTCAATCTGACGCCAATGATTTTTACCCTATTCGAGGAAAAAACAAGCACAGCATAAAAACATGCCGTCTGAAAACATTTTCAGACGGCATGTTTCATTATTAAAGCTTAACGCGGATGAACCATATCGGCAGGAACAACCAATTCGTCAAACTCTTCGCCTGTCAACAAGCCCAATTCGATGGCGGTTTCGCGCAGCGATTTGTCGTTTTTGTAGGCGGTTTTGGCAACTTTGGCGGCGTTTTCGTAGCCGATTTTACGGTTTAACGCAGTAACCAGCATCAGGGAATGGTGCAGGAAATAGTCAATTTTTTCCGGCACGGGTTCGATGCCGACGGCGCAGTTTTCATTAAAGCTGTTGCACGCATCGCCCAGCAGGCGGATGGATTGCAATAGGTTGTAGGCGATAACGGGCATATAGACATTCAGCTCGAAATTACCTGACGCGCCCGCCATGCCGATGGTAACGTCGTTGCCGAACACTTGGCAGCACACCATGGTCATCGCTTCGCATTGGGTCGGGTTGACTTTGCCCGGCATGATGGACGAACCCGGCTCGTTTTCGGGGATTTTGATTTCGCCCAAACCGCAGCGCGGGCCGCTTGCCAGCCAACGGATGTCGTTGGCGATTTTGTTCAGGCTTGCCGCCAGCGTTTTCAATGCGCCCGAAGCGGCAACGGCGGCATCGCGTCCGCCCAAGGCTTCAAATTTGTTCGGCGCGCTGACAAATGGCAGGCCGGACAGTTCGGCGAGTTTGGCGGCGGCTTTTTCGGCGTATTCGGGATGGCTGTTTAAGCCCGTGCCGACCGCCGTGCCGCCCAAAGCGAGTTCATACAAGTCTTTAAGCGCATCATTCAGACGGCCTAAACCGTGATCGAGCTGGGAAACGTAGCCGGAAAATTCTTGTCCCAAAGTCAGCGGCGTCGCGTCCTGCAAATGGGTGCGGCCGATTTTGACGATAGGGGCGAATTCTTTGGCTTTTTTGTCCAATGTATCGCGCAGGGCTTTTACCGCCGGAATAAGGTGGCGGTTGATTTCAATCGCGGCGGCAACGTGGATGGCGGTCGGGAACGCGTCGTTGGTCGATTGCGCGTGGTTCACATGGTCATTGGGATGGACGGGCTGGTACGCTGCCAAACCCGTACCAGCGATTTCGTTGGCGCGGTTCGCCAGCACTTCGTTCATGTTCATATTGGACTGCGTACCGGAACCGGTCTGCCACACTACCAATGGGAACTGCCCGTCGAGCTTGCCGTTCAACACGTCGTCCGCCGCCTGAGTAATCAAATCCGCCTGTTCAGGCTTAATCCTGCCGAGGGAAACATTGGTGGCGGCTGCGGCTTTTTTCACCAGCGCCAAAGCATAAATCAACGGCTGCGGCAGGGTTTCGCCGCCGATTTTGAAATTGTTGCGGCTGCGCTGGGTCTGCGCGCCCCAATAGGCTTCGGACGGGACTTCGACATTGCCCATGGTGTCGTGTTCGGTACGGGTACTCATGCGTTTCTCCTACATTTAAATAGAAATAATAATGATTCGTAAAATTATTATAACCAGCAATAGGCCGTCTGAAAAGAGAGATATTTTTTCAGACGGCCTATCTGCCTTATAAACGGAAAACACAAACGCAAAATAAAACCCAAATACAAACCTCGCCAACACTCCCCTCTTCTAAAAGTTTTCAGTCCGTATCGGCTTGTGTTCAAGGCTAAAGCTTTCCTTACCGACAATAAAGTTTTGTCGGCTTCAGACACTTTATCGTTTCTTTACTTTGCTTCTCTCTAAGAGCATAATAAATAAAAATGATTATCAGGAGATAGAGATGAAACGAAAACATTTGGTTTACCTGTTAATGAGCAGTTTTGCCGCTGCAAACGGTTTTGCCGAAACCTTGGCAGACCCTGATGAAATCCAGCCTGTCAAAACCTTCTCCCCTCCCAAACCGATTGCACCGACCGCCGCACAAGGCTATTTCCCCGAAAACCAATTCGACCGCACCGACCGCAGCGATCATTACTTTGTTACCGAAAACATAGACCAAGCCTTCCGTCCGCTGAAAGCGAACAGCGGCTTTTACGGCAAAAGCTTTTACAACTCCGTTACCGCGCAAGCGCGTGGGGCAAAGGTGTACGGCGTGGCCAACCTCAATCACACCAAGGCCAACGACTATAAAGACGGCGACGGCAATCAGACCGATTGGAAATACAGCCGTTTCAATCAAGCTTTGGTACTCGGTTTCGTGCCGTCTGAAAATCAGGAATACCGCCTCACCTACCTACACGACGACATCGACAACGACCGCCAACCGCAGTTCGTCAACGACGCATTGGACACCGAACGCCACATCGCCAAACTCAACGCGCGTTGGGGCAATGCTGATTTGAGCAATACGGTCAGTGCTGAAGCAGGCGTCATCAAACTCAAACGCCATGCCGACAATTACTCCCTGCGCCCAAACAACACGCCGCAGCAAGTGTTCGTAGAGCTTGACCGAAAAGTGTACGACTTCTCGCTCAAACATGATGCAGACTTCGGCAAATTCCACAACACTGCCGCCGTCAGCTACCGCAACGACAGCCAAAACGGCGAGCGCAACGCCCACACCGCCATGCGCGATTTCCTCAACGGCTACCGTTTCGCCGATGTACACCTCGACCGCTGGCGCATTGCCGATACCCTATCTTACAAGTTTGACGACCAACACAAACTAGGCTTGGGCTTAAGCTACGAAATCAACGAAGCGGATGTACGCAAAAATACGGCGCAACCCGCCCATCCGATGAACCGCAACCTTGCCTTCGCCTCATCACAACAAATCTGGAAAACCCATTACGGCTACGACTTCAACGGCAAAGTTCGCCGTCATGCCTTCTCAGGCGAACTCAAATACGATTTCACGCCGTCTGAAACGCAAAAATACAGCGTCTCCCTTGCTCACTTAGAACGAATCGGCGACAACACCGAACGCTTCAACTCGCTTGCCGCCATCGTGCAAAACCGCATGAACGGCGCGCTGATGAACCAAAACCCAGCCGCCGCCATCGCAGGCAACCCCCTGCTGAAAACCGAAAAACACAACCGCATCAAGCTCACCGCCGACAGCCGCAACGACTACTACAACGGCTACATGAACTCGTTGGCAGGTGCAGGCTGGAACATGGGCGGCACACTTGTGGCAGACAAAGTCAAAGACCTGATTATTTTTGACCGCGCTCACGGACAAAGCGGCACGGCTTCCAAAGGCGGTGGCATTATCACACGCAACGTGGACGCGCGATTGTTTACCGCGCAGGCCTACGCGCGTTACAACTTCAATCCGCATTGGGCGGCAGGCATTAAAGCCACCTACAACTACGGACACAATGAAACCGACGGCAGGCCGCTCTATCAAATCCGTCCGTTTGAAGCCGCCGTCCAAGCCGACTACAAAAACTACTTTGCCCACGGCAGCTACAACATCGGCGCCGCAACACGCTTTGTCGCCAAACAAACGCGCGGCGATTTTGACGCGGCAAGCGGTCTGGGCATAGACAAACGCGAAGCCGCCAAAGTCTTTACCGTTGCCGACGTGTACGCAGGCGTAAACATCAAAGACAAATACGGCTTACGCTTGGGCGTGAACAACGTGTTCAACAAAAAATACGCCGAACACATCAGCGGCGACCACGTCCTCGCCCTGTCGCCCAGCGTAGTGTATGCACCGGGCAGGACATATTGGTTGAGTTTGCATGCGGCGTTTTAAAATCAGGCCGTCTGAAAGAATGCCTACACTGGCTTATTAAGAATTAGGAGATAAAAAATGGATATGAAAAGACGTGATTTCTTAAAAATGACCGCTGCGCTGGCAGCCGCAGGCGTTTCGCCTTCATTGTTGGCAGCAGGTAAAGAACAATTTACCGTGTACGGCGCGCCGGCAATGCCCAGCGTTACCATTGCCGTAGCAGCGTTGCAAGGCAAACTGGCGAAACAGGCAGATGTATCGCTGAAAATCTGGCGATCGCCCGACCAGCTGCGCGCAGGTGTAGCAAGCGGACAATTTAAAGTCATGATGAGCCCGAGCAATGTCGGCGTAAACCTACGTAACCAAGGGCAGAAAGTCGGCATGGTCAATATTTTGACCAACGGCATCACGCAGCTGATGTGCAAAGGCAGCGCGATTGCCTCGCCGCAGGATTTGGTCGGCAAAAAAATCCTCGTGCCGTTTAAAAACGATATGCCCGACATCGTGCTGCAAGCCTTACTGAAAAAACTGAAAATCGACGCACACAAAGTCGGCATCACTTACACCGCCACGCCGCCCGAAGCAGTCGGACTGTTTTTAAGCAAGGACTACCACGCCGCCATCCTGCCCGAACCGATGGCAACCGCCAGCCTACTTAAAGGCAAAACCATGGGCGTAAACGTCGTGCGTGGATTTGACTTGGTGAAAGCATGGGGACAGGCGTTTGACACCAAACCGCTGATTCCGATGGCAGGCATCATCGCCAACGAGGAATATTTCCACGCACATAAAGCGCAGTTCGACATCTTCCATCAGGATTTGAAAAACGCGCTCAACTGGATACTCGCCAACCGCCAAAGCGCGGCGAAAATCGGCAAAAACTACCTCCCCGCCCCCGAACCCGCCCTAGTCATAGGCTTGGACGGCGCGCGGCTGACGGTAACCAAAGGCAGCGAAGTGAAGAACGAGATTTTGAAGTTTTACGAAATCCTGATGCAGTTCAACCCGAAACTCTTGGGCGGCAAGCTGCCGGATAACGGGTTCTTCTTGGCTTAAAAACCTCAGGGTGGGCATCCCCGCCCACCAAAGTTTGGTGCTTCAAAACTAACAACATCAAACGGATATAATTAAGATGTTTGGTCATAACCCAATTTGCTATTATGAATATAAAAGAAATATATTTTGAAGAAGCGTACTTTAAATTATGTTTGATACTGAATCTATAGGATATGTCTATATTTTGACTTCTAAAAATTGTGATAGTGTAAAAATTGGAGGTAGTAATTATCCACCGATTAAGCGTATTAAAGAAATCAACCAAACTGAACCTTATAAAAAATTAGGAAAATGGGAACTGGCAGATTTTAGACAAGTAAATAATTGGCGGAAAGTAGAACATTATTTACATTATCGATTTAGAAGCTGTCTAAATACAAATCAGGCTAACCAAAAGGAGCTTTTTTATTTAAGCGTTAAAGAAGCATCTGATGCTTTGAATGATTTGGATGAAAACCTGATTATTCACAAACCCAAAGTAGATAGGATGTTTCAAGATGAATATTTATGTTCTTATCTAAAGAATTTATTCATATTGTCTGGATTGGTACACTGGTTGGAATACCAAGGGGTATGGACATTTTCACTTTTCCCGTCAACAAATGGCGGCAGATATTTTACGTTGAATATCGGGTCTCATGAGGTAGCTTTTAGTACCTTAAATAGAAAGAATACACAAAGCACCCATATGATATTGTTAGATAAATTAATTTTAGATTTTCCAGAAACAATTTCTTGGATTGAACAACATGGATATATTGAAAAGAGTTATTACAAAACAGTTTTACCGAGAGCGATTTCCATTTTTTTAAATGGTACCTTTGATATCGCGCTAGATTTTTTAAAAAAAGATGGGGTCAGACGTGCATTAATTGCTTATTGGTATGACTCTTTATTTAATTTGAAAGACAGCAACAAATGCAGTGTTTATGCACGTTTCCATAACTATAACGCCATTGCAAAACTCAATACAATTTGCAGTACACCGTAGTTACTGTTGACTACCTGAAAATAACACTAATAATCTGAAAATTGGATTAAAGCATCCACATACCCAACCTGCTGATTTCAAAATACAAACCAACACCCAAACCATGATTAAAACCGACAAAATCCGCAAACCGCAGCCTGCGGTGTTTTACATTATCGACTACCTTTGGAGCGGCTTTGCCGGTCTGAGCGTGGCGATGGTGGTGGTGGCGTTGTGGGCGTGGGGCAGTGCCGTGTTCGGCGAATTTATGCTGCCTGCGCCAGTGGAGGTGTTTCAAAAGTCATTGGATTTATTGAAACATTTTCAGGAAAACGAAATCGGGATTTCGCTGTGGCGGTCGGTGGTGGGCATTTCGGTTGCGCTGGTGGCGGGATTGGCGGCGGGACTGGTGGCGGGCAGTTTTAAGACGGCGATGGCGTTGCTCAAGCCTGTGATTACGATTTTGTTGGCAATGCCGCCGATTATTTGGGTGGTAATGGCTCTGTTTTGGTTTGGTTTCGGCAATCCGAGTGTGTTGTTTACCATCATTGTGTTGGTTGCGCCGCTGACGTTTGCGAGTGCGGCGGTCGGGATGGCGAGCGTGAACAAGCAGCATGAGGAATTGTTTGACGCTTATAAATTAGGCCGTCTGAAAAAAATCCGCTATCTGTATATCCCGCACCTGACGGGCTATGTGATTTCCAGCATCGGCGTGGCGGTGGCGATGGGGGTGAAGGTGGTGATTATGGCGGAACTCTTGGGCGCGAGCGAAGGCGTGGGCGCGCGGATTGCGGACGCGAGGGCGATGCTGGAGACTTCGACGGTGATGGCTTATGTGGTGTTGGTTATCGTGTTTGTATCGCTGTTTGAATACCTAATTACCAAGCCTTTGGAAATTTTGTTTATGCCGTGGAGAAGATGATGCTCTGTCTTGAAAACGTGCGTTTTGAAATTCTCCGCGACCCCATCGTGCGCGATTTCAGTTTGAACTTGCAACATGGTGAAGTGAAAGCCTTGTTCGGGCCGAGCGGCTGCGGCAAGACGACGGTTTTGCGGCTGATTGCGGGCTTGGAAACGCCAAAATCGGGCACGATACGCAATACTTTCCGCAAAACGGGTTTTCTGTTTCAGGAAAACCGCCTGCCGGGAAACTTGACCGCGATGCAGAATATCGCTATTTTTATGGACAAACCCGATGAAGGCGAAATCATCGCGCTGGCGGCGAAAGTCGGGCTGACTGCGGGCGATTTGAACAAATATCCGACCGAATTGTCCGGCGGCATGGCGAAACGGGTAGCATTTTTGCGCCTGCTGCTGTGTGGTTGCGACCTTGCTTTGCTGGACGAGCCGTTTGTCGGTTTGGACCGCGATTTACGCGATATTTTGGTTGCCATGCTGGTGGAAAAAATCGAGCGGCAGGGCATGGCGTGTATGCTGGTAACGCACGACCGATTCGAAGCCGCGCGCCTGAGCCATGAAATCATGCTGCTTTCCGCTAAGGGCATGAACGTGCAAAACGTGATAACCCTGCCCACGCCGCTATCCGAACGCGATTCGGCTTTTGAAGAAGCCGTGGTGGCAAGGGAGTTTCAGGGGATTCATTATTATGAGTGATGAGGGAATCTGAGTGTCTGATGAACTTTGCGGTTCGTTGCCCTCTCCCTAACCCTCTCCCACGGGGAGAGGGTTAGGGAGAGGGTAAGCAAGCCGCAGGCTTGCCTCTTTAGCGAAAGATACGAATCTGTTATCCGAACGCGATTCGGTTTTTGAAAAAGCCGTGGTGCCAAGGAGGCAGGGGATTCATTATGAGGTGCTTTATGTTTTCGACTGTGATTACTGCTGCTGTTTTATATATTGCTACAGCAGTAGATTTGTTGGTAATACTATTAATATTTTTTGCTAGAGCAAATACTAGAAAAGAATATCGAGATATTTATATCGGACAATATTTAGGTTCTGTAATTTTAATATTAGTTAGTTTATTTCTAGCTTTTGTTTTGAATTATGTTCCGGAAAAATGGGTGTTGGGTTTATTAGGTTTAATACCGATTTACTTAGGTATTAAAGTTGCTATTTACGACGATTGTGAGGGCGAAAAAAGAGCTAAAAAAGAATTGGATGAAAAAGGGTTGTCAAAATTAGTCGGTATTGTTGCTTTGGTTACAGTTGCTAGTTGTGGTGCAGATAATATTGGACTTTTTGTTCCTTACTTTGTGACTTTAGATCTTGTCGACTTATTAGTTACTCTTCTTGTATTTTTAATATTGATTTTTGTTTTAGTATATACAGCACAAAGATTGGCTAATATTTCAGGTGTTGGTGAAATTATAGAGAAGTTTAGTCGTTGGATAATGGCTGTTATTTATATTGGTTTAGGGTTATTTATTATTATTGAAAATAATACAATTCGAACAATAATATCAATAATATGAATGATACGGGTATTTGAGTATCTGACAAACCTTGCGGTTCGTTGCCCTCTCCCTAACCCTCTCCCACGGGTAGAGGGAATCAAGTTGCTGAAAATCAAAGAGTGCAGGATTGGGAATTAGATGGCAGGTAAACCTGAAAATGTTCAGGCTCGACAGCCCAATTCCCTCTCCCCGTGGGAGAGGGCTAGGGAGAGGGCAAGCAAGCCGAAGGTTTGCTTCTTCAATACAAGATACAACCCTGTCCTCCCAATAAATCTATATCCGAAAGCATCTTCATGCAGAATCAAGCCAAACCATGAATAAGTTTTTCACCCACCCCATGCGGCCGTTTTTCGTCGGTGCGGCGGTGCTTGCCATACTCGGCGCGTTGGTGTTTTTCATCAGCCCCGGTGCTGTCATTTTGCACCGCCAAATCTTCTTAGAACTCATGCTGCCTGCGGCATACGGCGGCTTCCTGACTGCAGCCATGCTCGAATGGACGGGTTATAAAGGTCGTCTGAAACCTGTCGCTACTTTGATGGCGGCATTACTGCTCGCCGCATCTGCCATACTGCCCTTTTCGCCGCAAACTGCCTCGTTTTTCGTCGCTGCCTATTGGCTGGTGTTGCTGCTGTTCTGCGCCTGGCTGATTTGGCTTGACCGCAACACGGACAACTTTGCCCTACTAGTGCTGCTTGCCGCGTTTACCATTTTTCAGACGGCCTATGCTGTCAGCGGCGATTTGAACTTACTGCGCGCGCAAGTACATCTGAACATAGCGGCGGTCATGTTTGTATCCGTCCGCGTCAGCATTCTTTTGGGCGCGGAAGCCCTTAAAGAATGCCGTCTGAAAGACCCCGTATTCATCCCCAACGTCGTCTATAAAAACATCGCCATTACTTTCCTGCTCTTGCACGCCGCCGCCGAACTTTGGCTGCCTGCTCAAACCGCCGGTTTTACCGCGCTCACCGTCGGCTTTATCTTGCTCGCCAAACTGCGTGAACTTCACCATCACGAACTCCTACGCAAACACTACGTCCGCACTTATTACCTGCTCCAACTCTTTGCCGCTGCAGGCTATCTGTGGGCAGGCGTGGCAAAACTGCAAAACCTGCCCTCCTCCGCCCCATTACACCTGATTACCCTCGGCGGCATAATGGGCGGCGTGATGATGGTGTGGCTGACCGCCGGACTGTGGCACAGCGGCTTTACCAAACTCGACTACCCCAAGCTCTGCCGCTTTGCCGTCCCCCTACTCTTTATGGCCGCCATCTCGCGCGCTTTCTTGATGAACGTGAACCCGATATTTTTCATCACCGTTCCTGCGATTCTGACCGCCACTGTATTCGTACTATATCTTTTCACATTTGTACCGATATTTCGGGAAAATGCGTTTACGGATGATCCGGAATAAAACAAAAGGCCGTCTGAAAATTTCAGACGGCCTTAGCTTTAAATAAATGCTTTATTTGTTGGCATTCAAATAAAGATTAATCAGGCGTGTAGTGGAGCTGTCGTGTTTTTGCACTTCGGTCTCGCCGGTCAATTCTGCAAGAATAGTTTTGGCCAGTTGTTTACCGAGTTCTACGCCCCATTGGTCAAAGCTGTTGATGCCCCAAATAATGCCTTGGACGAAGGTTTTGTGTTCATACATGGCAATCAGGCTGCCCATATTGCGCGGGTTGATTTTGTCCATGAGGATAAGGTTGGTCGGACGGTTGCCGGAGAAGGTTTTGTGCGGAACCAGCTCTTCGATACGCGCTTCATCCATGCCTTGGGCTTGAAGCTCGGCGCGTACTTCGTCAGGCGTTTTGCCACGCATAAAGGCTTCGGCTTGGGCAAAAACGTTTGCCAACAGAATTTCGTGGTGACCTTGCAAATTGCTGCGTTTTTCAAGAGAGGCAATGAGATCAATCGGCGTGATGTGCGTACCTTGGTGCAGCAGCTGGAAGAATGCGTGCTGGCCGTTGATACCGGTTTCGCCCCAAATAATCGGCGAAGTTTCGTAACCGACCGGTTTACCGTCGAGGGTAACTTGTTTGCCGTTGCTCTCCATATCGAGCTGCTGGATAAATTTAGGCAGGCGGTGGAGATGTTGGTCGTAAGGCGCGATAACGTGGCTGCCGCCGCCGTAATAGTTGATATACCAAATGCCGATAAGGGCAAGAATAACCGGCAGGTTGCGCTCCAGCGGCGTGTTGATGAAGTGTTGGTCCATCAGATGCGCGCCATTGAGCATTTCGATGAAGTTTTCTTCGCCGAGATACAGCATAATCGGCAGGCCGATGGCCGACCACAGGCTGTAACGTCCGCCGACCCAGTCCCAAAATTCAAACATATTGGCGGTATTGATACCGAATTCGGCAACGGCTTTTTGGTTGGTCGATACGGCAACGAAGTGTTTGGCCACGGCGCTTTCATCGCCTGCATGATCCAAGAACCATTTACGCGCGGTCAGGGCGTTGGTCAGGGTTTCTTGGGTGGTAAAGGTTTTGGAGGCAATGATGAAGAGGGTGGTCTCGGGGTGGACTTTGGACAATACGTCGCGCAGTTGGGAGCCGTCCACATTGGAGACGAAGTGCATGTTCAAACGTGGATGGCCGAAAGGCTTGAGCGCGGTACACATCATCAGAGGGCCGAGGTCAGAGCCGCCGATACCGATGTTGACGACGTCGGTGATGACTTGGTTGGTATAGCCCAACCAGCTGCCGCTGCGGACTTCATGCGCGAACTCGCCCATGCGTTGCAGGACATGGTTGACCTTAGGCATCACATCTTCGCCATCCACGACGATGGGGGCATTGGTGCGGTTGCGTAGGGCAACGTGGAGTACGGCGCGGTTTTCTGTCGTATTGATTTTTTCGCCGTGGAACATTTGCTGCATCCGTTCCGGCACGCCTGCTTCACGAGCCAACTCGAACAACAGTGCCATGGTTTCGTCGTTGATACGGTTTTTAGAATAATCCAAAGTCAGGCCGCCAACCTGCAGCCAGTAGCGCTCGGCACGTTCGGGATCTTGCTCGAACATTTCGCGCATGTGTTGTTCTTTGGTTTCGTCAAAATGTATCCATAATTTTGACCAAGCTGGTAAATCGTGAAGGTGTTTCATCGGATGCTCTCCTGGATAGTGGACAGTTTTGTTGAGAAAACGGCCGTGAGGTCGTCTGAAACGGGAACGGGGTGGTTTCCGTTTTTTGAGGTTTCAGACGGCCTTGATGTGGGTTGGGGCCGTCTGAAGATATCAGTGAAGAATCAATCTTTATCGTATTCGATGTGTTTGTTATGTATGCTTTTTTTACTTTTTTGCAGTTGAATGCTGGCAGTGTCGCCCAAACGCAAGGCCAAGCCGATGGCAAGAATGTCGATAACGGCCAGCTGCAGAAGACGGGACACCATAGGCGTATAAAGCTCGGCATTTTCCTGAGTGGCAATGCTCAATACGCAGTCGGCCATTTGTGCCAACGGCGAATCATTGCGGGTCAGTGCGATAACGGCTGCGCCGTTTTCTTTGGCGATACTGGCCGCGTCCAATAATTCGATAGATGAGCCGGTATTGGAAATCGCCACCAACACATCCTGTTCGGTCAATACGGAAGCCGCCATCAGCTGGGTATGCGTATCGACATAGGCAACGGTGGACATACCGAAGCGGAAGAATTTGTGTTGCGCATCTTGGGCAACGATGCCGGAGTTGCCGACACCATAAAACTCAACGCGTCGCGCGTGCATCAAAATGGCAATCGCGTTTTCCAGCTCGGATTCTTTCAGGAAGCGGCGCTCGCCCAAGAGGGAGGCTGCGGCATTGCCCAATACTTTTTCGACCACGCTGCCCATGTTGTCATCGGCGTTCAATTCTTCATGAACGTAAGGCATACCTTCATGACCGATACTGGCAGACAAAGCGAGTTTGAACTCAGGCAAGCCTTTGTAACCCAAGCTGCGGCAGAAACGGATTACAGTCGGCTGACTGACGGATGCACGCTCGGCGATTTCGGCCACAGCGGCATGAACGAACCATTTCGGCTCGGCCAACGCAGATTCGGCAACTTTGCGTTCTGCGCCGGAGAGATTGGACAATGATTCGCTGATTTTGCTTAACATATACTCTACCCTTTGATTTTTTGACGTTCAGGACAAGGGTTTTTTCCACCCCCTGCCCTGCACCGCCGTTTGTGTGTTTAAACGTTATTTAAATGATTGTCTAATGCGACCGCCGCGCCGACGATGCCCGGAAACTCGCTCAATACGACATACACGGGAATAGCGGCAAGATAAGCCTCAAAGCGGCCTTTATTTTCAAAGCGGCTGCGGAACGGGGACGTTTTAAAGTAATCCAACACGCGCGGGATAATGCCGCCGCACAAATACACGCCGCCGCGCGCACCCAATGACAAAGCCAAATTGGAAGCAACCGTACCCAGCATGGCGCAGAAAATATCCAAAGTCTGACGGCAAATCGGCGATGTTCCGCTCAATGCCTTATCGGTGATTTCCGAAGGTTTCAGACGGCATTGTTTGATGTTGTCGCGTTTGGCCAATGCTTCGTAAATCAGGCTCAAACCTGCGCCGCTCAAGAAACGCTCGGCAGAAACATGGCCGTATTTGTTTTTAGCGTATTGCCAAATCAACACTTCCATATCGTCAAACGGCGGGAAGCTGGTATGGCCGCCCTCGCCTGCCAATGCCACCCAGCCGGCAGCGCTGTGCACCAAACCGCTGACACCCAAACCGGTACCCGGGCCGATAACGGCTTTAGGTGCAAATTCGATGGGCTTTTGACCGCCGATTTGTACCAAGTCATTCTTTTCAGTTTTGGTCACTGCCAAAGCTTGGGCGGTAAAATCGTTCAACAGAATCAACGTTTCAAAACCCAAAGCCTGACGGGTGGTCTCGATGGAAAACGCCCAGTGGTGGTTGGTCATCTGCACCCAGTCGCCCAAAATCGGATTGGCAATCGCAAAGGCGGCGTGCAAAACTTTCGGGCTGCCTGCGCGTTCCAAATAAGTTTTGACGGCATCAACGACGGTATCGTAATCTTTACAAGGTAAAACTTCAGCCTTCTCAATCACTTGCGGTGCAGTTTCAAGCGCAAAACGGGCATTCGTACCGCCGATATCGGCGACCAGGCGGGGATAAGCTTCAGTGTGCATAGTAGACATGGCAGTTAATTCCTTGGTGATTGAGAATCAGGCTGGTCGGATATTCGGTATCAGCCCTTGTGGCAGCTTTATCAAATACTGCTTTTTTCTCTGCGCCTTGAATGGCCAAAAATACATTCGGCGTCTTGGCAATCGCACCCAAAGTCATGCTCACACGCTCATGCGGCGCGGTAACCGGCGTAGTATGAATCAATGTCGGGTCATTGGCTTCATTGATTGCGGCCTGTAATTGAGGCGCTTGAGGAAACAACGACGCCGTATGCCCGTCTGAACCCATGCCCAACACCAGCACGTCAGGTTGCTTGTAATGTTTCAATGCATAAGCAACGACAACTTCAGGTTGTAATTCAGTTTCAGACTTTCCGTCTTCAACAACAGGAATCCATGTGGCAACGGTCGCGTTATTTTTGAGCAGATATTCGCGTACCAAGCCTGTATTGCTGTCGGCATACGTGGTCGGAACAATACGCTCGTCCACCAAAGTAATGCCGACGTTTTGCCAATTTAAATCTTTTTGCGACAAAGCCTCGAAAAACGCAATCGGCGAACGACCGCCGGAAACGGCCAAAACCGCATGGCCTTTCTCATTCAACGTGGCTTGCAATGCGGCGGCAACAGCATCGGCGAGAGCTTGCGCGGCAGTTGCAGCGTTTTCTTGTTCGTGCCAAACAAACATGTTTCGTCCTTTCATGGTTTCAGACGGCCTTTTGTTGGAAAACAAGGCCGTCTGAAAGAAATATTATTGCTCTTCGTGCCACTTGTTGCCGTCACGGGCCAACAGCGCGCGCGCAGCTTCAGGACCCCAAGAATGGGCTTCGTAAGCATGTGGAGGTGTTGTATTGTTCGCCCAGTTTTCCAAAATCGGCATCACATATTCCCAAGCTGCTTCGAGTTCGTCACGACGGTTGAACAAAGCGAGTTTGCCGTTAATCACATCCAGCAGCAGGCGCTCATAAGCCTCGGCACGGCGACCCTCTACGGCTGTGCCCAAGTCCACACCAATCGGTGTCACTTCGACTTTGTTGCCAGCACCCGGGGTTTTCACTTGTGTGTAAAGACGGACGGATTCGGTCGGTTGTAGTTCAATAACCAAACGATTCGGCGCAGGTTGGCTGTTGTCAAAAATATGGTTTTGCAGCGGACGGAAGTTCAACACGATTTCCGCCACTTTGTCTGCCATGCGTTTGCCGGTACGCAGGTAGAAAGGTATGCCTTTCCAACGCTCGTTTTCGATTTCGGCTTTGATGGCGACATAGGTTTCAGTGAAACTGTCTTTCGGCACATCGACTTCTTCCAAATAGCCATTCATACCGTTTGCTGCAACATATTGGCCGCGAATAACATTTTCGTTGACGGATTCGATGGTCAGCGGTTTCAGAGATTTGATGACTTTCACTTTCTCGTCGCGTACGGCATCAGCATCCAAGCTTGCCGGTGCTTCCATTGCAGTCATACAAAGCATTTGCATCAAGTGGTTTTGCACCATATCGCGCAACGCGCCGGTAATGTCGTAAAACTCACCGCGTTCTTCCACGCCCAGCTGCTCGGCGATGGTCAGCTGTACGCTCTCAATATATTTGTTGTTCCACAAAGGCTCGAACATCACATTGGCAAAACGCAAGGCCAGCAGGTTTTGCAGGCTTTCTTTACCCAAATAATGGTCGATACGGTAGATTTGTTCTTCTTTGAAATAACGGGCTACATCTGTATTGATTTGTTGGGAAGAAACCAAGTCCGTACCCAACGGTTTTTCCAAAACCACGCGCACGTTATCGGCATTCAAACCGATTTCGGCAAGGTTTTCACAGGCTTGCGCAAAGAATTTCGGTGCAGTTGAGAGGTAGATCACGACATTCTCAGTATTCTTGCGCGCTTTTACCAAGTCGCCCAAAGCAATGAAGTCGTCTTTCTTTGTCACATCGACTTTTAAATACTCGAGACGTTGGATGAACGATTCCCACGCTTCATCTGAGAAGTTTTGTTTGACATGGATTTTAGAATTCGTTTCTACTTTAGCCAAAAAGCCTGCGGTATCCAATTCGCTGCGGCTTACGCCCAAAATACGACCTTCGGGATGAAGCAAACCGGCTACATGCGCCTGATACAGGCAAGGCAAAAGTTTACGCATTGCCAAATCTCCGGTCGCGCCAAACAACACCAAATCAAAATTTGTCTGTGTACTCATCGTTTCATCTCTCGTTGAGGAAGCTTGCTTCAAAACTTTTGGACTGTCGTCATCTATAAAAATCGATTAGAATCAAAAGCCTTTAAGCAATAAGCAGTAAAAAACCAATCGCCTGCACCAAAATTTCAAACAAGCGGGCTAATGAGTAGTAATACTACACATGGCTACAGATTTTGTCCATTCTCATTTTTACAAATTGTTTGATTTAACATAAAAGTTTGATGACTTTTGCAGCCTGCCATTTTACGAATTGACCATACCTCGATTTAAATCAAATTTCTTCCACTTAGTGAATTATTTTGTAACAAAATTACAGAATTTGTACTATAATACGCAGACGCTTCGAAGAGAAATCTTCAACATTTTCAGACGGTACTTATTATTTATTCCCACAGCTCCAGGCCGTCTGAAAAAACACCCAATACAAAAATCAGAAACGCGCAAACAAAATCCCTATCATATCGTTTAGCCAGGAGACCGCACATGAACCCCACTCCTATTCACCCGAAACTCGCCGAAATTACCGAGCGCATCATCGAGCGCAGCCGCCCGACGCGTGAAAAGTATCTGGCGAAAATCCGCAGCGCCAAACAGATGGGACGCTTAGAGCGCAACCAACTCGGCTGCAGCAATTTGGCGCACGGCTATGCCTCCATGCCTAAGAGTATCAAAATCGAAATGCTTCAGGAAACCGTCCCCAACTTAGGCATCATCACTGCCTACAATGACATGGTTTCCGCACACCAGCCGTTTAAAGACTTCCCTGACCAAATCAAAGACGAAGCACAAAAAAACGGTGCTACCGCCCAAGTCGCCGGCGGCACACCCGCCATGTGCGACGGTATTACCCAAGGCTACGCCGGTATGGAATTGTCGCTGTTTTCCCGCGACGTGATTGCCATGAGTACCGCCATCGGTCTGTCTCATCAAATGTTTGACGGCAGCCTGTTTATGGGCGTGTGCGACAAAATCGTTCCCGGCCTGATGATCGGTGCGTTGTCTTTCGGCCATATTCCAGGCATCTTCGTTCCGGCAGGCCCGATGTCCAGCGGTATCGGCAATAAAGAAAAAGCCCGTACCCGCCAGCTTTTCGCCGAAGGCAAAGTCGGCCGCGATGCCTTGCTTGAAAGCGAAATGGGTTCTTACCACAGCCCGGGTACTTGTACCTTCTACGGCACCGCCAACTCCAACCAAATGATGATGGAAATGATGGGCGTGCACCTGCCCGCCGCCGCCTTTGTCCACCCATATACCGACCTGCGCGAAGCCCTGACCCGCTACGCAGCCGGACATCTCGCACGCGGCATCAAAAACGGCACCATCAAACCTTTGGGCGAAATGTTGACCGAAAAATCCTTCATCAACGCCCTGATCGGCCTGATGGCGACCGGCGGCTCAACCAACCACACCATGCACCTCGTTGCCATGGCACGTGCCGCAGGCGTGATTTTGAACTGGGACGACTTCGACGAAATTTCCTCCATCATCCCATTACTGATCCGTGTGTATCCAAACGGCAAAGCCGACGTAAACCACTTTACCGCGGCAGGCGGTCTGCCTTTCGTCATCCGAGAATTGCTGGACGCAGGCTTGTTGCACGACGATGTCGATACCGTCGTCGGACACGGTATGCGCCACTACACCAAAGAGCCTTTCCTCATCGACGGCAAACTCGAATGGCGAGAAGCCCCCGAAACCAGCGGCAACGACGACATCCTGCGCAAAGCCGACAACCCGTTCTCCCCAGACGGCGGTCTGCGCCTGATGAAAGGCAACATCGGACGCGGCGTGATTAAAGTGTCCGCCGTGCGCGAAGGCTGCCGCATCATCGAAGCGCCCGCCATCGTGTTCAACGACCAACGCGAAGTGTTGGCTGCGTTTGAGCGCGGCGAGTTGGAACGCGATTTCGTCTGCGTCGTCCGCTACCAAGGCCCGCGCGCCAACGGGATGCCCGAGTTGCACAAACTGACCCCGCCTTTGGGCATCCTGCAAGACCGCGGCTTCAAAGTGGCGCTGCTGACCGACGGCCGTATGTCCGGCGCGTCCGGCAAAGTGCCCGCGTCCATCCACATGACGCCCGAAGCCCTGATGGGCGGCAACATCGCCAAAATCCGTACCGGCGACCTGATCCGCTTCGACTCCGTTACCGGCGAACTCAACGTTCTGATTAACGAAGCCGAATGGAACGCCCGCGAAGTCGAGCGCATCGACTTGAGCGCGAACCAACAAGGTTGCGGCCGCGAACTCTTCGCCAACTTCCGCAGCATGACCAGCAGTGCAGAAACCGGCGCCATGAGCTTCGGCGGCGAATTTGCCTAAACCCTTTTCAGACGGCCTTTTAAAACAAACAGGCCGTCTGAAACCATGTTAACGATCCTATTACGATACAGTCCCCAACGGAGACCTAAAATGTCTAAACTGACCCCTCGTGAAATTCTGACTGCCGGCGCAGTTGTGCCGGTAATGGCGATTGACGACTTGAGCACTGCCGTCGATTTGTCCCATGCCCTCGTCGAAGGCGGCATTCCCACCCTCGAAATCACCCTGCGTACCCCTGTCGGCCTCGATGCCATCCGCCTGATTGCCAAAGAAGTGCCCAACGCCATCGTCGGCGCGGGTACGGTAACCAATCCAGAACAGCTCAAAGCCGTCGAAGACGCAGGCGCGGTTTTCGCCATCAGCCCGGGTTTGCACGAATCCCTCGCCAAAGCCAGCCACAACAGCGGCATCCCCCTGATTCCAGGCGTTGCCACTCCGGGCGAAGTCCAACTGGCTTTGGAACACGGTATCGATACCCTCAAACTCTTCCCTGCCGAAGTCGTTGGCGGCAAAGCTATGCTAAAAGCCCTGTACGGCCCTTACGCCGATGTTCGCTTCTGTCCGACCGGCGGCATCAGCTTGGCATCCGCACCCGAATACTTGGCACTGCCTAATGTCTTGTGCGTCGGCGGCTCATGGCTGACTCCGAAAGAAGCCATCAAAAACAAAGACTGGGATACCATCGCCCGTCTGGCTCGCGAAGCTGCCGCTTTAAAACCCAAAGCCTAATCGGGTTATTAAGTTAAAAAAGAAAAGGCCGTCTGAATATGATTTCAGACGGCCTTTTTATATCAATTAAACCAACACTTTCCGTGCCGCTTCCACACCCCAATACAAAGCCTCTTCAAATACCGAATAGCTGCTTAAGTCACTGTGTGCAAATAATAATCCAGCATTTCGATTTCTGATTTTTAATAAAGTCTCATCGCTTAAATAGCCGGGTTTCGGCACACTCATGCTATGCCCCCGAACGGTAATGTCAACATGGGAAACGTGCCGCCAAAAGCCTTCGCCGTAAGCAGTAAGCAGATCTTGGGCGGTAAGCTGGAGCAGCTCTTCGTCGCTTGCTTCAAGCAGCTGGCGGCGGACGGCTTGTGGCGTATCGTGGTTGAGCGCGGCGTAGGCGGTAAAAATCGTGCGCTCAGGACGGGCAACCCGAATAAGCTGGTTGGTCGCAACAACATAGCCCAGCCCTTGGCTGCCATAAACCACATTGTCCCACGCAAGTTCGCTGTTGTTTTTTTCTTTCGGGAAACTGTGCAGTTCAAAATTAGAAACCAGCCATGGCGCGTACTCGGGAATGTCCAGGACAAATTGTTCGGGAGAGTCAATAATGCGGGCGGCAACCATCAGCGGCATGGCGGAGATAACGTGTTGTGCGGTGACAGCAACAGTTTCACCTTTTGCATTATCACGCAGCCACACTTCAATCCTGCCGTCAGAAAGCGGTTTGATTTTGACGGCGGAAGCATTAACCGAAGCAGGCTTCTCCAAACGGATACTGCTTTCAGACGGCCATTGCCAGCCTTCCTGCAAACCGGCATGACGGCGCAGGTTTTCAGAAAGATGTGCCAAACCCTCGGGCCAAGTGAGGACGGTTTCTGCATTGTTGCGGGCGGCAAAATAATGCAGTCCGGCAAAGGCAGACACTTGCCCGATGCCTTGTCCGTAATCGTCGCGACAACAATAATCGAG
The DNA here is from genome assembly GCF_051962875.1 of Neisseria sp. P0007.S010. NCBI lineage: Bacteria > Pseudomonadati > Pseudomonadota > Betaproteobacteria > Neisseriales > Neisseriaceae > Neisseria > Neisseria sp. P0007.S010. Next base: position 73,520 of record NZ_JBQCUX010000004.1, on the reverse strand, counting down.
ATACCACAAAAGATCGGTCGAGTGGTAGCCTTCTTGCTCAAGCCATTGTTTGAACGTCAGATGATCGAGTTTGCGCCATGTCTTATCTGCCGATGACAGCGCAATCGGAATAGCAAAAATTTTCCTACCGTCATTGCCGTAAGCCTGTTTCAGACGGCCTATCAAATCAAAAAACCGTTTGGAATCCGCATCTTCTTTCGGCAATAAATGTTCCACCCATTTATTCTGATATAAAAGGCGCGATTCGGGCGCATAGACCAAATCGGTTTCCCTAAAGCTGCCGTCCGACTGCAAGATACCGAAATCCGCCAGCATCTCGCGCACATACACGCTTTCTTTCGACGGCAAAGCCAAATAATGCGCACCACTCGGCGCTTTCAGGCCGTCTGAAGACGTATAGGCGGCATTGTTGCCATTGCGTTCAAACCCTTCTGCCAACAATACATCGCGATGCCCATGTTTCACTAAATACCACAACGCCCCCAACCCAGCCGCACCGCCGCCGAGTATCAACGTATTGCATTCATAACGACGAGCCGGCGCTTGCAACAATTCCCCGTCGCGTAACAAATGCCCCAACGGCAAGCCGACACGGTTAATAGAAACCGGCGGTTTGCGGTTGAGATATTTGTAAGTCTGCCAAGAAAAAGCAGAAGCAGCGCCAAGCGCGGCGGTATAGCTGAGAAATTGACGGCGGGTTAGCATAATAAATTATTGCTTTTCAGTATTTTTTTAGGAAAGCAAGTCATACTCCCTTTTCTCTGTAAGATACCCATTATTTCCAAATGTCTTCATGTTATAGAACCGATAACACTTAACCAGCAATACATTAACATCTCCTAAAATATCAAATGGCGTATGCTTGGCGTTGAACTTTTGCCCCTCTTGCCAATATTGATAAAACTAAAATAAAGTCAAATCACTGCCTCTATTTACAACCGTCCAATCCACCCGTTCCGCCGCCAACTCACTGCACAAGATTTCCTTCACTTTTTCCAATTTCATACCGCCGCAAATAAATGCGTCTATAGCAGCAAAACGGTGTTCCGGCCAAGTATGGATACTGATATGGGACTCGGCAAGCAGCAAAACGCCGGTTACGCCGCCTGCGCCGCTGAAGGTGTGGAAATGTTCGGTCAATATAGTCGCTTCTGCTGCCTGTGCGGCTGCTACCAAAGCGGTTTTCAGACGGCCTTCATCTTTTAAGATGGCTTCATCGCAGCCATATAAGTCCAATAGGCCATGGTTACCGGGGGCATGGGTCATTTATGGCCTCCGGAATAGCCGCTTGAATAGCCTCCGTAGCTTCCTCCTGAATGAACTCGGCTACTGTCATCATCCAAATCGGACAAATCTGCATAATTCATCATCGTAACAAAAACAATCAAAGCCATTGCACAAATAACATATCCCACTCGGGAAATACTCTGTTCGCCATTTTCATCTCTCTTCCGTCCGACTATAAAAAGAGCATAGACACCCCAACCGATAAGAAATATATCGAATAGTGCATCGAAGCCATTCATAAACAATGACGGAATATTGACGATAACCAAAATAGCAATCATCAGAAGTCGTAATTTTTCATCGATATCATCTGCACTCATTTTCACGGTGTAAGATGATATTTTATTGGTCAATTCAAATGCGTCCGCAATTTCCCGATAAGTAATTGGGGCACTTCTAGTCCATGCCATTTCGTGACTGTTTAGTTCGGAGCCAAGCTTACGGCTTTGTCCGTCTCGGTAATCGCTGTAATAATTCAAATCACCGCTTCGGACACGCCAATAAAACGCTCCGCTGGCAATCCTGACCCGTCCGCCATAGTCATAAAGTTTGCCATAGCCTTGCGGTTGGCGGTTGCGGTCGAGGCGCGGCCAATCGTTCAAGGTTTCGGAAATATTCCAACCTTCATCAGCTTCAACCAGCCATAAGAAACCCTGAGTTGGGTTGTAAAGCAAATACTCTGTCCACTGCCCTTCTGGTGCCAATGTATGTTTGGCACCTTTGAACAAGTTATCAAATGTTTCCTGCGCATCTGTTTCTAAATATCGGATTGCGCCGATAACATGAAACTCTTTATTTTTCAGACGGCCTGTCGAGCCGACAGGCAAAGTAAACATCGTATTTTGGGACAAACGCAGATTGTTGGCGGTAATAAGCTCCGCTTTATCTTTGCCGACTGCCAATTCGCTGCCGCAACTTTGACAGTTCAGATGGGAAGTCAGCCCGTTTACCCAATGAATGGATGAGCCGCAGTTAGGACAGTTTTCAGAGGTAATACTGCCTTTCAGACGGCCTGCGCTTTCTTTAATTTCATCTTCGTGGCGCGTGTTTTCCAGCTTCAAATCATCTAGGTTTACCATCCGACCGAAGAAGGCTTCGGGTGTTTTGTTGCTGTAATCGAGCGTGATGAAAAGGTTTTCGCAACGCCAGTCGGAAACCCGATTTTCTGTATCCTCTTTCAAAACAAACGGCAATTCGCCCTGCGCGGCGGCGCGTTTCAAGCTGATTTTGCGGACATCGGAGGCAATATAGTGCTTATCTTGAAAAGTCAGCTCACTAAATCCGGCTTGCGTGTCTTCAAATTTCGGCGGATTATCGATTTCGATCGGCATGGTCATCACATACAAATCGCCCGCCTCAGAAAGCCAACCTGCTCTGCCGTCGTCAAATAACGCATACCATTCATTCCACGCACCATCGTCGTATTGCACCTGAAGCCGTCCGACCAAGGTAAAGCGTTGAGCGACAAATGTGCCGCTGGTTCCGATTTGCAGCGGACTAAAATCTTCCAGCAATGCGGAATCGCGGCCGGAGTCGACAACGCCGTTATCTTGCCGCACCAGCATGCTGTTGCAATAGCCGCACACCAGCGTCACGGCAGAAGCAGAATGCGCTTCGACAGGTGCGCCGCAGCTTGGGCAGTCGGTTTTGAAGAAAGGAGTTTGAGACATGGGTTTGCTTTTTCAGAATGGGTTGGAATGTTTCAGACGGCCTTAACGTTTATATCAACTGGTTTTATCAATGATTTCAGATTAGAAACAAACCAAATCGCCGAACAGACTCAATCAAATGATTCAAAAGGCCGTCTGAAACCTTTTCACAGAAGCAGCTCAACGCTTCTTTGAATGATATTTTTCAGACGGCCTTCAATTGATTAACCAATCAACTGCTTCAACACTTCAGCCTTGGCCTTATCAAAATCTTCTTGCGAAATCAAACCGCCATCCAGCAAAGACTTGAGTTTCACCAATTTCGCCTGCGGATCTTCGGCAACCGGCTGAACATTTTGCTGATCCTGTTGCGTATTTGGCTGCATCATGCCCGCCATGGCACCCGCCATCGCCTGACCAATACCGGCACCTACGCCCAAACCTGCACCGACTCCAGCAAGTCCACCTTCATTTTGTGCCGCAAGCGGGATAGATTCGGCGGTTTGATATTGGGTGTAACGTCCCAAATCGCCGATGACGCCCATCGAAATTTTCTTATCCAACGCAGCCTGAATAGACGCAGGCAAGGTAATGCTTTCAACAGTGAAGTTTTCCAGCGCCAAACCCAGCTTGGCAAATTCCGCGCTAAGCAATTCGCCGATTTTTTGCGACAGCAAAACTTGGTTCGCCGCCATATCCAAGAATGGGATACCGGAGCTGCCAAACGCAGCCGCCAATTGGGTAACTGCAATATTACGTAGCTGGTTTTCCAAGTCTACGCCGCTGTATTGCGCCGCCACGCCGCTGACTTCTTTGAAAAATTTTGCCGGATCGCTGATGCGGTAAGAATACATACCGAACGAACGCAGTTGCACAGCGCCAAACTCGGCATCGCGCACGGTAACAGGTTGGGACGTCCCCCATTTACGTGCGATCTGTTGTTTGGTATTGAAAAAGTAAACATCCGATTTAAAAGGGGATTCAAAAAGCTTGTCCCAGTTTTTCAAGTTGGTCAGCACTGGCAGCGTTTGCGTATTGAGCGTGTAACGCCCCGGACCGAACACGTCGGCGGTTACGCCTTCATCGACAAACATCGCCATCTGCGCCTCACGCACAGTCAGGCTCGCACCGTTTTGAATCTCCTCATCGGCAATCGGAAAACGCCACATCAGCAGGCTGTCGTCGGGATTCGGCCATTGAATGACGTCGATAAACTGTTTCTTGATAAAGTTGAACATCGCAGTTCCTTATTTGAAGAAGAAGGGATAACTTAATGGGCAGTCAGGTCAATTTGCCTGGTCGGTTATATCGCTTATTTTATATAAATAGAATGTCATACGATATTAACATTCAAAATGTCTTTATGCCTGGGATAGAGTGGGTTGCTCTATCTATTTTTAGTGTTAAACCCACTAGCCGACCCAGAAACATTAACATATCATTAAAATTCATGCAGACTCTGTTTTACACTATTTTTCTGCTTTTACCTGCGCTATATCATAAAAAAGACAAATACAGGTAGAAAATCATTAAACACCATACCAAGCGTTCACTACACCTGTTAATATTTACCAAATCCTAGAAATTCATCATGCTGTATTGTCAAATTATCACATTGGCTTTCATAAAGTAAAAGGAATTTATATGAAAAATTCTGCTCATTTCTGTTTTGCAGTGTTAGCACTCTCTGCTGCCGTAAGTACACAGGCTGCCCGCCCTGTTGAATTTACCGTTGGTAGCGAATATTACAACGAGACCTATCGCGAATACGAAAAAGATGGTAGTCGCTTAATGCAGCAAAAAGGCAACTTATGGTCTATTAATGCCGGCGTAAAATACCGTTTCAACGATCGCCATGCGGCAAAATTAGAAGGCCGTTATTCGCGCGGTAAAACAGATTACACGGGAAGCGTACAATATATAACTGAGGATTATATCGACGATTCAGCAAGTTATGGCTCAGCCACACTCAAAAATGCACCACGCCGCGCATACGATATCCGTGCCTTATACGAATATACACTCCCGATTAACGATCGCTTTAGCATTACTGCCGGAGCCGGCTTGGGACACCGTGTTCTGAGAGACTTAAGCAGCCGCATTGATCCTAATGATTATGACCGCAAAAACCGAACCACATATGCGCAAATCAATACCGGAGTAAATATCGCCCTTCCTACAAACTTTGAGATATCTCCTCGCATTGCCTACAATCGTGCCGTGAAAGGCCGCCAATACTCTTACGAACCCGACCAGGTAGAAACCCGAATGAAACAAGGCGGCGGACAAGGTATTGAGGTTGAAGTACCTGTATCTAAAAAATTCGCTAACGGTTCCAAAATCAGCCTCACTCCATTCTATCGCGGCTGGAAAGTTAAAGAATCGAACCTTACCGTTACGGAAGGGTATGACTCATATGAATTGGGATCTATAGAACCTAAAAACCACACCCACGAAGCGGGCGTAAGATTGCAATACTCTTTCTAATTTGATGAACTTAAGTAGTTAAAATGTTTCAGACGGCCTTGTATATAACAGGCCGTCTGAATTTTTTGATGCTTTCAGAATTTCACTATAACGCCAATACCATCAGACATAAGACCTTATCAGTCAAAAAAATATACCGATAATTTTTCCAGGCAGGAGTCAGGATCAGCACATCTTTTGCTATCCAACCGACCATCAAAATCAAGTCAAGCAAGCCGCATTCAAAATGCCGATCGAGATGGACACTGCACCAAACAGCACGCCGACGGCGACATTGTTGCCGATAAGTTCTGGGGTAGCGTCTTTAATCATCATTGTTGCAGCGAAATAGACAAAAATCTGAATCACTGCTGCGGCAAGTCCCCACAGGATAAAATCGATGAAGCTGACGCTGTGTGCAATGCTTGAGGCAAGCGTCAGACAGAAACCGACCAACGCGCCGCCAAACGATAAGGCGCAGGCAAGGTTGCCGTTTTTAATCAGGCGCAATTCTTCAACGGGTGTAATCCTCAGATATACGGCAGCAAAAACAACGGTCATGGCGATACCTGCCAACATGTATTGCAGGTAGAGCAGATATTGGGACAGAGAAATACTCACGATAAGATTCCTTGGTTTGCAATAAAGTGATTATGCCATATTTTTGAAGATAAACCCTTCGGAAAATATGGCATTTTTAGAAGCGCTTCAGGCCGTCTGAAACGGTCTGTTTTTTAATTCATGTTTTATTGTGATAATTGTTGACGATTTTTGTATGTTTATGTAACTATTGCGCACTGCCATTTAATTAGAGTAAAGAGGAGAATTATGAGCATACTCGCCGCCATCCGCCCTAAAGAGCCTTTGCGTCATCTGCGCTGGTTTGACATGCTGATTGTTACCGCCATCCTGTTCGGTCAATTTGCCTACCGTTCTACCCAACTTTATATCGCCAGCCTGATGCCGCAAGTAGAAACGGCCGCTGCGACTGAGGAAGTGCGTGATACTGCGGTAACCGGCGTGGCTTATTCTGAAAACATGAGCCTGCAGTTGACGCTACTTGCTATTGCTCTGATTTACCTCGTTATCCGCCGTTTCGACTTCAAACAGTTGCCGATTCGCTTTAATTTAGGCGTATTGTTTTGGACGCCTGTGATTTTTATCCTGATGGGTCTGACCGCCGATGCGGTGACTTCATTAAGCGGCGGCTACAATTACTTCACCACTGAAATTTTCCAATACATCAAACCATTATCCATCTTCGACAAATTCGCCGCCCTTGCGCCGATGGCCATCCTCTACGGCCTTTTAAACGGCTTTTACGAAGAATTCTGTTTCCTCGGCCTTTTAACCTGCGTAGAAGACAAATACAAATGGCAGGCATTGGCCTATTCGACCTTGGTGCGCATCTCCTTCCATACTTACCAAGGCATGCTTTGGGCGACCGTTATCGGCGTTGTTTTCGGCTTGATGTACTACTTCTTCTACAAATACAAAGTCAAAAACCTGCTGCCGTTTTTCCTGATTCACGCCTTGGCAGATATGTTCGGCTCCGGCTTCATCTATTTGATTTGCGCTTAATGGCAACGGTTGGATGAATAAATAAGGCCGTCTGAAACATCATTTTTCAGACGGCCTTTTATCATCTATCGGTTTACTTAATCAAAGTAATTGCCACATCTGCATCTTCGGTTGCAACTGCCTCAATCACTGCATCGCCGCCAAACCGCAACACCGAGCCTGCGCCGACCGTATGTTTTTCAGTCTGATTCAGCGTCACGTCAAAGCTTCCTTTTCCAACGGCAAAAATCAGCGTTTTAAAACCTGGATGATCGTGCGGCTTGATCTGCTCCCCTTTCTTCATGTCTTTCTTAACAACCATGTAATTTTCGCCGCTGAAAATCTTACCGTTTTCGGAAGAAACCTCTCCCAAGGGCGCGGCAGAAACGGCAACGGAAAACAAAGCAGACAGCAATACGGCAGAAATATTGGATACTTTCATGACAAGCCTTTCTTAAAACAGGGCTTCCATTCTATAAAAACCCACTTTATTATTCAATAACAATTCTCATTTTCTAATAAAAAGGCCGTCTGAAACCCAACGATATTATTCAGACGGCCTGATTGACCTGTATAATATTTTCTTATTAATAAAATCGCTTTACATACCCATCAAATGGAAACCGTCAGAAAAGATCCGCTCGGCTCGGCATGGATGGTTATTGCCGCGCTCGGCTTTACCGTCATGAACCTCTCCGTCAAAGCCGCCTCTACACATTTCGGTTTTTCCAGCGGCGAGCTGGTCTTCTGGCGTATGCTGGTCTCCACCCTGTTCTTAGGCATCATGGCCAAAGCACAAGGCAACACATTTTCCACGCCGCATTGGAAAACCCATCTCAACCGCAGCATCATCGGCACGCTTGCCATGATGTGCACGTTTTATTCCGTCATGCACCTGCCGCTGGCAACAGGCGTCACGCTCAACTACACGTCCTCCATCTGGCTTGCCATCTTTTCATTTTTCATTTTAAAAGAACGAATTACGCTTTATACACAAGCTATTCTGGTTATGGGCTTTATCGGCGTTATCCTGCTGCTCAACCCATCTTTTCAAGGCGGGCAGGAATTTGCCGCGCTGGTCAGCCTGGCAGGCGGCGCCATGTCGGGCTGGGCGTATTTGCAGGTACGCGAACTCTCGCTTTTGGGCGAGCCGGGCTGGCGCGTGGTGTTTTATTTGTCGCTTACCGGCCTGATTATGGGCGCAGTCTGGAGCACCATCACAGGCTGGCATCCGCTGACCGTGTCTTCCCTGCCCTATCTGGCCGGCATCGGCATCTCCGCCATGATTGCACAATTGGCCATGACCCGCGCCTATAAGGTTGGCAAGAAATTTACCGTTGCCTCGCTTTCCTACCTGACCGTCGTTTTCTCCGCCCTGTCCGGCGTACTGCTTTTCGGCGATAAAATCACTTGGCAGGAAGCTGTCGGCATGGTTATCATTGTTGCAGGCGGCGTGTTCAGCAGTTTTACTCCGGCCTCAATCAAAAAATTTCTGATGAAGCAATAATTTAACAAGGAGAACACCATGATTTCCATCCGCGAACAATCTTACGGCTTAAACGTAGCGCTGTACAACGAGTTCACTTTAGACGATTTCCGCCAATTGGAAGAAGCCTTGTTGGCCGCAAAACAAAAAATCCATCTGCCCGACATCCTGTTGGATTTGTCCATGCTGAAAGACTTCACCATCGATATGGCGGTCGAACAAATCAAATTCCTCAACCAACATGAAACCGACTTCGGCCGCGTTGCCGTCATTACCGACGACATCTGGATCAAACTCGGCGCGCGCCTTTCCAGCCTCCTGACCAACCAACATCCCAAATATTTCAGCGATGCCACCGAAGCACAGGCTTGGCTGTTGGCAAGCAATTTGAAATAAAGATAAGGCCGTCTGAACGCATTGCCTGAGCAAATTCAAAACCGCTTAGGTTCAAACAACGGTATCACAATATTTTTCAAAGCATAAAAAAGGCCGTCTGAAACCTTGCAATCCGCAAAGTTTCAGACGGCCTTTCATCGTTTTTATTCAAAAACTTACATCACATCCAATACATCAATGCCCAACAACTCCAAGCCTTGTTTCAGCGTGTCGCCGGTCAGCTTCGCCAGTTGCAGGCGGCTGTTGCGGGTTGCGCCTTCTGATTTCAGAATCGGGCAGGCTTCGTAGAAGCGGCTGAACAAGGTAGCGATTTGATAGAGGTAGGCGGCGAGGTAGTGCGGATACGCGGTATCTGCCACGCTTTGCAGCACGTCTTCGAATTTCAGCAGCTCGGCAGCCAGTTGTTTTTCCAAAGGTTCGGTCAAAACGGTTGGCGCGGTTGCATCCCATTCGCCTGCTTTACGGAATACGCTTTGCACGCGTGTGTAGGCGTATTGCAGGTAAGGAGCGGTGTTGCCTTCAAACGAGAGCATGGCGTCCCAGTCGAACACATAATCGCTGGTGCGGTTTTTGCTCAAATCGGCGTATTTGACCGCGCCGATGCCGACGGCTCTAGCTATTTTTGCAATATCTTTTCTTGCTGTTTCAGAGTGATACTCTGAGCTTCTTCTTGATCGAATTGTTCCATCATCACTAATTATTAGAGATTCTGCACTTTTTTCAGCTTGCAATAAATCTTCTTTTATTTTTGCTAATTCGCTATCTTCTGATTGAGAAACATATTGAATATCAGAAATTCCATTTTCATCAAATTCAACCTCAAACTCATTAATCTCTTTTTCTTCCTCTTCCTTGTCTCTTATATCTTGCAATACGTCATTAGCAAGATCAGCCCAATCGTCCATCTCATTTCTAGGATTTTTCTCTTTCACCAAAGCGGTGGCGCGTTCGACGGCTTCGGTCAGCAGGTCAACCAGTTTCACGGTGTCGCCGCTGCGCGTTTTGAACGGCTTGCCGTCTTTGCCCATCATCGTGCCGAAGCCGATAAACTCGGCTTTTGCATTTTCCGGCAGATAGCCTGCTTTGCGTGAAGTGGTAAAGAGTTGCTCAAAGTGCAAGGCTTGGCGGTGGTCGACGACGTACAACAGGCGGTCGGCATGAAGTGTGCCGACACGGTAGCGCAAACACGCCAAGTCGGTGGAAGCATAAAGGAAGCCGCCGCCTTGTTTTTGCACGATAAATGCGGCAGGTTCGCCCTCTTTGTTTTTGAACTCGTCCAAGAACACGACTTTCGCGCCGTCGTCTTCGACTGCCAAACCTTTTTCGACCAAATCATCGACCACAGGCTGCAAATCGTCGTTGTATTTTGATTCGCCTGCCACGTCCTCAGGGCGCAGTTTCAAGCCCAGTGTATCGTAAACGGCTTGGGCGTGCGAAAGCGAAATATCGACAAACTGTTTCCACAATGCCAATACGGTTTCATCGCCGCCTTGCAGCTTCACAACGTATTCGCGCGCGGTATCGGCAAAGGCTGGATCTTCGTCAAAGCGCACTTTGGCGGCGCGGTAAAACTGCTCCAAATCCGCCAGCTCAAACGCGGCATTGTCTTTTTGCTGCTCAACCAAATAAGCGACCAACATGCCGAACTGCGTACCCCAGTCGCCGACGTGGTTTTGACGGATAACGGTGTTGCCCATAAATTCCAACACGCGCGAAATGCTGTCGCCGATGATGCTGGAACGCAGATGGCCGACGTGCATTTCTTTGGCAAGATTAGGAGAGGAATAGTCGATAACGACGGTTTGAGGTTTGTCGGTTTTCGCTACGCCGAAACGCGCGTCGCTCAAGGCCGTCTGAATGTTTTGGGCGAGGAACTCAGGACGCAGGCGCAGGTTGATAAAGCCCGGGCCGGCTACTTCCGCACTTTCAATCACAGCGTTGTCCGCCAATGCCTCGGCCACTTTTTGCGCCAACTCGCGCGGATTTTGTTTGGCTTTTTTCGCCGCACCCATCACGCCGTTGATTTGGAAATCGCCAAAATCGGGATTTTTTGCCGCCTGCAATACGACGGGGCTGTCGGACAAACCGGCAGCGGCAAAGGCTGCTTGGGCTTCACGTTCGACGGTTTGGTATAAATTCATGTTGTCGGTCTCTATCAATTCAAATCAGGCGGTATTTTAAAAGAATTTCTGGCTTTAAAACAGGGCAAGCTGCAATACTTTTCCAGCGGCTTGTTATATGATTGCATTCTGATTCAACGATTTTGCTGTAAAGGCCGTCTGAAAGGAAAAGCCATGAACCCCAAAAATACGCTTTGTCTGATTGTCGATATTCAAGAACGCCTGCTGCCCGCCCTTTCCGGCGCGGATGAAATGTTGGAACGCTGCCGCCTGCTGATTCAAGGTTTGACGGCTTTGGACGTACCCTTTGCCGTAACCGAACAATACCCGAAAGGTTTGGGCAACACCGTATCCGCTGTATCGCTGCTGTTGCCCAAAGGCACGCCTGTTGTCGAGAAAACCCGATTTTCGGCGTTTTTACCCGGAATTCAGGAAATCTTACGCAAAAACGACATCAAAAACGTTATTTTGGTGGGTGCGGAAGCGCATATCTGTATGCTTCAGACGGCCTTGGATTTGAAGGCGCAAGGTTACGCCGTATCCCTGCCTTTTGAATGCACCGCCTCGCGTACAACGGCCAACCGCGACAATGGTTTGGCGCAAATGAGCCGTCAAGGCATTATCGTTTCCAATGTCGAAAGTATTTTGTTCCAAGTACTCGGCGATGCCAAACATCCGGCCTTTAAGACAATCTCCAAACTGATTCAATAACAGGCCGTCTGAAATGCAATACACCATCCGCCCTGCCCTGCGCCAAGACTTGCCCGCCATCGTCGATATCTACAACAGCACTGTGGCCACGCGCCAATCCACGGCCGATTTGTCGCCGACCACGGTTGCCGAACGCGAAATGTGGTTTGCCGCACACACGGACAAACGCCCGATCTACGCCCTTTACGACACCGACGGCACCGTATTAGCCTGGGGCAGTTTCAGCGACTACCATCCGCGCTACGCCTACCACATCAGCGCGGAAGTCAGTATTTATGTCCGCCACGATATGCGCGGCGCAGGCGTGGGCAAAATCCTGTTGCGGCATATGCTCGAACGCGCGCCGTCCTTAGGCATCCACAACGTCATCGCGCTTGTGTTCGGCCACAACTATCCGAGCCTGAACCTGTTTCACCGTTTCGGTTTTAAAGAATGGGGGCGGTTGCCGCAAGTCTGCGATTTGGAAACCATGTTGGCAGACGTCGTGATTTTGGGCAAAAGGATTGTCGATTGATGACGACAAAGGCCGTCTGAAAACTGAATTCAGACAGCCTTTTTTACGGCAAAACCTTTATTCCGGTTTCTTCGCCAGCATGGTAACGAATTTAAACTGAATCGGATTGCCGAATTCGTCTTTCGCGTGCATCGAACCCAGCTCTTCCTTGTATTCCACCAATTCCCAATCCTTATAGTATTCGCGCAGCTCGCCTTCGCCGAATTTGAACGGGAACGGCATCGGGCAAGGGAAATCTTCCGTATCCATCGCAGACACGATCAAGTTGTAGCCGCCAGGGTTGGTGTGTTCCTTCATATTGGCAATCACGTCAGGAACGTAACGCGGCATCAGGAACATAAACACCACGGTCGCCACCATATAATCGAAGTTTTCCTGAATATTGGCGGCGTTGAGGTCGTATTCGAACGCGCGGACATTCAGTTCTTCGATACGCGCCAGCTCTTCCACGTTTTGAACCGCGTTCGGATTATTATCGACAGCGGTAACGTCAAAACCTTTCAAACCCAGATACAGCGCATTGCGGCCCTGACCGCAGCCCATATCCAAAACCTTACCGACGGGCACGATGCCTTCGGCGACGCGGACGGCCGAATGTGTCGCGCTCATGCCGTATTTCTTATTGAAATAGTCCGCCGCCTCGCAGTAAAACGACAGTTGAATTTCCGTATCTTGCGTTTGCGGCGCGATAAAGTGCCATGCTTGCGGATGGATAATCCAATCATCGCTTTCAGGCGTCAGCTCGTGCGTAGCCGTAATATTGCCCGCCTCGTCCACTTCGTTGAAGTTCAGACGGCCTTGGAGGACATTGAGGCAGCCCCAAGTACCGGCGGCGGTATTGTGTTTGGACAACAAGGCTTCGGGGATCTCGTCCGCCGTCCATACCGGCATCTGTTTGTAACAAAACAATTCTTGCTGTTCGCTCATCATGTTTCCTTTCTATTTTGACGGTTTCAACACGGCTTCTGCCAAGGCTTTTTGAATGGCAATCACGCTCTTGTCGCTTTTAAATTGCAAGGTTTCAGTCGGCGCTTCGCCGGAAGAAACCCAAATCTTCAGCTCGGCATCCAAATCGAAATGGCCCGAGGTTTCCACCGAAAAGCGCGATACGGAACGATACGGAATCGAACGGTAAGACACTTTCTTGCCGGTCAAACCCTGTTTGTCCACCAACACCAGCCGATATTCGGTAAACACAATCAAATCGCGCACCAGGCTGAATGCCATTTTTACCTGTTCGCCATCAATCAGGATATTCGCCAAATCGCGTTCCACCGCATCGGCGTCTTTTTGCGAAGCATTGCCCAAAAGGCCGCTGAACAATCCCATATCTGCCTGCTTTCTATACGAGTGATAAGTGCAGGGTATTTTACACGCGCAAACCGTATTTGCCGATATTTCAGACGGCATTTGCCGATATTTCAGACGGCCTTATGTTATGATACCGCCTTATTCGACAAAGACATGCCCATGGATAAACCCGTTTACCTCTACACAGACGGCGCATGCAAAGGCAACCCCGGCGCAGGCGGCTGGGGGGTATTTATGCGCTACGGCACACACGAAAAAGAACTGTTCGGCGGCGAAGCCGAAACCACCAACAACCGCATGGAGCTGACCGCCGTCATCGAAGGCCTGAAATCCTTAAAACGCCGCTGCCAAGTCGTCATCTGCACCGACTCGCAATACGTCAAAAACGGCATGGAAAGCTGGATACACGGTTGGAAAAAAAACGGCTGGAAAACCGCCGCCAAAAAACCGGTCAAAAACGATGATTTATGGAAAGAACTGGATAGTCTGGTTCAACAACACGATGTCCGCTGGATATGGGTAAAAGGCCACGCCGGACACCCTGAAAACGAAAAAGCCGACGAACTTGCCAATCAGGGGGCGGCAAAATTTGCATAACACTTCGTCCATGACTGTACTCAAACATCTCAAACCATTCTTTTGGATTGCTATCATTGCATTGATTTGTGTGACGCCAAAAGCACTTAATGTTCGCCTATTCGCCGTTTCATGATGTCAATGATTTTTTTAGCTTTGGCTTGTGTGATCACGTTAAGAGTGCCGAAAAATGTGCCGACTGAATCACGCCCGCCTATTTATTGTGGTGGTTTATACCTGAACCGTGGCTTTTCGCATTCATATCTCTGAGTGCCATTTACCTCGTTCTAAAAATCCTGATTGAAATCATCCGATTCCTATTCAGACTGAGAAAGAAAAAACCATGACCTGCCCCATCTGCACTGCCGACAACGAAGACATTTTGCTGCAAACGCTAAACCTGCGCGTTATCGCCGTCCACAACGAAGCCGGCGCACCCGCATTCTGCCGCGTTATTTGGAATAACCATGTTTCCGAGATGACCGACCTTTCCTCTGCCGAACGCAACGAAATCATGGAAATGGTGTATCAGGTTGAAGCCGCAATGCGCCAAGTCTTCCACCCGGCCAAAATCAATTTGGCCAGCCTCGGCAATGTTGTGCCCCACCTGCATTGGCACGTCATCGCCCGCTTTGAAAACGATGCCAACTTCCCCGCGCCGATTTGGGCTGCGCCCGTCCGCGAACACGGCATGACCTTGCCCGAAAATTGGCCGCAACAAATCAAAAACTTAATCGCTTAAACTTTCAGACGGCCTGTAAGGTCCGACACGCCAAGTTCAGGCCGTCTGAACATATAACGAAAGGAAAACCTCAATGAACTCCACCACGCGCCGCCATTTCCTGCGTACCTGCTCTGCCGCGGCAGGCGCAGGGTTGTTGCAAGCCTGCGGCACAGGCACAACCACCACGCCGCAAACCAAAACCACTTCTACCACCGCGAAAGCCAAAACCGTGCAACCTAAGCAACCCCATCCGCCACGTTCCGGCGACAACCTTCTGCGCGTTGTTGCGCCGTCAGGCTTCGCCGAAGATCCCAACCGCGTAACCACCGGCCTGACCCGCCTCTACAATGCAGGCTTTACCGTGACCAACCAACAGGCAGGCAGCCGCCGTTACCAACGCTTTGCCGGCAGCGATGCCCAACGCGCCGCCGACTTTCAAGAAGTTGCCAGCGGCCGTATCGAAACGCCTAAAGTCTTGATGGGCCTGCGCGGCGGCTACGGCGCGGCACGCATCCTGCCGCAAATTGACTTTGCCTCACTCGGCGCCAGAATGCGCGAACGCGGCACATTATTCTTCGGTTTCAGCGACGTGTGCGCCGTCCAACTCGCCCTGTTAGCCAAAGGCAATATGATGAGCTTTGCAGGCCCGATGGTGTACAGCGAATTCGGCAAAGCAGACCCCAGCGTATTTACCATGGATTCGTTCATCCGCGGCACGACCAACAACGTCAACATTGTTGATGTTCCGACCATCCAACGCGCCGATGTCAACGTCGAAGGCACATTGTGGGGCGGCAACCTCAGCGTTCTCGCCTCCCTTGCCGGTACGCCTTACATGCCCGATATTCAAGGCGGCATCCTCTTTATCGAAGACGTCAGCGAGCAACCCTACCGCATCGAGCGCATGCTCAATACGCTTTATCTGTCAGGTGTTTTGCAAAAACAACGCGCCATCATCTTCGGCGATTTCCGCATGGGCACCATCCGCGACGTGTACGACTCCAGCTACGATTTCTCCGCCGTCGTCAACCACATTTCGCGCACCGCCAAGATCCCTGTGTTGACCGGCTTCCCATTCGGCCACATCACCAACAAAACCACTTTCCCTTTGGGCGCGCATGCCAAAGTCCGCAGTACCGGCAACGGCGGTTATTCCGTAACCTTCAGCGGCTACCCTACGCTGAACCCGTCCGCACTGACACTCGACAGCCTGCTGCCGCCTCCTGTTCCGACTTACGACAGCACCATCTACCGCGACAGCATTACTGAAGAAGTCACCGAATAAGGCTTGTTCAAATCAAAAGGCCGTCTGAAACCCAGTTTCAGACGGCCTTTTTATCTTAAGTCTTAACCATAACGTCGTTGGAAATCTTTCATAAAGTCGGCCAACGCGTTCACACCTTCAAGCGGCATCGCATTGTAAATGCTGGCACGCATACCACCGACGGTTTTATAACCCTTGAGCAGGCACAAGCCCTGCAACTCGGCTTCCAACACAAAGCGGCGGTCCAAGTCTTCGCTTGCGGTTTTGAAGACCACATTCATCTTGGAGCGCGCATCAGGATGAATATCGTTGATGTAAAAACCGCCGCTGCCATCTATCGTCTCATACAAGGTTTGCGCCTTTATTCGATTGACCGCTTCAATTTTTTTCACACCGCCCTGCGTTTGCAGCCAGCGGAACACCAAGCCCGACATATAAATCGCATAAGTGGAAGGCGTGTTGTACATACCGTCGCGGTTGATATGCGAACGGTAGTTGAACACATCGGGAATATCGTTTGGACAACGCTCCAGCAAATCCTCGCGGATAATGACCACGGTCGCACCGGCAGGGCCGATATTTTTTTGTGCGCCTGCATAAATCAAGCCGTAATCGGATACATTAAACTCACGCGACAAAATCTCGCTCGACATATCGCACACCAGCGGCGGCAGGCCGTCTGAAAGTTTGGGGACGTTTTGATACTGCAAGCCGTTTACGGTTTCATTAATCGCAAAATGAACAAACGCAGAATTCGGGTTGACATCCCAATCCTCAACCGCAGGCAGGTTTTTATAGGCATATTGTTCGCCGCCATGCGCGGCCAAACGGATTTCGGCATTACTCAAACGGCTCATCTGCTCATAGGCAATACGGCTCCAGTTGCCCGTTACCACCGCGTCAGCAGTCGCAAAACCGTACGCCAAATTCATGGCCGCCATATTGAATTGCGTGGTCGCACCGCCCTGTAAAAACAGGATTTTATAGTTGGACGGAATATTCAAAAGCTGGCGCAAGTCTTGTTCGGCATGATGCAGAATACTCAAAAACATATCCGAACGGTGGCTCATCGCCATCACGGGGAATCCCGTACCGTTGTAGTCGAGCATTTCCTGTTGCGCGGTACGCAATACCGCTTCCGGCAATACGGCAGGACCTGCGGAAAAATTGTAAATCGGGTGTGCGGACATGGCGACCTTCTTTCTTATTCGGTGGGTATGAAGAAATTGTAGAACCGCCTTGCACATTGTGCAAGCACGAAAAATCTGGAAATACAAGGCCGTCTGAAAATAAAGCAATACCAATTATTTGTTTTTCAAAACAATTTCAGAAACACTACATCAAAACTTGTCAACAATTCCCTTTTCAGACGGCCTCAACCCTACCCTTTACATTTAAGCAATCACTTCAAAAAATCCACGCCAAATCAACACTTTTCTTTTATCTTGAAAACAGTTATAATAGGCCAATTTTTCAAATCACACGAAAAATGGCCGCGCGGCCATTTTTTTGTTTATGTACTTCTGGAGAAGCATGGATATTCAAAGCATTCTTGATAAAACCCTGCCCGGCTTGGGCTACGAGCTGGTCGATTTCGAACTGACCGCACAAGGCGATTTACGCGTTTTCATCGATAAAGAAGGCGGCATCACCGTCGAAGACTGCGCCACTGTCAGCAACCATCTGAGCCGCGTGTTTATGGTTGAAGACATCGACTACAAACGTTTGGAAATCTCCAGCCCTGGCCTTGACCGTCCGCTGAAAAAAGCCGCCGACTTCGTGCGCTTTGCCGGCCAGAACGCCAAAATCAAAACACGCCTGCCGATTGATGGTCAGAAAAACTTCATCGGCCGCATCGAATCTTGCGAAAACGACATCGTTACCGTCTCTTTCGACGGCAAAACTGCCCAAATCGAATTGAGCAACATCGACAAAGCCCGTTTGCGCCCCGAATTTAAATTTTAAAAACCGATTACTTGGAGATTCTAGAAAATGAGTCGCGAAATGTTACAGCTGGCCGAAGCGCTGGCAAGTGAAAAAAACGTTGAAACGGAAGTCGTATTCAAAGCCCTTGAATTCGCCCTCTCTACTGCTGCCAAGAAAAAAGCCGACCGCGAGCACATGGACGTGCGCGTCGAAATCGACCGCGATACCGGCGAATACCAAACCTTCCGCCGCTGGCTGATTGTTGCCGATGAAGACTACACCTACCCCGACGTAGAAAAAACCATCGAGGAAATCCAAGAAGAAATTCCCGGCACCACCATCCAAATCGGCGAATACTACGAAGAGCAGCTACCAAACGAAGGTTTCGGCCGCCAAGCCGCGCAAACTGCCAAACAAATCATCCTGCAACGCATCCGTGATGCGGAGCGCGAGCAAAACCTGAACGAGTTCCTCGCTTCTAAAGAAGACATCGTTTCTGGTACGGTAAAACGCGTCGAGCGCCACGGCATCATCGTTGAAGTCGTCGCAGGCAAACTTGACGCACTGATTCCGCGCGAAGAAATGATTCCACGTGAAAACTTCCGCAGCGGCGACCGCATCCGCGCCCTCTTCCTGCGTGTGGACGAAATCGGCAATACCGGCCGCAAACAAGTCATTTTGAGCCGTACCAGCGGCGACTTCTTAGCCAAACTCTACGCCAACGAAGTGCCTGAAATTGCAGACGGCCTGTTGGAAATCCGCGAAGTAGCACGCGATCCAGGCCAACGCGCCAAAGTTGCCGTTAAAGCCAACGACCAACGCATCGACCCGCAAGGTACTTGTATCGGCGTACGCGGTTCCCGTGTTAACGCCGTGAGCAACGAATTGTCCGGCGAACGCATCGACATCGTATTGTGGTCTCCTGAGCCAGCCCAATTCGTGATGAATGCGCTGTCTCCTGCCGAAGTGAGCCGCATCGTGATTGATGAAGACAAACACGCTGTTGACGTGATCGTTGATGAAAACCAACTGGCGCTGGCCATCGGCCGCGGCGGTCAAAACGTCCGTCTGGCTTCCATCCTGACCGGCTGGCAGCTGAACATCATGACCGTTGAAGAAGCCGACGAGCGCAATGCCGCCGAAGACGCGGTTATCCGCAACCTCTTCACCACCCACTTGAACATCGACGACGAAACCGCCGATATCTTGGTGGAAGAAGGCTTTGCCACTTTGGAAGAAGTTGCTTACGTTCCAGCGGCAGAATTGCTCTCGATTGACGGTTTTGACGAAGAAATCGTTGAAACCCTGCGTAATCGCGCACGCGATGCGATCCTGACCATTACCATCGCCGCAGAAGAAAAACTGGGTGAAGTGTCTGAAGACATGCGCAATTTGGACGGCGTAGATTCCGATATGTTGCGCAAACTGGCCGAGGCCGGCGTTACCCAACGCGATGATCTGGCCGAATTGTCTGTTGACGAATTGGTCGAAATTACCGGTGTTGACGAAGAAGAAGCCAAAAAAGTGATTTTGGCTGCACGCGAACACTGGTTTACTGAAGAAAACAACTAAGGGGGTACTGAATGAGTAATACAACCGTAGCGCAATTTGCCGCCGAACTAAACCGCCCCGTCGATGATTTGCTTAAACAATTGAAAGAAGCCGGGGTCAATAAAAACAGCGGTAATGACAGCATAACCACTGACGACAAACAACTGTTGACTGCTTACCTGCAAAAGAAAAACGGCAGCAACAGCGGCACCATCAGCATCCGCCGCAAAAAAACCGAAGTCAGCACCGTTGACGGCGTAAAAGTGGAAACACGCCGCCGCAGCCGTGCCGTTACCATTCCTTCTTCCGAAGAATTGGCAGCGGAAGCCAAAGCCAAAGTAGCAGCGGAAAACCAAAAAGCCGAAGCAGAAAAAGCAGCCGCCAAAGCTGAAGCAGAAGCTGCCGCAAAAGCCGAAGCAGAAGCTGCCGCAAAAGCCGAAGCCCGTGCCAAAGCAGAGGCCGAAGCAGCCAGACTGAAAGCAGCCAAAGCCGCACCAAAAACGGAAGGCAAACCTGCCGAAGCCAAAAAAGAAGAAGCCAAACCGGCTGAAGCCGTAGAAGCTAAGGCCGAAGCAAAAGTTGAGGCTAAAGCAGACAACAAGCCGTCTGAAAAATCCGTTGAAGCTGAAAAACCAGCCGAAGCCAAGAAACCTGCCAAAGCCAAACAAGACAAAGGCGGCAAAGGCAAAGAAGCGAAAAAGGCAGCTAAACCTGCCGCTCCTGCCGTACCGCAACCTGTCGTCAGCGTGGAAGAACAGGCTCAACGCGATGAAGAAGCCCGTCGTGCCGCCGCCCTGCGTGCGCATCAAGAAGCCTTGTTGAAAGAAAAACAAGAGCGTCAAGCACGCCGTGAAGCCATAAAACAACAGGCCGACAAAGACTCAAAACCTACTAAAGAAGCCAAATCAGGCGAACGCAATAAACCTGCCGAGAAAGCCAAAGCAGCATCCGGCGAAGGTAAATCCGAACACAACGCGCGCGGTAAAAAAGAAGACCGTCGTGAGCGTGATGAAGACACTCAAGGCCGCAATGCCAAAGGCAAAGGCGGCAAAGGTGGTCGCGACCGCAACAATGCGCGCACTGGCGACGACGAACGCGTACGCGGCGGCAAAAAAGGCAAAAAACTCAAACTTGAGCCAAACCAACACGCCTTCCAAGCGCCGACCGAACCTGTCGTACACGAAGTTTTGGTGCCTGAAACCATTACCGTTGCCGACTTGGCACACAAAATGGCCGTTAAAGGCGTCGAAGTGGTTAAAGCCCTGATGAAAATGGGCATGATGGTAACCATCAACCAATCTATCGACCAAGACACTGCCCTGATTGTGGTGGAAGAACTCGGCCACATCGGTAAACCTGCCGCAGCCGACGACCCTGAAGCATTCCTGGATGAAGGCGTTGAAGCAGTAGAAGCCGAAGCATTGCCACGTCCGCCGGTTGTTACCGTGATGGGTCACGTTGACCACGGTAAAACTTCCCTGCTGGACTACATCCGCCGCGCCAAAGTGGTACAAGGCGAAGCGGGTGGCATTACCCAACACATCGGCGCATACCACGTTGAAACCCCTCGCGGCGTGATTACCTTCTTGGATACTCCGGGTCACGAAGCGTTTACCGCCATGCGTGCGCGCGGTGCGAAAGCAACCGATATCGTGATTCTTGTTGTAGCAGCCGACGACGGCGTGATGCCGCAAACCATCGAAGCCATTGCCCACGCTAAAGCCGCCGGCGTACCAATTGTGGTTGCCGTCAACAAAATCGATAAAGAAGCTGCCAACCCTGAGCGTATCCGCCAAGAGCTGACTGCGCACGAAGTCGTGCCTGACGAATGGGGCGGCGATGTACAGTTTATCGACGTTTCCGCTAAAAAAGGCCTGAACATCGATGCATTGCTCGAGGCCGTCTTGCTCGAAGCCGAAGTTTTGGAACTGACTGCCCCTGTCGATGCGCCTGCAAAAGGCATCATCGTTGAGGCACGTTTGGACAAAGGCCGCGGCGCGGTTGCCACATTGCTGGTTCAAAGCGGTACACTGAAAAAAGGCGATATGCTGCTGGCCGGTACTGCATTCGGTAAAATCCGTGCGATGGTTGACGAAAACGGCAAAGCCATCAATGAAGCCGGCCCATCTATCCCTGTCGAAATCCTCGGCTTGTCCGACGTTCCGAATGCAGGCGAAGATGCAATGGTATTGGCCGACGAGAAAAAAGCGCGCGAAATCGCCCTCTTCCGTCAAGGCAAATACCGCGACGTACGCTTGGCCAAACAACAGGCCGCGAAACTGGAAAACATGTTCAACAACATGGGCGAAAACCAAGCCCAATCCTTGTCCGTCATCATCAAAGCAGACGTACAAGGTTCTTACGAAGCTTTGGCCGGCAGCCTGAAAAAACTGTCCACAGACGAAGTGAAAGTGAACGTGTTGCACAGCGGCGTTGGCGGCATTACCGAATCTGATGTCAACTTGGCCATCGCTTCCGGCGCATTCATCATCGGCTTTAACGTCCGTGCAGATGCTTCCGCCCGTAAACTGGCTGAGAATGAAAACGTGGAAATCCGTTACTACAACATCATTTACGATGCCATCGACGACGTGAAAGCCGCCATGAGCGGTATGCTCTCTCCGGAAGAGAAAGAGCAAGTCACCGGTACGGTCGAAATCCGTCAGGTTATCTCCGTTTCCAAAGTCGGCAACATTGCAGGCTGTATGGTTACCGACGGTGTGGTCAAACGCGATTCCCATGTCCGCCTCATCCGCAACAACGTGGTTATCCATACCGGCGAGCTGTCTTCTTTGAAACGCTACAAAGACGACGTCAAAGAAGTCCGCATGGGCTTCGAATGTGGTCTGATGCTCAAAGGCTACAACGAGATTATGGAAGGCGACCAACTCGAATGTTTCGACATCGTCGAAGTTGCCCGTACTCTGTAATCAGACAGGCCGTCTGAAAAATCAGAAGCAGGTTTTGCAATGCGAAACCTGCTTCTTTTTTCAGACGGCCTTTTTACAACCATTCATAGTTTGAAACTATGAAAATTGATGTGTGGTATATAAGAAACAAAACAGACATACAAGGCAAAGCCATTTAGCAAAGGAATAGACGGCAGACAGAGCCTGATAAAGCTCTCTATATATTGTCATATCTTAACGTTTCTGTTGTTTTTATCAAATTTCAGCACTAGTATATACAGCCTAAACACAATACAAATTAAGCAATACCGGCCATATGCCGGATACGTTTACTTCCTTGTTACTCTCATCAATATCTAAAGAAAATATCATGACAATCGAAAAAGCAATGCGCACCCCCAATGCGCAATTTGAATTACGACATTTAGAGCAATTACAACCTTCCTTCCTTGAACAAGTAACGACAGGCACGTCGGAAGATGACGTTTATTATGTAACCCTCAGTGACGATACAATCATTGAAAACCCAAATGGCGGCGATGATACGGTTTGCAGCAACGTCAGCTATACCCTTCCAAACCACGTTAAAAACCTTGTTTTGACCGGTACAGCCAACATTTTCGGTGCTGGCAACAACAGCAACAACATCCTCATCGGCAATGAAGGCCGCAACCGCCTCAACAGCGGGCGCGGTGACGACATCGTTTACGGCGGTGGCGGCAACGATGTTATCAATGGGGGCGAAGGCAACGACCTTCTTTTCGGCGAAACAGGCAATGACATCCTCAACGGCGAAGCAGGCAACGATGTGCTTGAAGGTGGCGAAGGCGACGATACCTACCTCTTCTCTGACAAAAGCGAGCAAGACACCATCATCGACAATCAAGGCCACAACAGCATCCGCTTTCATACTGATCTGAGCCTTAACGATTTAACCGTTGAAGTCCAAAACAACGAAACCGATGGTAAAGACTGGGTGATTGCCGTAAAAAACAGCAATGCCGTTTTAACCATCAAAAACCAATACACTCAAAACGGTACAACACCGGCAGTCTCCCACTTCATCATTGGCACACAAAAACTGGATGTAAACAACTTTGCCAAATATTTCGATATTTCCCTGACTGAGCATACCGAAAGCGGTCAGACCATCGATGGCAGCGACGGCAATGACTACCTGATCGGCACATCCGGCGATGATATTATCGACGGCAAAGCCGATGCCGACATTATGGAAGGTGGTGACGGCAATGACACTTACTACGTTGATGATGTAAAAGACGTGGTGATTGAACAGGCTGGCGGCGGCGAAGACACCGTATTCAGCAGCATTTCCCATACTGCCGCTACCCACGTCGAAAATGTTACCTTGACCGGCTCGGCCAATATTTTTGCCGCCGGCAACAACAGCAATAACATCCTGACCGGTAACGAAGGCCGCAACCGCCTCAACAGCGGACGCGGTGATGATACTGTTTACGGCATGGGTGGCAACGACAACCTCAACGGCGGCGAGGGCAATGATTATCTGGATGGCGGCAACGGCAACGATGTCATCAACGGTGATACAGGCGACGACATTTTGGTGGGCGGCAACGGTAAAGACATTCTGAAAGGCGGAGCCGGAAACGATACCTATATCTACGGCGACAACGATACCATTATCGACAACCAAGGCATCAATACCCTCAAGTTTTCAGACGGCCTGAACAATGCCAAGCTCAACCTGAAGACCATTCATAACGATGATGGCAGCCAAAGCTGGGAAATTACTTCCGAACAAGGTTCTGCCCTGATTCAAAACCAAATCGGTGCGGATGGCAGCATTTCCATCGACCGCTTCCAGTTTAACGACCAAACCTACACTGCCGCACAGTTCCAACAAGCCTTCCAACCAGTGAAAGCCGAAACCATTAAATTTGTCGGCACAAACGTCGACGATACCTTGCATGGCAATGCAGGCAACAATGAAATCGACGGCGGCAATGACGGCCATGACACCCTCTATGGCCACGACGGCGATGACATCTTGCGCGAACACAGTGCAACCTATTACGGCAACGAACCTGCTTCCGACGATAAACTCTACGGCGGCAACGGTAACGACAAACTCTATGCCCATGTAGGCGCAGACTTACTCGACGGCGGCGCAGGCAATGATTATCTGGAAGGCGGCGAACACAACGATACCTATGTTTTCGGAAAAGGTTACGGTCACGACACCATTTTCGACTACAACTTCGGTTTTGATAGCGAAGCAAGCCTACACAGACTCAACGCTAATGTCGTTAAATTTACCGGCGGCATTACCCTTGACGACCTCGAAATTACCGTTGAAAAAGGTTACGACAAAACCGGGATTGCCGACATACCCGACAGCACTCAATTTGTATCCAATCCCCTGTTGGATGGCGACACATGGCATATCCGCATTAAAGGCACAGACGATGTTTTAACCATCAAAAACCAAAGCGGTATTTATGGTGCAATTTCCGAGTTTCAGTTTGACGGCAATACCTCATACAGCACGGGCGAGCTGATCAACCACTTCAAACTGTCTATCCCGCACATGATCGGCAACACAAACATCGTCCAATACACCGGCCAACCCGTTGATGAACTCAACCGTGATGTGTACAACAACTTCAACCACACCATCCATGCCGATAGCGACAACAGCGATTTAGATTTGTCGCGTTACGCTTCTGTTGTCGAATACAGGGGCAACCGCAGCGATGAAACCATTACTTTGGGCAGAGGCATCAACATCGTCGATACAGCCGACGGCAACGATACCATTACCGACCTGGGTGCCGACAACACCGTTATCATGTTTGGCAGAAACAGCGGCAACGACACCTTCAATCCGTATGGTGGCAGCGATACCCAAGTCCTTTTCAAAGAAGGGATTACGCTGAAAGATTTACAGTTGAAAACCGGCGATGATTGGGTCTTAACCATCAAAGATACAGGCGACACCCTGACCATCCATGACATTGCCAACAATAATGTCGACAGCTTTGTATTCGGAAACGGTAAGAGCTACACCGCCGACGAAATCAGCAAAGCACTGATGACTGAAAATACACAAAACAACGGTATCCTGTAAAACTCAAAGGCCGTCTGAAACCTTAATTCAGACGGCCTTAGTCCTTTGCTGATTTATTTATCGTTCTGCTATATAATTATTCTCATTCGAATTCACAAGAAAGAATAAAAATGGATGCCTTAAATCTCCTAACCACACGTCGCTCTTCCAAAAAACTGACTGCTCCGGCGCCCAATGCCGAGCAACTGGAACAAATGCTGCAAGCGGCAACACAAGTTCCTGATCACGGCAATATGCGCCCTTTCCGCTTTACTGTGATTCAAAGCGAGGCCGGCTTGCAACGTTTCCGCGAGCTGTTGAGCAAGACCGTTACCGAACTCAACTTCGGCGACGATGCCATGAAAAAGGCCGAACGCGTCGGCAACATGGCGCCTATGATTATCGCCGTTACATTCGTACCAAACCGTGAAGTAGCAAAACCCAAACCTGAATGGGAACAAATGTTGACTGCCGGCTGCGCCGCCTATGCTTTACAACTGGCTGCTTCTGCTCAAGGCTTCGACAATGTTTGGATTACGGGCATGTGGGTCAACAGCCCATTGTTGCGCGAAGCATTTGAGTGTGCCGACAAAGACAAAATCATTGGCCTGATGATGATTGGTTCGCCGACCGAAGAAGGAAGCGGCCCGAAAAATACCAACTTAGAATGTTTTACAACTTATTGGTAAAGCCTGAAAATACTAAGGCCGTCTGAAAAACCTGATTTAATGGTTTTCAGACGGCCTTTTTATGTCTCTTGTCAAAATATCAAGCAGGATTCATAAACGCTTCAACTTCTTCCAAAGAAATATCCGCCGTCGCGCCATGACGTGAAGCCACCAATGCACCCAGCGCACAAGCAAAAGCAATGGCTTCTTGAGGAGGCGCATTATTGAGCAGCTTGTAAGTCAAACCGCCAAGGAAGCTGTCGCCGGAGCCAACAGTATCCACCACTTTGACGCGGAAACCGCAATGGCGGTATAACTCGCCGTCCTTATACAAAACTGCGCCATGGCTACCCAAAGTCACACAAAGAATTTTGACGCCGGTCAGCTCAACGAGGTAGCTGATATTTTGCTCGATACTGTGATAAGGAGAGCCGTAAGCCGCAGCCAATTCATACAACTCATCATCGTTGAGTTTGACCATATCGGACTGTTTCATAGTCTCCAACAAGCGGTCAATATCGTAATGAGGCTTACGCAGATTAACGTCAAAAATTTTGAATTTGGCTTCTTTCAGCAAAACAGCCAAACTTTTACGCGAAACTTCATCGCGGGTTGCCAAGCTGCCAAAAACGAAAGCATCGGATTCTGCCACACGTTTAATTGCCGCATCATCAACCGCAATCCTGTCCCACGCGCAAGGGTAAACAATCTCATAAGACGCGCTGCCAGACTTGTCCAAGTGTACTTTCACCAAACTGGTCGCACATTCGTGACAAACCTGCAAATAATCAGTATTGACGTTTTTACTTTGAATTTGACGTAGTAATTCCTCACCATCGGCATCATCGCCGCGACGGCTGATGATGGCAGCATCGATACCCAAAGACTGCAAACGGACAGCAACATTCAAGGGGGCGCCACCCAATACTTTTCCGTTTGGAAAATCGTCCCACAGCACTTCGCCGAAACTGGTTACTTTCATTCTTAACCTTCCTTATTTGAGGTTGATTGGCAGGGTCTGCACTCCCGACAGATTTTTTGCAAATCATGTACTTGTAGTAAAACTCCAGCATCGGGGGCAAAAGTATTATGTTTTAAAATATTGGGACTGACAAGCAATTAAGGGGATATCAGACAATAAACTTGATTCATCACAAAATTATATTGTTCCTATTTTTTCTTTTTCTTTCACATTTGTCCCCTCCTATTTCATTAAAACAAAACATTCTGAAATTTAAATACAAAAGGCCGTCTGAAAACTGATTCAATCAATTTTCAGACGGCCTTTATTGAAGTATTACAGCGATTAAACTACCACTTCTTCTTTTTTCTTCACTTCTTTGGCAATGTTCTCACGACTCAAGCCAAACATCAGCAAGAGCGGACTGGCAACCAATACGGAAGAGTAAATACCGAACACAATACCGATGGTCAGCGCCATAGAGAAACCGTGCAAGGCTGCACCGCCGAACACCAGCATAGAAACAACCATTGCCTCGGTCGAACCGTGGGTAATGATGGTACGGCTCATGGTTGCAGTAATCGCGTTGTCGATAACTTCTGGCACAGTGTGGCCGCGCATATGCGGCTTACGGAAGTTTTCACGAATACGGTCAAACACAACCACAGATTCGTTCACGGAATAACCCAAAACTGCCAAAATACCTGCCAAGACAGTCAGAGAGAATTCCCATTGGAAGAAGGCAAAACAGCCGAGAATAATCACGATATCGTGCATATTCGCAATAATCGCGGACACTGCAAAACGCCACTCAAAACGCATGGACAAGTAAATAATGATACCTGCCACTACGAAGCCTAATGCCATCAACCCATTGGTAACCAATTCTTCACCAACCTGAGGGCCGATGAATTCAACTTGGCGCAAGGTAACGTCAGGATTGTCTTTTTTCAGCAAATCCATTACTTGGTTGGACAGCTGGGCAGACGTTACGCCTTCTTTGTTCGGCAGGCGAATCATGATGTGCTTGTTCGTACCCAATGCCTGAACCTGTACATCACCCATTTTCAGCGTATCGAGGCGTTCGCGCGTTTTATTCACATCCACGCCCTGCTGATATTGGACTTCCATTACCGTACCGCCGGTAAATTCGACGGAGAAATTCAGGCCTTTGGTTACCAAAAAGAACACGGCGGCGATAAACGTAACCAACGAAATAAAGGTCGTCAGTTTGCCGTAGCTCATAAACGGAATATCGCGTTTGATTTTAAATAATTCCATGTTTTACTCCTTGCCTTCTGCCATTTCAGCTTTCGGCTTCCATACCGCACCAATGGAAATATTCCGCAATTTGCGACGGCGGCCGTACCACAGGTTGACCAAAGCACGGAACACGACCACAGACGAGTACATCGAGGTCAGAATACCGATACAGTGTACAACGGCAAAACCGCGCACAGGACCGGAACCGAATACCAACAAAGCAATACCGGCAATCAGAGAGGTCAAGTTAGAGTCGACAATGGTTGCCCAAGCATGTTGGAAACCCAGATTGATTGCCTGCTGAGGTGGCATACCTCCGCGCAATTCTTCACGGATACGCTCATTAATCAATACGTTGGAGTCAATCGCCATACCCAGTGTCAATGCCAACGCGGCAATACCCGGCAGGGTCAGCGTTGCCTGCATGGCAGACAAAATACCCACCAAAAACAAGATATTGGTACTCAAAGCGATGGTAGAGAAGAAACCCATCAAGCGGTAGTAGACCACCATAAACGCTGCAACGGCGGCAAAACCCCACAAGGTGGAATTGAAACCTTTTTCAATGTTTTCCTTACCCAAAGACGGGCCGATGGTACGTTCTTCGACAATTTGCATAGGCGCAGCCAGCGAGCCGGCACGCAGCAACAATGAAGTATCGTTGGCTTCGGCAGTTGTCATGCTACCGGAAATTTCCACACGGCCACCGGTAATGGCAGCGCGGATAACAGGCGCGGTTACGACTTCAGATTTACCTTGGTCAATCAACACCATAGCCATACGTTTACCCACATTGGCCGAAGTCAATTCGCCAAAAATGCTGCCACCTGCGCTGTCCAAGCTCAGGCTCACGGCAGGCGCACCCATTTGGTCAAAGCTAGGTTGCGCGTCGTTGATGTTGTCGCCGGTCAATTCAACTTGTTTGTTGACCAAAATAGTTTCCGGACGATCGCCACCGCTTGACAGCAACTCGTAACCAGTCGGTACATTACCGTTCAAGGCTTCCTGTAATTTAATCGGATCGTCTTCCACCATGCGTACTTCCAAAGTCGCGGTACGACCGATAATGTCTTTGGCTTTGGCAGTATCTTGTACACCCGGCAGCTGTACAACGATGCGGTCAAGACCGGATTGCTGGATAACCGGTTCTGCCACACCCAATTCATTCACACGATTGTGCAAAGTGTTGATGTTTTGTTTTACCGCATCAGAACGTACTTTATTGATCGCCTCTTCAGACAGAGTCAGCACGATATTGTTGCCGTCTGCAAGCAAAGTGGCTTCAGGGAACATCTTTTGCAACTGAGGCAAAGCCTTTTGTACATCGGCAGCATCTTGCAGAGGCACAGTCAGACCATTTTCAGCCTGATGCACCGTACCGGTACGGATTTTTTCGCGACGCAATTCGCGGCGGATGTCGCCGGCGTAACGTTCAAACGTTTTCTGCATCGCGGCTTTCATGTCCACCTGCATGGTGAAATGCACACCGCCACGCAAGTCCAGACCCAAGAACATCGGATTGGCTTTAATTTTTGCCATCCACTCAGGACTGTCCGCCAAAAGGTTGAGCGCGGTAATATAGCCTTCGCCCAAAGTGTTTTCAATGACATCACGCGCTTTTAATTGCGTTTCAGTATCTTTAAAACGCACTTTCAGCGAATTATCGACAATGAACATACCATCAGTCTGAATACCTGCGCTTTGCAACGCAGAAGACACTTTAGACTGAGTTTGCTCATTGATAACAATGGCTTGTCGGTTGGTCGATACCTGTACGGCAGGCGTTTCACCGAAAAGGTTGGGCAGCGAGTAAACAGCCGCAACCACAATCGTGAACGCAATCAGCAGGTATTTCCATAAAGGATAACGGTTCATGGTAAACCTTTGCTTTATTTATAAAGGCAAACAGCCGCGCTCGGAAAATGAGGCGGCTTTTTGCAAAAAAACGGATTATTCGGCTTTCGCGGCAATCGCGTTGCGCTCAACTTCCACTTCGATTTTCGCACCTTGACCGATGTCGACAGTGTAGAATTGCTCGCCGACTTTGGTCACACGGCCTTTGAAACCTGCCGCCAAAACGACTTTATCGCCGACTTTCAAAGCGGCCAACATCGCTTGGTGCGCTTTGAATTTCTTTTGTTGAGGACGCATAATCAGGAAGTAGAACACCACCATGATCAGCACTAAAGGGGCAAATTGAGCCACTGCTTGATTCATAATATATCCGTTCTTTCAAGTTTTAGATTAAGTAAAAAACTGCACACTGCAATCAAACACATTGGTTGGACTGCAAAATTGAGCTATTCTAAAGGCCGTCTGAAAAATTTCCAAGCATTTCCGTATTTATTAACCATATTTAGCAGTCCGTGCGACTCGTTCGATACACACTTTCCATGCTTAAAAAAATCATTTGGCGCGTGCGTACCCTGCTGCGTCGACTACTCGGCAAAAATGCCCGCACCGTATGGATTTCCCATCCGATATTTCTGCAGCACCAGCCGGGCACCAACCACCCCGACAAGCCCGAACGCATCAGCGCCATTCAAGCCGCCTTAAAAAAGGAAGGCATTTGGCGCCATCTGCAAACCGCTGAAGCACCCGAAATCAAAGATGCGCAACTGGCATTGGTCCACTCGCGCAACTATCTGCACGAATTGGAGGCCGCCCAGCCGCTCCCCGGCAAAATCCACCGCATCGATGACGATACGGTCATCTGCCACGACTCCCTTCAAGCCGCCCGTTTTGCGGCCGGCGCCGTCGTCAAGGCAGTCGATATGGTGATGAACAAAAAGGCCTGGCATGCTTTTTGCGCCATCCGCCCGCCAGGCCACCATGCCCACAGCAACAGCGCCGGCGGATTCTGCCTCGTTAACAACACCGCCGCCGGCGTGATGTACGCCATTGCCCAATACCGCTTGCAACGCATCGCCGTCATCGATTTCGACGTCCACTTCGGCGACGGTACGGCGGAGATTCTCCAAGACGATCCGCGCGTGATGTTTTTCAACCTGTTTGAAACCGACATCTTTCCCTTCCCTCAGGCGGAACAATACGCCGGCAATAAGAATATGCTGCATACGCCCCTCAAACCGGGCACAGGCAGCCGTATCTTCCGCACGACCATCCGCGAACAATGGCTGCCCAAGCTCACGGCCTTCCGCCCCGAGTTGGTGTTGCTTTCGGCAGGTTTTGACGGGCATAAACAAGACGAAACAGGCCGTCTGAACCTGCATGAAGCCGACTTTGCCTGGCTGACGCACAAAATCGTCCAAGCAACGGCAAGCTGTCAAGGACGTGTCGTTTCCGTACTGGAGGGCGGATATACCTTGGAATCCATGTCTAAATCCGCCGCCGCCCACATCCGCGTATTGGCGGGCTTAAGCAAGGCCGACTACGTCATCGCCTACCAAAAGCATCTGAAGCGCGGCAAAAGTAACAATCCTACACCATAACGCATTCAAACTATTGCCCCAGGCCGTCTGAAAACAGATTATCCATTTCAGACGGCCTTTTTTTTCATTTACAAACTTTAATTTGAGCAAAGACAAACCATTTCCATATTATCAGTAGTAAAATAACAAACATAAAACATATCAATAAAAACATTTCACACGCCACACTGCTTCCCTTTCCCCAATTGACCGTCTTTTTCAGACGGCCTCCACTTTAAAAAAGGAGCGTTACAATGAAAGCAGCACGTTTTTACAACAAAGGCGACATCCGCATCGAAGACATTCCCGAGCCAACCGTAGCTCCGGGTACTGTCGGCATTAATGTTGCGTGGTGCGGTATCTGCGGTACCGACCTGCATGAATTCATGGAAGGCCCAATTTTCATTCCGCCTTGCGGCCATCCGCACCCAATCTCCGGCGAGTCAGCCCCTGTAACCATGGGGCACGAGTTCTCCGGCGTGGTTTATGCCGTAGGCGAAGGCGTGGACGACATCAAAGTCGGCCAACACGTTGTCGTTGAACCCTACATCATCCGCGACGACGTACCGACCGGCGAAGGCAGCAACTACCACCTCTCCAAAGATATGAACTTCATCGGCTTAGGCGGCTGCGGTGGCGGCTTGTCTGAGAAAATCGCCGTTAAACGCCGTTGGGTACACCCTATTTCCGACAAAATCCCATTAGACCAAGCTGCTTTGATTGAGCCTCTGTCTGTCGGCCACCATGCTTATGTACGCAGCGGCGCGAAAGAAGGCGACGTCGCATTGGTTGGCGGCGCAGGCCCAATCGGTTTGCTGTTGGCTGCCGTATTGAAAGCCAAAGGCATCAAAGTCATCATCACCGAATTGAGCAAAGCGCGTAAAGACAAAGCACGCGAATCCGGCGTTGCCGACTACATCCTCGACCCGTCCGAAGTCGATGTTGTCGAAGAAGTGAAAAAACTGACCAACGGCGAAGGCGTGGACGTCGCATTCGAATGCACCAGCGTCAACAAAGTGCTGGACACCATGGTCGAAGCATGCCGTCCGACTGCGAAAGTCGTCATCGTATCCATTTGGAGCCACCCCGCTACCATCAACGTCCACAGCGTTGTGATGAAAGAGCTGGACGTGCGCGGCACCATCGCCTACTGCAACGACCATGCAGAAACCATCAAATTGGTTGAAGAAGGCAAAATCAACCTTGAACCTTTCATCACCCAACGCATCAAACTGGACGAATTGATTTCCGAAGGCTTCGAGCGCTTGATCCACAACAACGAATCCGCAGTAAAAATCATTGTTAATCCTAATCTTTAATCCTAAGGCTTAAAGAATAAAACAGGCCGTCTGAAATTTTTCAGACGGCCTGTTTACTTGATAATTTCCCGAATGGCCCAATTCTCTGCCAACCATTCACTTATCAAGAGCAAAATCTCATGAATCCAAAATACGCCCCACTCTTTCAAACATACACCCTCAATAACGGCGTAACCATCAAAAACCGCCTTGTCGTCGCCCCCATGACCCATTTCGGCTCACAAGCCGACGGTTTGATCAGCGACCAAGAGCGTACCTTCCTCAACAACCGCGCAGGCGATATGGGCCTGTTTATCACTGCCGCCACTTTGGTTCAAAAAGACGGCAAAGCCTTTCACGGCCAACCTGAAGCCACAGGCGAACACTGCCTCGACAGCCTGAAAGAAACCGCACAAATCCTGCAACAGCAAGGCGCAAAAGCGATTTTGCAAATCCATCACGGCGGTTCCAAAGCCATGGATGACCTTTTGGACGGTCTCGACAAAATCAGCGCTTCCGCCAGCGAAGCCGAACACGCGCGCGAAGCGACCGAAAAAGAAGTCGAAGCACTCATCGCCTCTTATGCGCAAGCCGCCGATTTGGCGCTTCGTGCCGGTTTTGACGGCGTGGAAATCCACGGTGCGAACGGCTATCTGATCCAACAGTTTTACTCTGCCCAAAGCAACCGCCGCAACGACCAATGGGGCGGCAGCTTGGAAAACAGAATGCGCTTCCCGCTGGCCGTTATCGATGCCGTGGTTGCCGTCCGTGAAAAACACCAACGCAACGACTTCATTATCGGCTACCGCTTCTCTCCCGAAGAGCCGGGCGATGACGGCTTAACCATGACTGAAACTGGCGCACTGATTGACGCATTGGTGCAAAAACCGCTGCAATATCTGCACGTTTCCCTGTGGGAATTTGATAAAAAAATCCGTCGCGGCGGCGATACCGCCCAAACCCGTATGCAGTTCATCCACGAACGCATCAACGGCAAACTGCCGCTTATCGGCGTAGGCAACCTGTTTACCGCCGACCAAATTTTGGCCGCCTATGAAATCGGCTGGGCAGAATTTATCGCATTGGGCAAAACCGTGATGATTAATCCGCACATCGCCACGCAAATCCATGAAGGCCGCGAAGATGAAATCGAAACGCAACTCGACCCCACGCGCGCCGACCATTACGGTCTCCCCGACACCTTGTGGGGATTTGCCTCCAGCGGTACGCAATCATGGCTGCCGCCGGTAAAAGGCGCGGAATGGAAACCGATGGATATTTAATCATCGATTCATAACCAAAGGCCGTCTGAAACTTTTCAGACGGCCTTTGTTTTGGTGCAAACATTGAATTATCAAGCATTTTTTTGTACAATTCCGCATCTTTCAATCTATTGCAGGGCGTGTTGCACACGCCCTTATTTTAGCCTGTTTTCCAACACCCATATCCTTCAGGCCGTCTGAAAAAGCGGCCTGAAACTTTTTGCAAAGAAAACCATGTCCCAAGAAATCCTCGATCAAGTGCGCCGCCGCCGCACGTTTGCCATCATCTCCCACCCTGACGCGGGTAAAACCACGCTGACCGAAAAACTGCTGCTGTTTTCAGGTGCGATTCAAAGCGCGGGTACGGTAAAAGGCAAGAAAACCGGCAAATTCGCCACCTCCGACTGGATGGACATCGAGAAGCAGCGCGGCATTTCCGTGGCCTCGTCCGTAATGCAGTTCGACTACAAAGACCACACCGTCAACCTCTTGGACACGCCGGGACACCAAGACTTCTCCGAAGATACCTACCGCGTATTGACTGCCGTCGACAGCGCCTTGATGGTCATCGACGCGGCAAAAGGTGTGGAAGCGCAAACCATCAAACTCTTGAACGTCTGCCGCCTGCGCAACACGCCGATTGTCACGTTCATGAACAAATACGACCGCGAAGTGCGCGATTCTCTGGAATTGCTGGACGAAGTGGAAAACATCCTGCAAATCCGCTGCGCGCCCGTCACCTGGCCGATCGGCATGGGTAAAAACTTCAAAGGCGTGTACCACATCCTGAACGACGAAATCTATCTCTTCGACGCGGGCGGCGAGCGTCTGCCGCACGAGTTCGACATCATCAAAGGCATCGACAATCCTGAATTGGAACAACGCTTTCCATTGGAAATCCAGCAGCTACGCGACGAAATCGAATTGGTGCAGGCGGCTTCCAATGAATTTAATCTCGACGAATTCCTCGCCGGCGAACTCACGCCCGTGTTCTTCGGCTCGGCGATTAACAACTTCGGTATTCAGGAAATCCTCAATTCATTGATTGACTGGGCGCCTGCGCCGAAACCGCGCGACGCAACCGTGCGCATGGTCGAGCCGGACGAGCCGAAGTTTTCCGGATTTATCTTCAAAATCCAAGCCAATATGGACCCGAAACACCGCGACCGTATCGCCTTCTTGCGCGTCTGCTCCGGTAAATTCGAGCGCGGCATGAAGATGAAACACCTGCGTATCAACCGCGAAATCGCCGCCTCCAGCGTAGTGACCTTCATGTCGCACGACCGCGAGCTGGTGGAAGAAGCCTACGCCGGCGACATCATCGGCATCCCGAACCACGGCAACATCCAAATCGGCGACAGCTTTTCCGAAGGCGAGCAACTGGCGTTTACCGGCATCCCATTCTTCGCGCCAGAACTGTTCCGCAGCGTACGTATCAAAAACCCGCTGAAAATCAAGCAACTGCAAAAAGGTTTGCAACAGCTTGGCGAAGAAGGCGCGGTACAGGTCTTCAAACCGATGAGCGGCGCAGATTTGATTTTGGGTGCGGTCGGCGTGTTGCAGTTTGAAGTCGTTACCTCGCGACTGGCCAACGAATACGGCGTAGAAGCCGTGTTCGACAGCGCATCCATCTGGTCGGCGCGCTGGGTATCGTGCGAAGACAAGAAAAAGCTGGCGGAATTTGAAAAAGCCAATGCAGGCAATCTTTCGATAGACGCTGGCGGCAACCTCGCCTACCTCGCGCCTAACCGCGTAAACTTAAATCTGACACAAGAACGCTGGCCGGACATCGTGTTCCACGAAACGCGCGAGCATTCGGTTAAACTGTAAAACGCAAAGGCCGTCTGAAACTTTCAGACGGCCTTTTTTTCATTCGATATCAACCCAATAAATCCCAAGCAAACTTTCCAATGGTCAGGCACAGCAGCAACATAAATCCGTAACGCAGCTCAAATATTGTCTTATTTTAGCTTTTAGCACCTCACCAAACATTTTCGGAATAAATGTTGACTTTAACCTTAAGTCAAAGTTTATATTTTGTGCTCCTTCAGTTATCACATAGGCGAAAAACATGAAAAAACTTATGACTTTTATCACACTTAGCGCTGTTGCAATTTCAAATTATGCCCAAGCTAATGAACAACCGCATCAAGCACACATGAATATGCCAATGTCGACAGATTCTGCAATGCAACAAGAATTAATGCAAGGTATGAATCAAATGAATCAAGACATGATGGCAGCTGCGCAATATAAAGATCCTGATGTTGCTTTTGCAGCAGGTATGTTGCCACACCATATTGGCGCAGTAAAAATGGCGGAAGTTGAATTAAAATACGGAAAGGATCCTGAAATGCGTAAGCTTGCTGAGGATATTATTAACGCACAACAAGCGGAAATTGAACAAATGCAAAAATGGCTTAAAGCACACAACAAAAAAAGCTCCGTAAAATGATCTGACCCCAAAAGTTAGACTGATTTAGTTCAAGGACTGAGTTCTGTAATTCACAGAGCTCAGTCCTTTTAGTTTCCCCTGAATGCGCTCATGGTTGTAATAATGAATGTACTCATGAATCGTTTTTTCCAGTTGTTAGAACGTCTCAAATCATTTACCGTAATAACATTCCATTTTTAATCGTCCAATTGATGACCTTTGCCGAAGCGTTGGCCGCTAAAAAATCATAGCCGTAAAAGCGGACGAACACAAAAGCCAGCAGGCTGCCCGTCCCCGGCCCGAACACGCCGTCGTAAAACCCGATTAATGCGCCGAAAAATAAACCCCATAAAGTTTCGCGGCGCGTCAGCTTTTCAGTGCGCACCGTCTGCCCCAAGTCTTTTTTCAAAAAAGTGTACAGGCACATGGCAATCATGATGACCAGCATTGCCGGTTTCATGTATTGCACGGGGAAATACACCACCGTTTTCGCGCCCAAATATGAAGCGGCAAATGCCAACACCGCGGCAGGCAACAGCATTTTCCACGGCACGGGAATTCGGCGCAGGTATTGCCCCGTCGCAGTCAGCGTGCCGCAGCAGGAAGCAAATTTATTGACACCCATCACCGAGGCCACAGGCGTAGCGTTTGGCAATAGGTTGAACAATCCGGGAATCTGCAACAGCCCTCCGCCCCCAACCGCCGCATCCATCAGCCCTGCAGCAAAGCCGACCAACACCAGATAATAAAAAAACGAATCTGCAAGCATAATGTCCATCTCTAAAAAGCAAAGCGATTTTGCGCGTATTTGCCTATTCCGACAACCTACAAGGCCGTCTGAAAACAAGAAACAATATCCTGTTTTCAGACGGCCTTTCTTTTTAAATTCAACCGCTCAAATTGCGGCTTAAAAATTTTTCCATTAAAATGCCGCCCCTTATCTTTCCTACACACAACACATTTTATGGAACATTCCTCCCCGACCAAACGCACAGCCCACGACCGAATGGGCATCTTCGCGCATTTCATTTTTGCCAGCCGCTGGCTGCAACTGCCGATTTATATAGGCTTGATTATCGCCCAAGTCATTTATGCCTGTAAGTTCCTCAAATCCTTGTGGCACTTGGTATCCAATTTCAGCATCATGGATGAAAACACCATCATGATCGCCGTATTGAACCTGATTGATGTCGTGATGATTGCCAACCTGCTGACCATGGTGATTGTCGGCGGCTACGAAACCTTCGTTTCCCGCCTGCACGTTGAAGAACATCCCGACCAACCCGAATGGCTCAGCCATGTCAATGCTTCGGTTTTGAAGGTTAAGCTGTCGATGTCCATCATCAGCATTTCCTCCATCCATCTGCTGCAAACCTTCCTCAACACCGCCAATCTGTCGGAAAAACAAATCATGTGGCAATGTATTACCCACATCTGCTTCCTGATTTCCGCCCTCGCCATGGCTTTAACGGACAAAATCGTGTACAGCACGACACATAAAGCACATTGATAAAAGGCAATTAAAAGGCCGTCTGAAATGTTTCAGACGGCCTTTTGTTATCTGGCAATGTTTACCGGCTTATTGCTTACGCTTGTCCCACCAGGCAAACAAGTTGCCCAAAATCGTTCCCGATACAGAGTGCCAAACGCAGGCAACGGCGGCGGCAACGGCGGACTCGGCATTACCGGGGAAGAATTTAGCACTCAAACCAGTGGCAAGTCCGGCGTTTTGTACGCCGACTTCGATGGCAAGGGTGCGTTTTTTGGCGGTATTCATGCCGGTCAGCGCGCCACTGTAATAGCCGAGGATGTAGCCACCGATGTTGTGGGCAGCAATGGCGAGTACCATAACCAAGGCGGATTCAGCAAAGCGGTGTCCGTGAACAGCAGCAACGCCGCCGACGATGCAGGCAAACGCGACAACGGCAACGGCCGGCATAATCGCGCGTACGTCTTCAAACCAATGTTTTTTATGCAGCAATATATTGGCGACAGAACCGATAACGACAGGCAACAGGGTAACGAGCAACATAAATTTGAACATACCCCAGCCGTCCATTTCGACGGTTTGTCCAACCAAATAAGTCATCCACAGCGGCGTCATCACAGGTGCAAGGACGGTGGAAACAGTCGTCATACCAACCGAAAAGGCAACATCGCCTTTAGCCAAAAAACTCATGATATTGGACGAAACGCCGCCCGGGCAGGTGCCGACCAAAACCAAACCCAGCGTCAATCCGGGCGAGAGGTCAAAGGCTCTGGCAATACCGATAGCGAGCAGGGGCATAATCGTGTATTGGGCGATTGCGCCGATAAAAATATCGAGCGGACGTTGTGCCAGAATTTGATAATCTTCTTTACCCAAAGTCATGCCCATGCCGAGCATGATGATGCCGAGTACGACGACTTGCGTATCGCCTTTTACCCACGAAAAAGTGGCAGGTTCGATAAAGGCGATAATGGAGGCAAGGACGATAATCAAGGCGGTGAAGCGGGTCATTTGCCGACTGATAGCGGTCAGAAAGTTCATGTTTTTACTCCTTTGTATGTTTTTATCATGACAATAATTGCCATAATTTAACACATGTTAACTCTTATGCGCAATTACAGTAACGAAACAGGAAATCCATCATCCAATAATGTTTAAAAACAAACCACACTGACTCCACCCAATATCAACACAAAGGCCGTCTGAAACTTTTCAGACGGCCTTGTTTTATCCGTTCGTTATCGATTTATTCGATATTTTGAACCTGTTCGCGCATTTGTTCGATTAAGACTTTCAGTTCAACCGAAGCTTGCGTGCATTCGGCAGCGATGGCCTTACTGCCCAAAGTGTTGGCTTCACGGTTCAACTCTTGCATCAAGAAATCCAAACGTTTGCCTGCGCTGCCCTTGCCTTCGGTAACGATGCGACGCACTTCGGCGATATGGGTGCGCAAACGGCTGAATTCCTCATCCACATCGGATTTTTGGATGAATAAAGCAAATTCCTGTTGCAAACGGTCGTTGTCGATATTGCCGACGGCTTCTGCCAAACGGGCTTTGACTTTGTCCATATGCGCCTGCAGCAGGCTTGGGAACAGTTCGTTCAAAGCATCCACAATCTCTTCCATGCCGTCCAGACGTTGCAGCAGGTGTTCGCCCAGTTTTTTGCCCTCGCGTTTGCGGGCGGCTGTGAACTCTTTCAACGCGCCGGTCAATAAATCTTTGACACCTTTCGCCAAGGCCTCGGAGTCTTCGCTCTGACCTGCCAAAACGCCGGGGAAACGCAAAACGTCGGCCACGCTTAGCTTGCCGAAATTGTGTTCCTTGCGCCATTCTTTGTTCAAATGCGCCAGCTGGGCGACCAAATCCTGATTGACTTCCAAAGTCTGACCGCCCGAAGCCGCATCTTGCAGCTGAACGCGGCACTCCAGTTTACCGCGCGCCACAGCCGCGGCAATCTGTTCGCGCAATGCGCCTTCCAAATAGCGCAACTCTTCAGGCATACGGAATTGAACATCCAAATAACGGTGGTTGACCGCGCGGATTTCCAAATTAATCCGCTTGCCGCCGCATTCGCCTGCGGCATTGGCAAAGCCGGTCATACTGTGAATTTGAATATTTCGTCTTGTAGCCATGGTTTTACTCCGTTTCCAAATACGAGTGAAAGTATGGACACTATAACACACCCGACCGACGATTTTCAGACGGCCTTTGCTGCCAAATTCCTCTATAATTCAAGGCAGCCCATTTTTTATTCCCCCCAAAGGACCATCATGAGCGACTACACCCGCACCGGCCGCGCTGCCGACAGCCTGCGCAACATTAAAATCACCCCCAATTTCCTGCCACACGCCGACGGCTCCTGCCTTATCGAGTGCGGCAACACCAAAGTGATTTGCACTGCCTCCATCGACGAAAATGTCCCGCCCTTCTTGCGCGGTAAAGAACAAGGCTGGGTAACGGCCGAATACGGCATGTTGCCGGCTTCTACCGCCTCCCGTATGCGCCGCGAGGCCGCCGCAGGCAAACAGTCCGGCCGCACACAAGAAATCCAACGTCTGATCGGCCGCTCGCTGCGCGCCGTTGTCGATATGGAAAAACTCGGCGAACGCCAAATCCTGATTGACTGCGACGTCATCCAAGCCGACGGCGGCACGCGTACCGCCTCCATTACCGGTGCCTACGTTGCCCTGCAAATCGCCGTGGACAAGCTGCTTTCAGACGGCCTTATCAGCGAAAACCCAATCCGTGAAGCCGTTGCCGCCGTTTCCGCCGGCGTGGTAGGCGGTGTACCGCTTTTGGACTTGGACTATCCCGAAGATTCAGG
This sequence comes from Neisseria sp. P0007.S010, assembly GCF_051962875.1. Lineage (NCBI taxonomy): Bacteria > Pseudomonadati > Pseudomonadota > Betaproteobacteria > Neisseriales > Neisseriaceae > Neisseria > Neisseria sp. P0007.S010. The sequence goes on along the minus strand of NZ_JBQCUX010000004.1, from coordinate 32,350 downwards.
CTGCGACAGTGACGTTAATATCATCATGACTGCATCCGGCAAAATCATCGAAATCCAAGGTACGGCCGAAGGCGCGCCGTTTAGCATCGAAGAATTGGGCAAGCTGATTGCCCTCGCGCACAAAGGCATTGCCGAATTGGTTCAACACCAGCAGGCCGCCCTTTTGGCCCGATAATCAGCAAGGCCGTCTGAAAACTTTCAGACGGCCTTTTTTAACCAAACCCCTTTATGCGTATTTACTCAAAAAAGCGCGTCCCATCCTTGAATTCCATGTAAAAAATAGTAATAATAACCCTTTTTCCAGCAAACCAAGCTGCCCGACAACCCCCCACAAGAAAGCACGAAACATGGCGTTAATCGTACATAAATACGGCGGCACATCAGTAGGCTCGCCCGAACGCATCAAAAACGTAGCCAAACGTGTCGCCAAAGCCCGCGCCGAAGGACACGACATCGTAGTCGTCGTATCCGCCATGAGCGGCGAAACCAACCGACTGGTCGCACTGGCGCACGAAATGCAAGAGCATCCCGATCCGCGCGAACTCGACGTCGTTCTCGCTACCGGCGAACAAGTGACCATCGGCCTGCTGGCCATGGCCCTGAAAGACATCGGCGTTGACGCCAAGAGCTACACCGGCTGGCAAGTCGCCCTCCAAACCGACACTTCCCACACCAAAGCCCGCATCGAAAACATCGACGACGAGAAAATGCGTGCCGATTTGGCCGCCGGAAAAGTCGTTATCGTAGCCGGTTTCCAAGGCATCAGCAGCGAAGGCAATATCTCAACTCTTGGCCGTGGTGGTTCTGACACCTCCGCCGTTGCCATCGCCGCAGCCCTCAAAGCCGACGAATGCCAAATTTACACTGACGTGGACGGCGTTTACACCACCGACCCGCGCGTCGTACCCGAAGCGCGCCGCATGGACACGATCACATTCGAAGAAATGATCGAATTGGCCAGCCTCGGCTCAAAAGTTTTACAAATCCGCTCCGTAGAATTCGCCGGAAAATACAAAGTGCGCCTGCGCGTACTCAGCAGCCTGCAAGATGGCGGCAACGGCACCCTGATTACCTTTGAAGAGGACGACAACATGGAAAGAGCAGCCGTAACCGGTATCGCATTCGACAAAAACCAAGCACGCATCAACGTACGCGGCGTACCTGACAAACCCGGCGTTGCCTACCAAATCCTCGGCGCAGTTGCCGATGCCAACATCGAAGTCGACATGATCATCCAAAATGTCGGCAGTGAAGGCACAACCGACTTCTCCTTCACCGTTCCACGCGGCGACTACAAACAAACCATCGAACTCCTGCAACAACGCCAAGACAGCATCGGCGCCGCTTACATCGACGGCGACGACACCGTATGCAAAGTCTCCGCAGTCGGCTTGGGCATGCGTTCACACGTCGGCGTAGCTGCCAAAATCTTCCGCACCCTCGCAGAAGAAGGCATCAACATCCAAATGATTTCAACTTCCGAAATCAAAGTATCCGTCCTGATTGACGAAAAATACATGGAACTGGCCACCCGCGTTCTGCATAAAGCATTCGACTTAGGCAACTAATTCCAGCCAGTCAAAAAGGCCGTCTGAAACTTTATTGTTTCAGACGGCCTTTTTTATTTCCATTACATAAATCAACAACATCTTAATAAAAAAATCTACTTTAGCTCAAAACAGTGTAGCCTGGCTTATTATTACCCTTATTAATTTCATTATATGTTCAATATTTTACAACTATCCACCTTCGCCGTTTAATTCCAAAAACATACCACTTAACCTAATTTGAGAAAAATAAACAAATCTGTAATAAAATAGAACAAAAGTACAAACATTTATCTACGCTCATCAATAAAAACAAATTTCCCCCAATTTTCTCCTAACTTAAGAAGGAATCCTAATATGAACGTATTAAACAAATTCGGTATGCTGATCTTGTCCGCTTCCCTGCTGGCAGCCTGCGGTGACTCCGGCAATAAAGGCAGCAGCGACAAACCGGCAGAACAAGTTGCCCAAAGCGAATCTAGCCCGGCCAACAAATACGAAAAAGCCCTGAGCGAATTCCCGGAAGCAGATCCTAAACTGGCCGAACCTATCGTCATTTCCGATAAAAAATCTCCAGAAGGTCTTGCCGAATTACAAAAATTCATTCATTTCACCACCGGTGAAGAAGCACAAAACATCGGCAAAATGGGACAAGAATTGCAACAACTGGCCAGCCAAGGTAAAGAAGCCGAGACTTTAGAGCAGATGAAAAAATTGACTGATGCACTGGAGCAATTCCATCAGAGCGCAGCTGCCCTCGATATCAAAGATCCTGAAATCAAAGCAGTTTTAGACCGAACTATACAAGTCAGCAGTGCTGCCAACAACCTGATGATTTATGCAGGTAAGCATGCTTCTGAGCTGACTATCAACGGCAAAGATAAAGATTCACTCAAATTTGCCAATGATTTCCAAGAAAAATCTCAAAAATTGCAAGAAACCCTGCGTGCAGCCAATCAAGAAGTACAAAAAGCTGCCGAAGCTTTAGGCAAAAAATACTCCCAATAAGCCTATTGTTTCCAATAAATAGCAGAAAGGGACATCATCAAAATGTCCCTTTATTTATATTCAGACAGCCTTGAATATCTTCAATACTCAATCCTTCCCTTCTCTCGAAAAATGCTCAATCTCAAATCCGCTCTGACGATAAGCTCGGAAACGGTCTCGGGCTTCGGCCAAATCTTCTAAGCTGTTGCCGACAATTTCAAGGATACGGTTTGGAATGACCGGGGCTTGGCTCCAAAAATCGGTAGACAGGTTCAAAACCGTGCAATCCTGCGGAATATTCGGCAATGCGTTTCCAAATGCAAGCAATACCGGCGTTTCAGACGGCATGGGGTCGGTAGGCAGCCAGACTTCATGCGGAATAAAGCTTTCGGGAATCTGCTGCCACAAATCAACATCTAGTTGCTGTACTGCCGCGGCAGAATCCGACCACACCAAAATCTGCCCGCCATCGCGTATGGCGCGCGAAATCAAGCGACAGGCAAAGGCGGCCGGCTGGGCGACGTGTGTATAAAAAGTAGCTTTAGGCATGGCGTATTCTTTCGTTTAGGCAATGAATTTGCCGTTTTCAGACGGCCTTTTTGGTTTTCAACAATCTCAAGGCATTGCCCAACACCAGCAGCGAGCTGAAACTCATGCCGAGCGCGGCGATCCACGGGGTAACGTAACCAAACACGGCCAGCGGAACGGCAACCAGATTGTATGCGCTCGCCCAAGTCAGGTTTTGGCGGATGATTTGATGGGTGCGGCGTGCCTGTTCCATCATCACGGGCAAAACGTTCAAATCATCATTGAGCAAAACCACATCGGCCCCGTCTCGCGCCACATCGGCACTCGTTGCCACGGCTGCCGATACGTCTGCTTGGGCAAGGACAGGGGCATCGTTGATCCCGTCGCCGATCATCATGACTTTACGTCCTTGTTTTTGCAGATTTTCTACATAAGCCAGCTTGTCTTCAGGCGTGGCTTCGGCACGATAGGCATCCAATCCCAGCTCTTGCACGACTTGGGCTACGGCAGCTTGACGGTCGCCGCTTAAAAGGTGCAGACGGATGCCGTGTTGTTTCAGGTTTTGCAACATTTCAGCGGCGCTGTCTTTGATTTGGTCTTCCAGCAAAAAGGCCGTCTGAAAACCGCTTTGATTGCCCAAGAAAATAATGCTGCCTGTGTGGTCGATATGGGCAAATGCTTCAGGCAGATTACCGGCAATTTCCGAAACAAACGCTGCTTTGCCCAAAGCCCAAACTTGGATTTCGCCATCAAATTCGATTTGCGCGCTGACGCCGTGTCCGATACGGTTGATCCGTTGCTGCACTTTCACATCAAGCGCGGATATGGGGCCGTCTGAAAGCGTATGGTTCAAAATGGCACGGGCGATGGGGTGTTCGGATTGCTGTTCCAATGCTTGGGCAACGGCAAGGGCTTGAGCTTCGTTCAGACGGCCTGCGGACAACATACGGCTGACGGAAAGCTGCCCTTTGGTCAGCGTACCGGTTTTGTCGAACACAACATCGTCAATTTGGGCAAGCGTTTCCAGGCTTTGTTTGCCGCTGATGAGAATGCCGTCTTTGGCAAGCGCACCGGTCGAAGCGGCCAGCGCGGTCGGTGTGGCAAGCGACAAGGCACACGGACAGGTAATGACCAGCAGGGCAACGGTAATCCACAAGGCGGTGTGTGCGTCTGCATACCAAGCCCAGCCGATAAAAACAGGAATCGCAAGCAAAAGTTCGCCAAACACAAAGCTGGACGCGTATTTTTCGGCCAACTCGGCGGCACGCGGTTTTTGCGCCAGCGCACGGTCGAGCAGTTTGACGATATGGGACAGGCGCGTGTTGCCGCCGGTATGGTCGGTTCGGATGATTAAAGGGCTGCTGGTGTTGAGCGTGCCGGCGGTTACTTTTTCAGACGGCCTTTTCACGATGGGCAGGCTTTCGCCGGTCAACATGGCTTCGTTAACTTCACTCTCGCCGGACAAAACCGTACCGTCCACCGGAATGACTTCGCCGGGCTTCACAACAATCGTATCGCCGATATTGAGGCAGACGACCGCGGCTTCCTCGATGGCTTCGCTTTCAGGATAAGACGGCAAACGGTGGCAGAATGCCGGAACCAGTTTGACCAACCGCTCCGCCGCATCGCCTGCTTTGCGTCGGGCAATCTGTTCCATAAAACGCCCGCCCAACAGGAAAAACAGCAGCATGGCGATGGATTCAAAATACATGCCCTGCCCTGCGTTGGTAGCCAGGCTGTAAATACCGGCGATAAAGGTCATCACAATGGCAATGGCTATCGGCGTATCCATGCCGACACGGCGGTTTTTCCAGTCACGCCATGCGCCGCGGTAAAACGGCAACGCGCTGTAAAACACAACGGGCAATACCATCAAAAAGCCGCCCCAATGCAGGATTTCCAAATAAAGCGGCTCGATGTCGCCGCCGTAAAAATAAGTCGGCAGGGCAAACATCATCGTCTGCATCATACCCAGACCGGCCACAGCCAATCTGACGATAAACTGTTTGCGCTCTTTCTGAGCCTGCACTTCGATTTTTTGCGCGTCATAAGGCGCGGCGGTATAACCGGTTTGGCGGATTTTCAGCAAAATGTCCGACAATTCAATGTGGGCGCTGTCCCACACCACGCGGCAGCGGTGGGTACTGTAATTCAAATCCACGCGCACCACGCCCTTCATACGCAACAACTGCTGTTCAATCAGCCACACACACGCGGCGCAGGTAATGCCGCCCAGCATCAACACCGCCTCGCGCTCATCCCCTGCGCCAACCTCGACAAAATCAGCCTGCACTTCGGGCAAATCGTACAGCTTTAATTGCGACAACACTTCCGGTGGTGGCAATTCAGATTTTTCCGCGTCTGCAGTACGCTGTTTGTAATAATTGCCCAAACCTGCATCAATAATACTCTGCGCCACCGCTTGGCAACCGGCGCAGCAAGTTTCGTGTTCTTCGTCTTCAAAACGAACCGTCAGATGCAGATGTTCCGGGACTTCAAGTCCGCAATGGAAACAGTTTTTTTGGGGATGTGTGGAAGATGTCATAATGTGTTCGATTTATTTTTCAGACGGCCTGAAACAATCGTTTCAGGGTGTTACATTTTAGCAAAAAGCGTTTTTCCGCCTCATTTCATTTACTTTTGAATTAATAGACTGTCGAGTTTTATAAAAAATATGGAAAACAAAGCATTGACCGTTTATCATATGATGAACGGTAACATATAAATACCGTTTATCTTTAAAAACTTCCAATTATTTTAATGTAAAAATGGAACTTTTTTAAAAATTCAAATATATTTTTTATTGACCTCAATCCATTTAAGCAGCATACTTTAGGCATTCCGCGAAGACGGAAATAAAAAACACACATTTACTTATAAAACTAACTTATTGGGAAACCTCACCATGATTGATCGCCTTATGCCTATCTTCGCCGTTATCGGCATTTTATCCAGCACCGTATACCTGAGCCTCGCCGCTTGGATGCTTTACGAAAGCGTGTTCAAAAAGAAAAGCCCTCTGTCGGCATAATCCTCGGATTTAAAATTTTACGGTAAGGCCGTCTGAATATTCAGACGGCCTTGTTTCATTCCATACTATCAATCACTTGGCTGTACGGCCAATTCAATCATCGCTTCGCGCAAACCATCCAAGCCCAAACTTTCGGCGACGGAAACATTCACGCCGACGGCATGTCCGGAATTGTCGCGCAAAATGCCTGCTTCACGCACACCCGACGGCAGCAAATCAACTTTGTTGTACACCACCAATTGCGGAATTTCATGCGCGCCGATTTCTTCCAAGACTTCGTTGACATCGTCCATCTGCCGTTCAAAATCGGGATTGGACGCATCAACGACGTGCAGTAGCACATCCGCCATCGCCGTCTCTTCCAAGGTGGCGGAAAACGCCGACACCAGCTTGTGCGGCAAATCGCGAACGAAACCAACGGTATCGGTCAAAATCACGCTCGCCTCATGCGACAGGAAAAGCCGACGCGCGGTGGTATCCAAAGTGGCGAACAACTGGTCTTTCGCCAATACGTCCGCTTTGGTCAACCGGTTGAACAGGCTGGATTTTCCGGCGTTGGTATAGCCGACAATGGCAAAGGTTTTCAGACGGCCGCTCATGCGCGATTTGCGGCGTGTGGCGCGTTGTTTGCGGACATCGGCAAGCTGCTTTTTCAATGCCGTAATTTTCTGTCCGATTAAGCGGCGGTCAGTTTCCAGCTTGGTTTCACCCGGCCCTTTCAAGCCAATGCCGCCCTTCTGACTTTGCAAATGTCCATAACCGCGTATCAGCCGTCCGCTCAAATGGTTCAACTGAGCCAGCTCCACCTGCAACTTACCTTCCTGCGATTGGGCGCGTTTGGCAAAAATCGCCAAAATCAAACCCACTCTATCGAGGACGCGGCATTGAAGCTCTTTTTCCAGATTACGCTCTTGTGTCGGCGTGAGTTCGTGGTTGAACACGACCAGCCCGACATCATGCTGCTTCACCACTGCCGCCAACTCTTCCGCCTTGCCCGTACCGACAAACAAAGCCGGATGCGGTTTATCGCGACGTGAAGTTTCGATAGAAACCAAATCACCGCCGGCCGCGTTTACCAATTCTGCCGCTTCGGTCAAGGCCGTCTGAAAGCCGCGCTCGCGCGTTTCGTTTGCGCCGGAATAGTCCGCCGTCAGCATCACGCCAACCAAGAGGACGCGTTCGGGCTTTTCCAAAGATTTATCGACGGAAAACAGATTGCGCTTACTCAAAAAATTTCCTTTCAGACGGCCTGACGGCTGGGTCAAAGTCCTGATTAACGGTTTTTCAAAATATCGGCAAAATATTCGGTCACTTCTGCCAAACGTCCGCCCTGCGCGGCATAAGGCTGCATTACGGCCACCAGCTGCTCCAACACTTCGCGCGTTTCGGTTTGCGCGTGTTCGCGGTAGAGCCACATATTTTGCATGGTCACCGTGGTCAATGCCTCGCGTACATTCAACAAGAGCAAGTGTCGGCAAGACTCATAGCCTTGGCGCAAATCGCCGGCCGCATAGGCGGTAACCGACAATTCATAGTCGATGTCCAACTGATAAACATTGCTTTGGACAAAAAGAATATCGTCGTTCGGGAAAGGAATGCGTTTCGCCATCAGGCCAATCGCATGGGAAATGCGGTATTTTCCTTCCTGACGCAGCATGGTTTGCGCGAGGTAGAGACACTCGGCACGGTGCGGGTTGTAATCGTAGCCTGCCAACCAAGTCGCCAAGGCTTCATCGCGTTTGCCCATTAATTTGTAGCACTCTCCCAGCTGTTGGTAAGAAACCGTTACTTCCTCGATCCAACCGCCCAACTCGATGCGTTTTTTAAACCATTCGCTCGCACGCTCGGGCATATCAGAATCCCAATAAGAGCGTGCCGCATAAAAGGCGTAACGCGGTTTCAGGTCTTCATCTTCAGGGCTGTAAAACGCTTTTTCCAAAGAAACCGCGTCAAGCAGATATTTATTCGCCATATTGCTGCGTGCGCCGAAACGGCCGCTGAGAACCGTATAGTCACCATGAAGCGTGGCTTCGCTGGTATCTTGTTTGTCGGTTTCGATAAACTCGTGCAACACGCCGCGCCAGTAGAATGTACCGTCATTGCGCAACAACAGCGGACGATAATAAACCACGCTGCCCATGGCATTTCTCATGCGGAGGCGGTAACGGTCGGCGGTCAGCTCGGGCAATTCCAATTTACCTTCAAAGCGGTCGTCCGCATCAAAAATCAACACATAATCGGTTTTGCCTTTTGCGTGTTTCAACGCCTGATTGCGGTTGTATGCAAAATTTTGCCAACCATCATGATGAATCTCGCCTGCGATGCCCTTTGCATCGAAAAAGCGGCGGATCACGCCGGCGGTATCATCGGTCGAGCCGGTGTCGCTGATGACATAGTAGTCAAGTTTGATGTGGTCGGTGATGTTGGCCAGTGTTTCTTCGATGATTGCCGCTTCGTTTTTGACAATCATATTCAAGCAGATGGTTTGGGACATTTTCAATAGCCGCATTGGTTTGGAAAGGTATTATTTTACTTTAGCATTTTGTTTTTTGCACACAAAATACTCAGGCCGTCTGAAGATTGCCTTTCAGACGGCCTGAAGTTTATTTTGCCTTATCTTTTTTCCTGACGGCGTATCAGATACACCGCCAACAGCGCAAACAAAACCGTCGGCAAGGCACCGGCCAAAAACGGCGGAACGCCGTACAACTGGCTGGTAAAGCCGAAGAGCCGTCCGGCAAAGTGGAACAGCAAACCGAGGCAGATACCGCCGAAAAGTTTCAAGCCCAGATTGCCGTGGCGCGTGGTTTGCGGCGTAAAGGCGAAGGCAACAAGCGCCATCACCCATGCGGCTACGGGATACACCAGCTTGCGCCACCATGCGATGGCATAGACTTGGGTATTTTGGTTGTTTTTTTCCAGATGGTCGATATAAGTAGTCAATTCGCCGACAGACATTTGGTCGGGCTTGACGAGCAATACATCCATCAGGTTGCGTTTGACGGAAATCGGCCAGTTTTCTTCGGCGGCAGTGGATACCTCGACTTTATCTTCGCCCAATATGCTGCGGCGGATATTTTTCAGCTGCCAGCTGCCGTCGGAATTCAAAACCGCTGATTCGGCTTCTGCCGCTTGAGTCAGTTCGTTTTTATCGTTGCGCTGCCAAATTTTGATGCCCAAAAGCGTATGGTCGGGCAACATTTCGCGCACGTTGATGATGCTGTTTTTTTCTTTCAGCCAAAGGCCGGTATTGCCGGTACTGATTTTGCCGTTGATGGCGGCGGCTTTGATGTTTTCGGCTTTTTGGCTCAGCGTGGGGGCGACCCATTCGCCAAGTGCGACGGTGGCAATGGCGAAAATCAAACCGAACTGCGACAGAATCAACAGCAGCTTTTTGGTGCTCATGCCGCTGGCTTTGATAACGGTCAGCTCGCTGCCGGAAGCCAGTTGACTGAGGGAAATCAGGCCGCCGATCAAAACGGCGAGCGGCATCAGTTCATATGCGCGCGCAGGCATCTGCATTAAAACATACTGCCCCAATTTTGCGCCGTTATAGCTGCCTTTTCCAAGATCGCCGACTTCGTTAATGATTTCAAAAAAGCTGTATAAAGCGAGGAAGGCAAGGAGGGCGTAAACCGCCATAACCGCCATTTGACGGATGATGTAACGTGAAATCAGGTTCATTTTCCGCCTTTCAATGTCAGACTTTTGGCAACCGCCTGCCAGAAGGGTTGGCTAGGCATACTGCGTACGCGCAGCAGGACGACGGCAATCACAAACATGATGATGTGCATAGGCAGCAGTCCGAGCCAAAAATGGATTTTGCCGTCTTCCACAGCATTGCGCAGGAAGGTCAGCCCGTTTTGGTAAACCAAAAACAAACCGATGGCAATCAGGATATTGTAAGTGTGGCCGCTGCGCGGATTGAAATAGGAAAGCGGCACGGCAAGCAGGCACAGCAACAAAACGCTGACGGTCAAGGAAATACGCCACATCAATTCCGCTTGGTGTTGGGGATTGCTGCTGCCAATCAGTTGGGCGGTCGGAATGGTTCGGCGGTGTGAAACAGGGTCGATGAGTTTGGGCGTGGTGCTGATAATCAGGCTGAGATGTTGGAAAGAAACGCGGTTGTAATCGGCTTTGCCGGGCGTACCGCTGTAACGGTAGCCGTCGCGCAATTCAAGCGTGCGTTTGTTGTCGGTCAGCGAAAAATTGCCCTCTTTGGCAAAAACGATATTGTCGTTGCCGTTTTTATCCTGCTCGCGCAGGAACAGGTTTTTCATGATGCCGGATTCGGTATCGAAGGTCTCGACAAAATAAACCCTGCCGTTGCGCTTGCCCAAGCTATTGAACTCACCGGCTTCCACCAAAGACAATTCCTGTTTCTGCTTCAAAATTTCGGCATATTCGCGGCTGCGCAACTCTGCCCACGGCATCACCCAAAGCTGCATGACGGCAATCAAAATGGCAAACGGCACGGCAAACTGCATGACCGGGCGTATCCATTGTTTCAATGCCAATCCGCAGGAAAGCCAGACCGACATCTCGCTGTCGCGCCAGTAGCGGGTCAATACGGTCAACGTACTGATAAATGCGGTCAACACCAGCAAAAGCGGGGTCATGCCGATTACCCAGAAGCCGACCAAGGCCAGCACGGCATCGATAGCGACACGCCCGTCGGCTGCACGGCCAAGCAGGTTGATGGCCTGCGTGGACACCAATACCGCCAAGAGAACGACAAAGATGCCGACGGCGGTAAAGGAAAGTTCTTTAATAAAGTTTCTTTGGTAAATCATAAGATTGAGCGTGGTATACGGTTTATGGGAAACCTATATTTATTAATAAGGCTTCAGACGGCATGACACAAATGGAGTACAATGATTTTCATCTGTTCGGACGGCTGGTCAACAGGCCGTCTGAACCACCGACAACCGTTCCAATCAGGAGAATAAACGTGAAATTTAGCACAAAAGCCGAAACTTTGCAGGCTCAACAGACAGGTGCGCAATTATTTGTCTGCGCCGAAGCATCGCAACTGAGCAACCCGACTGCCCTCGCCCTCTTCGCTTCCCTTGAAGAAGGTCAAAATTTCGCCGACACCAAAATCCCGACGGACAACGGTTTGCAAGCCATTGCCGTCGCCCGCCTCGCTAAAACCGACCGCGCCGCGTTGAACAAAGCCGCAGCCGAAGCCGCCAAATGGGCGCAAAATCAAGAAACGGTCAATGTGGACGTTCATGCCTTTGAAGAAGCGCAAGCCGCAGCCGTTGCCGAAGCGTTTGCGATTGCGTTCGGCAATGCCGCCTACCGTTTCGACCGCTACAAAAAAGAAGCCAAACCGGCCAAATTTGCAGAAGCCGTGTTCCACAGCGCACACGAAGCCGCCGTCAAAGAAGCCCTGCGCGTTGCCGAAGCGCAGGTTTACGGACAAAGCCTCTGCCGCGACTTGGGCAATGCCGCGCCCAACGAATGCACGCCTGAATTCCTCGCGCGTACTGCCAAAGCCGAAGCCGAAAAATTGGGCGCACACGCCAAAATCATTGAAAAAGACTACATCAAAGAAAACATGGGTTCGTTCTGGTCTGTCGCCAAAGGCAGCGTCGAGGATCCATATTTGGTCGAACTGAGCTATTTCGGTGCAGCCGACAAAGAAGCCGCACCTGTAGTATTGGTCGGCAAAGGCATTACCTTCGACACTGGCGGCATTTCCCTCAAACCCGGCCTGAACATGGACGAAATGAAGTTTGACATGTGCGGCGCGGCAACCGTTATCAGCACCTTCTGCGCCGCCGTCAAACTGCAACTGCCGATCAACCTCATCGCCGTCGTCGCCACTTGTGAAAACATGCCTTCCGGCGCGGCCAACAAACCGGGCGACGTCGTAAAAAGCATGAAAGGCTTGACCATCGAAGTGTTGAACACCGATGCCGAAGGTCGTCTGATTTTGTGCGACGCGCTCACTTACGCCGAACAATTCAAACCCAAAGCCGTTATCGACGTCGCCACCCTGACCGGCGCATGCATCATCGCCCTGGGTCATGACGTCAGCGGCGTGATGGGCAACAATCAAGATTTGGTCGACAGTCTGCTGGCCGCTTCCCGCAACGTGGACGACAAAGCATGGCAACTGCCGCTCTTTGAAACCTACAAAGACCAACTCAAATCCAACTTTGCCGACATTCCAAACATCGGCACGCCGGGTGCAGGCACGATTACCGCCGCCACCTTCTTGTCTTACTTCACCGAAGACTATCCATGGGCACACCTCGACATCGCAGGTACAGCATGGAAATCCGGCGGTGAAAAAGGCGCAACCGGCCGCCCTGTTCCTTTATTGTTGAACTATCTGCGCAATGTGAAATAAATCTTGGGGGAAGCCTGCGGGGTTAATCGTTTCAACCCCGCAGGCCGTCTGAAAACGGAATCCGCATTATCTGACTCAACCTGACAAACGGAGAACCACCATGAAACCACTATTTGCCGCATTATCTGCCGCCCTTCTGCTCGGCACATCCATAAGTGCTCAAGCTGCCGAACAAACCGCCCCCACCGACCGCAGCATCCAAGTGTATAAAAAAGCCGACTTAGCCGAATGGAACCGCGAAAATGCAGCCGGAGGTCAAGGCCCGCTACTCGGCAGCTTTGCCTTCACGCGCCATCAAACCGCAGAACAAGACGCATTCAAAGAAATCGGCTGGCTCACATTACCGCCGGGCGCTTCCATCGGTCAGCACAAACATACCGGCAATGAAGACGTCTACATCATCGTATCCGGCAAAGGCCTGTTTACCGACAGCGAAGGCAACCAAACCGAAGTCGGCGCCGGCGACATTACCATCGCCCGCCCCGGCCAATCCCACGCACTCAAAAATATCGGCAAAAAACCGTTGGTATTCTTGGATTTGATTGCAGAAACCGCAGGTGCTAAAGCCGCCGAAACCAAGTAATGCTTTCAATGAAAGCAAATAATCTGCCGTGATTTTCTGTCTTAATAAAACCAGGCAGCAGAAAGATTGTTCCATTTTCATTTAAACCTGCATACACGACAAAGGCCGTCTGAAAACCACGCTTCGTTTTCAGACGGCCTTTTTTCTCAAAAATCTTATCATATAAATGACGCAATGTTATATAATAACAGCCTTTCGAAATATGATGAGAAACTAAAATGACACAAACCACACTCAAGCCCATTGTTTTATCTATTCTTTTAATCAGCACCCCCATCCTCTCCCAAGCGCATGAAACCGAGCAGTCGGTTGACTTGGACGAGGTTACCGTCGTCGGCAAAAGCCGTCCGCGCGCAACGTCGGGGCTGCTGCACGCTTCGACCGCCTCCGACAAAATCATCTCCGGCGATACCTTGCGCCAAAAAGCCGTCAACTTGGGTGATGCTTTGGACGGCGTACCGGGCATTCATGCTTCGCAATACGGCGGCGGCGCATCCGCTCCTGTCATTCGCGGGCAGACGGGCAGACGGATTAAAGTGTTGAACCATCACGGCGAAACGGGCGACATGGCGGACTTCTCGCCAGACCATGCCCTGATGGTGGACAGCGCCTTGTCGCAACAGGTCGAAATCCTGCGCGGCCCGGTTACGCTCTTGTACAGCTCGGGCAATGTAGCCGGTTTGGTCGATGTTGCCGATGGCAAAATCCCCGAAAAAATGCCTGAAAACGGCGTATCGGGCGAAGCTGGATTGCGTTTGAGCAGCGGCAATTTGGAAAAACTAACATCCGCAGGCATCAATATCGGACTGGGCAACAACTTCGTGCTGCATACCGAAGGCTTGTACCGCAAATCGGGCGATTATGCCGTACCGCGCTATCAAAAAGAAGAAGGCCGTCTGAAACGACTGACCGACAGCCATGCCGATTCAAAAACAGGCAGCATCGGCCTGTCTTGGGTTGGGGATAAAGGTTTTCTCGGCGTAGCGTACAGCGACCGTCGCGACCGCTACGGCCTGCCTGCCCACAGCCATCTCTATGACGACTGCCACGCCGACATCATCTGGCAGAAAAGTTTGATTAACAAACGCTATTTGCAGCTTTATCCGCACCTATTGACCGAAGAAGACGTCGATTACGACAATCCGGGCTTGAGCTGCGGCTTTCACGACGACGATGATGCACACGCCCATGCCCACAACGGCAAACCGTGGATAGACCTGCGCAACAAACGCTACGAACTCCGCGCCGAATGGAAGCTGCCTCTCCCCGGTTTTGAAGCCCTGCGCGTACATCTGAACCGCAACGACTACCACCACGACGAAAAAGCAGGCGATGCAGTAGAAAACTTCTTCAACAACAAAACACACAACGCCCGTATCGAGTTGCGCCACCAACCTATAGGCCGTCTGAAAGGCAGCTGGGGCGTGCAATATTTGGGACAAAAATCCAGCGCGCTTTCCGCCATTCCCGAAACCGTCCAACAACCGATGTTGATTGACAACAATGTGCGCCATTACAGCTTTTTCGGTGTAGAACAGGCAAACTGGGACAACTTCACGCTCGAAGGCGGCGTACGCGTGGAAAAACAAAAAGCCTCCATCCAGTACGACAAAGCATTGATTGATCGGGAAAACTACTATAACCAGCCCCTGCCCGACCTCGGTGCGCACCGCCAAACCGCCCGTTCGTTCGCACTTTCGGGCAACTGGTATTTCACGCCCCAACACAAACTCAGCCTGACCGCTTCCCATCAGGAACGCCTGCCGTCAACGCAAGAGCTGTACGCACACGGCAAGCACGTCGCTACCAATACCTTTGAAGTCGGCAACAAACACCTCAACAAAGAGCGTTCCAACAATATCGAACTCGCACTGGGCTACGAAGGCGACCGCTGGCAATACAATCTGGCACTCTACCGCAACCGCTTCGGCAACTACATTTACGCCCAAACCTTAAACGACGGACGCGGTCCCAAATCCATCGAAGACGACAGCGAAATGAAGCTCGTGCGCTACAACCAATCCGGCGCCGACTTCTACGGCGCGGAAGGCGAAATCTACTTCAAACCGACACCGCGCTACCGCATCGGCGTTTCCGGCGACTATGTACGAGGCCGTCTGAAAAACCTGCCTTCCCTACCCGGCAGGGAAGATGCCTACGGCAACCGTCCTTTCATCGCACAGGATAACCAAAACGCCCCTCGCGTTCCGGCTGCGCGCCTCGGCGTCCATCTGAAAGCCGCACTGACCGACCGCATCGATGCCAATTTGGACTACTACCGTGTGTTCGCCCAAAACAAACTCGCCCGCTACGAAACGCGCACGCCCGGACACCATATGCTCAACCTTGGTGCAAACTACCGCCGCAATACGCGCTATGGTGAGTGGAATTGGTATGTCAAAGCCGACAACCTGCTCAACCAATCCGTTTACGCCCACAGCAGCTTCCTCTCTGATACGCCGCAAATGGGCCGCAGCTTTACCGGCGGCGTGAACGTGAAGTTTTAAAATCGGACAGGCAAACAAAAAAGGTTTTCAGACGGCCGTCTGAAAACCTTTTTCTTGTTTTAACCAATCATTTAAAACTGACTATTAATCTTTCAATACATCTTGCACAGCCGCTTGAATTTTAGCCGCCGCCGCTTCGATTTGCTGCTGTTCGGTGGATTGGTTTGCTACTGTTTCAGCCGGAGCAGCTTGAGAAGCCGGAGTTGCTTGTGGAGCTGCGGCTTTAGGCTCAGATTCAGTTTGCGGCGCAGTCAGCGGCAAACGCGCCAATACAGTGCTGACGCCGGTGACTTTATCGCCAATCGCCACTTGCGCCTGCGCATCGACAGGCAGATACATATCCACGCGCGAACCAAAGCGGATAAAGCCATAGCGTTCGCCGCGAGATAGTTTCGCACCTGCTTGGGTGTAGCACAAAATACGGCGCGCCACCAAACCGGCCACTTGAACAAAAGTAATTTCACGACCAGAAGCCGTAGTCGCCAAAACCGCATTACGTTCGTTTTCCGTGCTGGCTTTGTCCAAATCCGCATTCACGAATTTGCCTTTGTTATAGACCACTTTCGTTACCGTACAATCGGCAGGCGATTTTTGCGAATGCACGTTGAACACGTTCATAAAAATACTGATTTTCAAAGCGTCGACATCACGATACGGATCGCGTGCGCGCTCAACCACCACGATACGGCCGTCAACAGGACTCAACACCGCTTCAGGATTTTGCGGAATCTCACGCGCAGGGTCGCGGAAAAACTGCAGGGCAAATACAGTAAACACCCAAAACGGCAAAGACCACCAGCCGCAGCACATCGATACCAGCAGGCTCAAAGCCAAACCGCCGCCGATAATCGGCCAGCCCTCACGGGCGATAATCGGGTGGGGATACAAACGGTTCATCACTTATCCTTCATTTAATAATTTCAAAATTGTCGCCATTATATCTGAAACTCCAAACATTGAGGCCGTCTGAAATATTCAGACGGCCGGTGTCTTTTGTAAAAAATACTCAACATAGATAAAGTTTCAGTTTCGGCAACACAATGACGCAGCATCCTCAACCAGCGGCTCACACGAGCCAACAACTCGCCGCAAATATCATTTTGACCAAACCTCCGCCCTCGATTATCTCGATAAACCCAGTATGACCGCCAATACCAGCCAAATCCAATGCCGACGGCGCGATGTAGAAAACAAAGCACGTTGAGACAGCAAACGCGTTTGACTCAACTGATACGCCACATCGGCCAACATTACCAAGCGATTAGTCTGCCGAGCATTACCTTCTTCCGCTTTACGCAGTTTCAAATTTTCCGCTTCAATCCGCAGCCGCACCAGCTTGGCTTCCAAAAGCAGCAGCTCGCGCGCTTCCTCATATTCCTGTTGCTTCATCGTCCGCATCCTTGTCTATCTCACCGCGCAAATACGCAATGTCCGATCGAATATCCTGCAAGGTCTCAGCCACACGGCTGCCCTGCTCCCGATAGTCCGTCGATACTTTGCGGAACAATACAGCAATAATCAGCAGGCTTACAAAGAAAATGCCGAAAAATACCCACAAAGCAGCCACATCCGACAGCACGCGGTTCAAACCGAACAGCAAACCAACCAAGCCCACCATCAACAGCGCGCCGGACAACACCAGCCAGATCGCCAACCGGAACACATTCTCCGCCTGACGCGTCAAATCCAAGCTCAATACCTGCAAACGCAGCAGCAGCAAATCCGCGCCCTGATTCAACAAAGCCTTGCCATGTTCAAAACGCTGGCGAATTCCCATCTCGATTATCCTTTTTTCCAGGAAAAATAAGGCTAAGGCCGTCTGCACAGCGCAATGAAATCCATGATTTCATGTACACGCCTGTTCAGACGGCCTTAACATATTCACATTAACGGCGGTTCAACAACACACCGACAACCAAACCGGCCAATGCGGCAAAACCCATCGCATAATATGGTTTTTCATGCACCACTTCATCAGCTTGTTTGGCACCGCGTTTCAAGCACGCCCCAGCATCTGATTCTAAATCGGAAAAAAGCTCTTTACCATCTTTAAATCGTTCGCTAATCTCTTCTTCGAAGCTGCTAAAACGCTCTTTGGCTTCTGCCAATTTTGCTTCCAATTTAGCGCGAATTTTACTACCTTCTTCCGAACCGGCTTCAACACCATTGCGGTACAGTTCGTCCACATCATCCATTACTTCTCGGATATCTTCCAACAAAGCATCACGACGTTTTTCAAAATTATGTTTTTTCATACTACTCTCCTATAGATTGATA
Source organism: Neisseria sp. P0007.S010 (assembly GCF_051962875.1). Taxonomy (NCBI): domain Bacteria; kingdom Pseudomonadati; phylum Pseudomonadota; class Betaproteobacteria; order Neisseriales; family Neisseriaceae; genus Neisseria; species Neisseria sp. P0007.S010. The sequence goes on along the minus strand of NZ_JBQCUX010000004.1, from coordinate 14,526 downwards.
TGATTACAGATTGTTTATCTGTTACTAGTATTATAACCATTTATTTCCAAATAAACGTTAATTTAAATTAAATTAAGTTCCTATAACGAAAACAACCCAATGAAATTAAAAAAGGCCGTCTGAAAACTTCAGACGGCCTTTTCAATTCAGCTTAAAGACTTAAGTCTTATGCCAAACCTTTTGCTTTCAACACTTCCAGCATGGTAGTGCCCAACTCGGCAGGGCTGCGGGTGTAAGCGATACCGGCTTTTTCGAAAGCGGCGAATTTTTCTTCGGCAGTACCTTTACCGCCAGAAATAATCGCACCGGCGTGGCCCATACGTTTGCCTTTAGGAGCAGTAACACCAGCGATGTAACCTACAACAGGTTTGGTTACGTTGGATTGGATGTATTCGGCTGCTTCTTCTTCCGCAGTACCGCCGATTTCACCGATCATGATGATGGCGTCGGTATCTGGGTCTTCTTGGAAGAGTTTCAGTGCGTCGATTTGGTTCATACCAGGAATCGGGTCGCCGCCGATACCGATACAGGTTGATTGACCCAAACCCAGTTTGGTGGTTTGTGCCACAGCTTCGTAAGTCAATGTACCGGAACGGGAAATAATACCGATGCGGCCCGGAGTGTGGATGTGGCCCGGCATAATACCGATTTTGCACTCACCCGGAGTAATCACGCCAGGGCAGTTAGGGCCGACCAAGCGGGTACCGTTGCCGTTGGTTTCCAAGTAACGTTTGGCTTTGAGCATGTCCAAAGTAGGCACGCCTTCGGTAATCACAACGACCAAGCCTACGCCTGAATCAACTGCTTCAACGATAGAATCCAAAACAAACGGAGCTGGAACGTAAATTACAGATGCGTCAGCGCCGGTTTCTTTAACGGCTTCTTTCATGGTGTTGAATACAGGCAGGTCCAGATGGGTTTGACCGCCTTTGCCTGGGGTAACGCCGCCGACAACTTTAGTGCCGTAAGCCAGAGCTTGTTCGGAGTGGAAAGTACCGTTTTTACCGGTGAAACCTTGAACCAATACTTTGGTGTCTTTATTAATCAATACGCTCATTCTTTTCTCCTTAGGCGTTTACGGCTGCAACAATTTTTTCGGCTGCGTCATTCAGGCCGTCTGCAGAAGTCAGTTTCAGACCTGATTCGTTCAGGATTTTCGCGCCGAGTTCGGCGTTGTTACCTTCCAAACGAACAACGACAGGAACGTTGACGTTGATTTCTTTAACGGCTGCCACGATGGCTTCCGCAATCATGTCGCAACGTACGATACCGCCGAAGATGTTGATCAATACGCCTTTAACGGATTTGTCTTCCAAAATCAGTTTGAACGCTTCAACCACGCGATCTTTGGTTGCGCCGCCGCCAACGTCCAAGAAGTTGGCAGGTTGGCCGCCTTTGAGTTTGATGATATCCATAGTGGCCATCGCCAAACCGGCACCGTTAACCATACAGCCGATGTTGCCTTCCAGGGCAACATAGTTCAGGTCGAATTCAGAAGCTTTCAGCTCACGTTCGTTTTCTTGAGATTTGTCGCGCAATTCAGCGATTTTTGGCAGGCGGTAGAGCGCGTTGCTGTCGATACCGATTTTGCCGTCCACGCAAGCCAGCGCGCCGTTTTCGCGAACTGCCAATGGGTTTACTTCAAACAGGGCGAAGTCGTTTTCGATAAACGCTTTGTACGCGCCGGTCATCAGTTTGACGAACTCGTTGATTTGTTTGTCTTTCAAGCCCAGTTGGAAGGCAACTTCGCGAGCTTGGCAAGGTTGCAGGCCGACCAGCGGATCAACGGTTACTTTGAAGATTTTTTCTGGAGTTTCGGCAGCAACTTTTTCAATTTCCACGCCGCCTTCGGTAGAAGCCATGAATGTAACGCGGCGGGTAGAACGGTCAACCACTGCGCCCAAGTACAGCTCGGTTTGAACCGGATACATGTCTTCGCAAACCAAAACGCTGTTGACAGGTTGGCCGTTGGCATCGGTTTGGTAAGTTACCAAGTTGGTGCCAATCAGGCTTTCAGCCACTTCTTTAGCTTCTTCGCGGCTTTTAACGACTTTTACGCCACCCGCTTTACCGCGGCCGCCGGCGTGTACTTGTGCTTTGACAACTGCGAATTTGCCGCCCAATTTGTCGTAAGCTGCAGCGGCTTCTTCGCCGTTGTGTGCCAAAATACCGCCTTGTACGGGCAAACCGTAGCTAGCCAGCAGTTCTTTAGCCTGATACTCGTGTAAATTCATGGATTTCTCCTTAAGGTGAGTGGGTTTTAGGAATCGCCCTGCGGCCAATCCCATATTTTCAGACGGCCCTACTATTTACTGAAGGGCAACCACATCCGCGCCAGCAGATACATGGTTGCACCGCCTCCTCCGAGAATAAAAAAGACGATGCCTTTTTTACGCGAATTCGGGCAGAGCAGATAAACGGCAAGGCTGAAACTGATAAACAACAATGCCACGCGCCAAACCAATTCTTTATCTTTGAAACGGTTGAGCGTATAAGTTTCGGTCATCATCACATACATCTGCCACAATGCGGCCATACACATGCTGATAATGCCCATCGGTATAAAGAAAATACCGACTATTTCTTTGTTCATAATGAATGTAAATGCTATTTGTTTGTCTGATGGAATTATAAATCAGAAAACGGAGCTCTCGGAACATTCAATTTGTCGAAGGTCTTAAGGCCGTCTGAAAAATTTCAGACGGCCTTAATGTCTATCAACCGTGCAAAGCGCGTTTGTCGGCCGCCAATGCAGCTTCGTGAACCACTTCGGACAAGGTTGGGTGGGCATGGATAATGCGGGCGATGTCTTCGCTGCTGGCGAAGAATTCGAGCGCAGTCACGCCTTCGGTAACCAATTCGCTGACAACCGGGCCAATCATGTGTACGCCCAAGATACGGTCGGTTTTGGCATCTGCCAACACTTTAACCGTACCTTTGGCTTTGCCCATTGCCAATGCGCGACCGTTTGCACCGAAACCTGAAGTACCTTTTTTGTACTCCACGCCTTCGGCTTTGAGCTGCTCTTCGGTTTTACCCACCCAAGCGATTTCAGGGTCAGTGTAAATCACGAATGGTACGTTGTTGAAGTCAATATGCGGTTTTTGACCGGCAATGCGCTCGGCAACGGCAACGCCTTCGTCGCTGGCTTTGTGTGCCAACATCGGGCCGCGAACCACGTCGCCGATTGCCCATACGTTAGGCAGGTTGGTACGGCATTCGCCATCTACTTTGATAAAGCCACGCTCATCTTTTTCCAAGCCTACGGCTTCGGCGTTCAGGCCTTTGGTGTTTGGAATACGGCCGATGGCAACAATCAGTTTGTCGAATACTTCGGTTTTGGCTTCGCCGGCAGCTGTTTCGTAAGCAACGGAAACGCCTTTGCCTTCAGATTTGATGTCACCGATTTTCACGCCCAATTCGATGCTCAAACCTTGCTCTTTGGTGAAGTATTTGAAGGCTTCTTTGGCGATTTGTTGGTCTGCGGCAGCCAGGAAGGTCGGCGCGGCTTCAAGAATGGTAACTTCTGCACCCACGCGGTTCCATACGGAACCCATTTCCAAACCAATCACGCCGGAACCGATCACGCCGAGTTTGGCAGGCACTTCGGTCAGGTTCAATGCGCCTTCGTTATCCAATACGTTCACGTTGTCGATAGCGACTTGTGGCAGCGGACGCGGTACGGAACCGGTCGCTACGATGACGTGTTTGGCTTCGATAACGGTTTTCTCGCCTTTGTTATCGACTTCGATTTGGTAAGCATCGCCATTTTTACCGGCAAAAGAAGCAGTACCAAACAGGCTGGTTACTTTGTTTTTTTGGAACAGGAATTTCACGCCGCCGGTCAGTTTGGTCACGATGGCATCTTTACGCTCAATCATTTTGGCCGCGTCGAATTTTACGTCGCCGACAGTGATACCGTGTTCGGCAAACTCGTGTTGCGCAGCGTGGAAATGTTCGCTGGATTGCAACAGGGCTTTAGAAGGGATACAACCTACGTTTAAGCAAGTACCGCCCAATGCAGGGGCATTGCCTGCTTTATTAACGCCTGCATCGACGCAAGCGGTTTTGAAACCCAGTTGCGCGGCACGGATGGCGGCAACGTATCCGCCCGGGCCTGCACCAATCACTACTACATCATATTGAGACATCGTGTCATCCTTTGCTTTTAGCAGTATCTCAAAATAAAAACGATACTTTTTGTTTCTTTTTTATTTTGAATGACTGCGTTTTGATGGTTTTAAGAAAAGGCCGTCTGAAAGTCCATATCTGTCGATTCATTCGAATCAAATGTTTCAGACGGCCTCAATCGTTCGTTGAGCCTATTGTAGCACGATACTACATTACGCTACATCTAAATAAAAATTCAGACGGCCTTTTCATTAACAAATAAAAGGCCGTCTGAAACGATTACAGATCCAACAACAGGCGAGCTGGGTCTTCCAACGCGTCTTTAATGGCTACCAAGGTCAATACAGCTTCGCGGCCATCAATGATACGGTGGTCGTAAGACAGAGCCAGATACATCATTGGACGGACAACAACTTGACCGTTTTCAACCACAGCGCGCTCTTTAGTGGCGTGCATACCCAAAATCGCAGATTGAGGCGGGTTGATGATCGGGGTAGACATCATAGAACCGAAAGTACCGCCGTTGGTGATACTGAATGTACCGCCGGTCAGATCTTCGATAGCGATTTTGCCGTCTTTGGCTTTTTTCGCGTAATCAACAATTGCTTGTTCAATGTCGGCAATGCTCATTTGGTCGGCATCGCGCAGGATTGGCACAACCAAACCGCGTGGGCTGCCAATTGCGATACCGATGTCGAAGTAGCCGTGGTACACGATGTCTTTGCCGTCAACAGAAGCATTCACAACCGGGTATTTTTTCAGGGCGGCAACAGCGGCTTTAACGAAGAAGGACATAAAGCCCAGTTTTACGCCGTGTTCTTTCTCGAATTTATCTTTGTACTTCGCACGCAAGTCCATGATTGGTTTCATGTTGACTTCGTTGAATGTAGTCAAAATGGCGTTTTCTTGTTGAGAAGCCAGGAGGCGTTCTGCAACACGGGCACGCAGGCGGCTCATTGGTACGCGTTCTTCAGGACGTGCGCCGGCAGGCAGTGCAACAGCAGGAGCAGCGGCTGCGGCAGGTTTGGCAGCGGCATTTTGTACGTCTTCTTTCAATACGCGACCGTCACGGCCGGAACCTTGCAATGCGTTCACGTCAACACCGGTCTCGGTAGCCAGTTTGGCGGCAGCAGGCATAGCGGCGTTGTTTTGTGCAGCAGCAGGAGCGGCGGCTGGGGCAGCTTCGGCAGGCGCGGCGGCTGGGGCTTCAGCAGCGGCAGTAGCAGCTGTGTCGATGCGTGCCAAAACTTGGTCGGCAACAACGGTTTCACCGTCTTGCGCTACGATTTCAACCAATACGCCGGCTTGTGGAGAAGGTACTTCCAAAACCACTTTGTCAGTTTCGATATCGATCAGGATTTCGTCACGGGCAACTGCTTCGCCAACTTTTTTCTTCCATTCCAAGAGCGTGCCTTCAGATACGCTTTCAGACAGCATAGGTACTTTTACATCAATAATCATTTTGTGTCTCCAATGGCCCTTTCAGACGGCCTGTTGTGTGTTTTTAATTCTGCATATGGGTATTCCGCCTGAGCAGACTCAGACGGAATGCTACTTGGTTTACAATGACAAAGCGTCTTCAACCAATTGTTTCAATTGAGCAATGTGTTTGCTTGAGTAGCCCACTGCAGGTGATGCGCTGCTTGGACGACCGGCATAAGACAGTTTTTGCTCTTCGCTGATAACGTCTTCGATGCGGTGGCGGATTTGGTAGAACGCTCCTTGGTTTTTCGGCTCTTCTTGTGCCCAAACCACAGATTTTGCGTTCGGATATTTCGCCAGCTCAGCTTTAACCTCCTCGTATGGGAATGGATACAGCTGCTCAACGCGGACGATAGCAACATCATCTTCCAGTTTACGCTCGGCACGGCCAGCTTCCAAGTCATAGTAAACCTGACCGGCACACAATACCACGCGTTTCACGCTATCGTTGCTTGCGCGTTCGGCGGTATCGCCGATAACCGGACGGAAAGTCGAACCTTCGGTGAAGTTTTCCAGCGGGCTCATTGCACCTTTGAAGCGCAACAGGCGTTTGGACATGAAAATCACCAGCGGTTTACGGTATGAACCCAAGACTTGGCGTTGCAAGAGGTGGAACATTTGCGACGCTTCAGACGGCATGATGACTTGCATATTGTTCTCGGAACACAGTTGCAACCAACGTTCCACGCGTGCAGAAGAGTGCTCAGGGCCTTGACCGTCGTAGCCGTGCGGCAGGATGGTGGTCAGGCCGCACAAACGACCCCATTTGGTTTCACCTGAAGACAGGAATTGGTCAATAGTCACTTGCGCGCCGTTGGCGAAGTCACCGAATTGAGCTTCCCAAATGGTCAGCTTGTCAGGTGCGGAGCAGGCAAAGCCGTACTCGAACGCCATCACGGCTTCTTCGTTCAAGATAGAGTCGATAACCAGGAACTCGCCCATGCCTTCGCCCATATGGCGCAGAGGAACATAAGTACCGTCGTCCCATTTTTCGCGTTTTTGATCGTGCAACACTGCATGACGGTGTGAGAATGTACCGCGGCCGGAGTCCTCACCGGAGATACGCACGCCATGACCTTTGGTCAGCAGGCTTGCGTATGCGAGGGTTTCGGCCATACCCCAGTCGATGGCTTGTTTGCCGGATGCCATGGCTTTACGCGCTTCGATCACACGTTTTGCAGTCGGATGCAGGGCAAAGCCTTCCGGTACGGCGGTAAATTTCTCGGTAAGGCGCTCGATGTCGGCGGCAGGCAAACCAGTTTCGATTTTTTCGCGCCAATCTTTGCCTTGGTATTTGCTCCAGTCGATTTGTGTGCGTTGGAAGTTGCTCAAAGTTGTTTGTTCAACATGTTCGCCTTTGTCCAAAGCATCACGGTAGGCTTGGATGTAACCGTCAGCCTCAGCTTGAGTTACCACGCCTTCGGCAATCAGTTGCTCGGTGTACAAAGCACGCGCACCTGGGTGTTGCGATACTTTTTTGTACATCATCGGTTGGGTCAAGGTCGGATCATCGCCCTCGTTGTGGCCCCATTTACGGTAGCAGACAACGTCGACCACGATGTCTTTATGGAATTTTTTGCGGTAATCCAAAGCGGCTTGAATGGCAAAGCAAACGCGTTCAGGGTCATCGCCGTTCACGTGGATAACCGGAGCGGAAACCATTTTCGCGATATCGGTACAGTATACGGTAGAACGGGTATCGCGGGTATCGGAAGTGGTAAAGCCGATTTGGTTGTTGATCACGATGTGAACAGTACCGCCGGTGGTATAGCCGCGTGTTTTAGACAGGTTGAATGTTGCTTGGTTAACACCCAAACCGATAAATGCGGAGTCACCGTGAATCAATACTGGCAAAACTTTATCGCGGCCGTTTTCTCCCAAACGTTTTTGTTTGGCGCGCGCAGAACCTTCCACTACTGGGTTAACAATTTCCAAGTGTGACGGGTTAAATGCCAAAGAAACGTGCATTGGGCCGTGCGGAGTGGCGATGTCGGAGCTGAAGCCCATGTGGTATTTCACGTCGCCGCTAGGCAATTTGATTTCGGCTCGGCCTTCGAATTCGGCAAACAGATCAGCCGGTTTTTTGCCCAAAATGTTAACCAAAACATTCAGACGGCCACGGTGTGCCATACCGATGATGACTTCTTCCACGCCGTCTTTACCGGCATTTTGAATCAGGTAGTTCAAACCAGCAATCGCGCTTTCGCCGCCTTCTACACCAAAGCGTTTTTGACCGACATATTTGGTATGCAGGTAGCGTTCCAGAGTTTCAGCAGCAGTCATTTCTTTCAAGATACGGCGTTTTTGTTCAACGTTGTAGCTTGGTGTAGACAGTACGCTTTCAAAATAATTGCGAACCCAGCGACGCTCTTCGGTATTTGGAATGTAGATGTACTCTACCGCGATATGACCGCAGTAGGTTTGTTTGAGGTTACTGATGATTTGGGACAGAGGCAGTTTGCTCTGACCGGAAAAATCGCCCTCACCCATATTGAACTGAAGCGCCATATCGGCATCTGACAGACCGTGGAATTTAGGATCAAGAGCTTCGATATTTTGAGGAGGAATACGTTTGAGCGGATCAAGTTGGGCTGCACCCACGCCTTGGATACGATAGGCAGAAATCAGTCGCAAAACACTGACTTGCTTTTTCATCATTGCCTCATCCACACCGCCTGCGACGGCTGCGGCAATTTTCTTTTTAGCCAAAGTGGCAAATGATTCACGAATCGGTGTATGGGCAACATCGACAGCGACTGCGCCCGGCTGTTTACTCAAATCGGTAAAGTACTGTTTCCATTTTTCATCGACAGATTCCGGATTATCCAGAAACTTTTCATACAACTCCTCGATGTATGGCGCATTAGAACCAAACAGATAAGAGAAATTGAGTTTTTCGTCCATCATGGCGTGAGCTCTTTTCTTTAAAATATAAACAAAGGGTAGAATCCCGTGTTCTCCGAACGGAATTCAGGCCGTCTGAAATGACACTTTATTCTACCCTATTTCAAATCAAATTACCTGCTATCAACTTAATTAATTACGACCAACCTCATTGAAAACGGCAATTCGATTTTTTCAAACGACTTTTCAACAATATATTAATGTATTGTTTATTAGCGTTTATCTACCGGAACGTAATCGCGACGCTCTGCACCGGTATACAGTTGACGTGGGCGACCGATTTTCAGTGCCGGATCGCTAATCATTTCATGCCAATGAGAAATCCAACCTACACTGCGCGACAATGCGAAGATAACGGTAAACATTTCAGTTGGAATGCCCAATGCGGACAAGACGATGCCGGAGTAGAAATCGACGTTTGGATACAGCTTGCGTTCAACAAAGAATGGATCTTTCAGTGCAATTTGTTCCAATTCCATCGCCAGCTTGAATTTAGGACTGTCCTCCAAGCCTAATTCTTTCAAGACTTCATAACAGGTTTCGCGCATGATGCTGGCTCGTGGGTCCATATTGCGGTATACGCGGTGACCGAAGCCCATCAGACGGTATTTACGTTGTTTCACACCTTCCATGTATGCGGCAACATTAGATACATCGCCGATTTCGTCCAGCATCTTCAACACAGCTTCGTTTGCACCGCCGTGTGAAGCACCCCACAGACAGGCAATACCGGCAGCGATACAGGCAAATGGATTTGCACCAGAAGAGCCGGCCAAACGTACGGTCGAAGTAGAAGCGTTTTGCTCGTGGTCGGCATGCAAAATAAAGATACGGTCGAGCGCGCGAGCCAATACTGGATTAGGTTTGTATTCTTCACACGGTGTGGCAAACATCATGTGCAAGAAGTTTTCAGCATAAGAAAGGTTATTTTTTGGATAATTGAACGGCAAACCGTTGGAATAACGGTAACACATTGCCGCAATGGTCGGAATTTTGGAGATTAAGCGGTAAATCGCGATTTTGCGGTGTTCAGGATTGGTAATATCCAAGCTGTCTTGATAGAACGCAGACAGCGCGCCAACCACACCCACCATCATTGCCATCGGATGCGCATCACGGCGAAAACCGCGGAAGAACCAAGTCAACTGTTCATGCACCATAGTATGGTGGCTGACTGTAGCATCAAATTCTTTTTTCTGTTCAGGGGTAGGCAGTTCGCCGTAAATCAACAGGTAGCAAACTTCCAAGTAATCAGATTTTTCGGCCAGCTGCTCGATAGGATAACCACGGTAATACAACAGACCTTCATCGCCATCAATATAAGTGATTTTAGATTCGCAACTTGCAGTGGACACGAATCCGGGATCGAAGGAAAACAGACCTGTATTTTTAGTCAAAGTACGAATATCAACCACATCATGGCCGATACTTGCTTCCAATACTGGCAGTTCCAAGGTCTCTTGATTTGGGGTGGTGAGCTTGACTGATTTAGACATTCTTAAACTCCTTTGTAAGTTGGGGCTTTCGTTGCCGCCCAAGCGGCACGGTCCTTTTTTTCAGACGGCCTCAGTATGGAAAGAGCTTGTTCGGATTGGCATCGCAAACAAGCTCTATAACACGTCATGCCTGTCTGATTTTTTCAAGCATGGGAATCAGGTGTTTCTTGTCCGTCGCCGAATGTCCGTTAATCAAGGCAAGCAACTCTTGGTCTTGAAATTCGAGGATTTCGGAAAATTCGGACAACTCCTGATCACTCAGGTGCTCGAATTCTTTTTCCATGAACCTGCCGAAGATTAAATCTAATTCCAACAATCCCCGGCGGGTTTGAAAACGGATTTTCCGTTTGGCAATATCGTCAAAAACCATCATTTCTTAAACGGCTCGTTTCAACATAATCTCTTTAATCTTACCGATGGCTCGGGTCGGATTCAAGTGTTTAGGACATACGTCTACGCAGTTCATAATGGTGTGGCAACGGAACAAACGGTATGGGTCGTTCAGGTTATCCAAACGCTCATTAGTGATGGTATCACGGCTATCCGCAATGAAACGGTAAGCATTCAGCAAGCCAGACGGACCAACGAATTTATCAGGATTCCACCAGAATGATGGGCAGGCAGTCGAACAGCAGGCGCACAAAATACACTCGTACAAACCGTCCAACTCTTTACGCTCTTCCTGAGTTTGCAGACGCTCTTTGTCCGCATCGATAGGATTATCGTTGACAACGTAAGGTTTGATGGAGTGATATTGTTTGAAGAACTGGGTCATATCCACAATCAGGTCGCGGATAACAGGCAGACCTGGCAGAGGACGGATTTTAACCGGCTGTTTCAGGCTGCGCAGATCGGTCAGACATGCCAAGCCGTTTTTACCGTTGATGTTCATACCGTCAGAACCGCAAATACCTTCGCGGCAAGAACGGCGGAAAGACAATGTATCGTCTTGTGCTTTCAGACGCACCAAAGCGTCCAAAAGTTTAACGTCCGTTGGTTCCAATTCCAACTCGTAACGTTGCATATAAGGTTTGGCATCAACGTCCGGGTTATAACGGTAAATTTCAAAACTCATTTTTTCCATGAGAAGTGTTCCTTTTCTCATAAACTGCCCAATGATTTTGTATTATGAATTCAAGCAGTTCAATGTGGGTATGGTTAGGTTTCAGACGGCCTTTAAGATAAAGGCCGTCTGAAAACTCATCAATAAACGCGTTTGGCCGGTTTGATGTATTCCACGCTCAAAGGCTTGGTATGTACCGGTTTGTAAGACAAAGTATTGGTATCTGAATGATACAGGGTATGTTTCATCCAGTTTTCGTCATCGCGCTCAGGATGGTCGTCTGAAGCGTGTGCGCCACGCGATTCTTTACGCGCTTCGGCGGACACCAAAGTCGCTTTCGCTACTTCAATCAGATTATCCAATTCCAAAGCTTCGATACGCGCGGTATTCCACACTTTGCTCTTATCTTTGATTTCAGTACGTTTCACGCGCTCGGCAATCTCCATGATTTCTCGAACGCCTTTGCTCAGAATCTCATCGGTACGGAACACACCGGCGTGCAGTTGTACGGAGCGTTGCAGTTCGCGACGCAATGCATCAACGTTTTCGCCGCCAGTTTGATTATCCAAACGCTCGATACGTTGGCGGGTCAATTCACCGGCATTAGCAGGCAGAGGTTTCCAGTCGCTTTGCTCTTTGATGAATTTAATCATGCTGTCGCCGGCAGCTTTACCGAATACCACCAAGTCTAACAGGGAGTTAGTACCCAAGCGGTTCGCACCGTGTACGGAAGCACAAGCGCATTCACCTGCCGCATACAGACCTTTTACAGGTACTTCGTAATCTTCACCTTGCGGAACAACAACTTCGCCATGGTAGTTAGTCGGAATACCGCCCATCATATAGTGGGTAGTCGGCACAACAGGAATCGGGTCTTTAATCGGGTCAATACCGGCAAACTGAATGGAAATCTCGCGGATGCCCGGCAGTTTTTCCATAATTTTTTCTGCACCGATATGGTCGATTTTCAGCAATACATGGTCTTTGTTTTTACCACAGCCGCGACCTTCGTAAATTTCCATCGCCATCGCACGGGAAACCACGTCACGGGAAGCCAAGTCTTTTACGGTTGGTGCGTAACGTTCCATAAAGCGTTCGCCGTCGGCATTCAACAGAATACCGCCCTCACCACGCACACCCTCAGTAATCAATACACCGGCACCGGCTACACCAGTCGGGTGGAATTGCCAGAATTCCATGTCTTCCAACGGAATACCTGCACGGGCACAAATACCCAAACCATCACCGGTATTCATATAAGCATTGGTAGAAGAAGCATAAATACGACCGCCACCACCGGTAGCAAACATCACAGCTTTAGCGTGGAAAATATAAACTTCGCCGGTTTCCATTTCCATGGCGGTTACACCGACTACGTCACCGTTTTCATCACGAATCAAATCTTGCGCCGTCCATTCCACAAAGAATTGTGTATTGGCACGGACGTTTTGTTGGTACAAAGTATGCAACATCGCATGACCGGTACGGTCGGCAACCGCACATGCACGTTCTACCGCGCGTTTACCGTGTTCTGCAGTATGGCCGCCGAAAGGACGTTGGTAGATTTTACCGCTTTCCACACGGTCAAAAGGCATACCCATGTGTTCCAACTCAATTACGGCTTCAGGCGCGGCGCGACACATAAACTCAATCGCATCTTGGTCGCCCAACCAGTCAGAACCTTTCACGGTATCGTACATATGCCAATCCCAACGGTCTTCCTGCACATTACCCAATGAAGCAGAAATACCACCTTGAGCCGCTACAGTATGAGAACGGGTTGGGAAGACTTTAGACAAAACAGCACAATTCAGGCCGGATTTAGACAATTGGAGGGCTGCGCGTAAACCTGCACCACCACCGCCAACAATCACGGCATCAAACTTGCGAACAGGAAAACCCATATTTACCCCCAAATTACTTTAACTGAATACACCAAGCAGCCTACCAACCAAACGATGGTGGCAACTTGTAAAAACAAACGCACGCCGAAAGGCTTAATGTAGTCCATCCACAAATCACGGATACCTACCCATGCATGCAGGAATACGGCCAAGAAGCTCACTTGGGTAAACACCTTCACCCAAGTTTGATCAAAAAATGCCTGCCATGCCGAATATTCTTTAGGCAACGTAAACAAAACAACCAAAAGAACCACGGTGTACACCAACATGATGACCGCAGTTGCACGTTGCATTGCCCAATCGCGCAAACCGTAATGCGCACCTGTCAATTTACGTTCTACCATAACAAAGCTCCCAAAACGACGGTCAGAATCAAAGCAGAAGCAAATACAACTTTAGCAGTAGTACGGGCAGTATTTAATTCCAGGCCTTTATGCACATCCAAAAACAGAAAGCGGATACCGGCGAAAAAGTGGTGCAGATATGCCCACAACAGACCGATAAGGATCAGCTTCACAAACGGATTGGAGATAGCAGAACGATATGCTTCAAACGACGCTTCGCGATCCAGCGTTCCAGAGAAGAAATACAAGAGAACAGGCAGCATCACAAACAAGCCGACGCCGCTGATACGGTGAAGAATAGATACAATCCCCGGTATGGGCAATCGGATATTCGGAATTTCCAAAAATACCGGGCGTGATTTGGCGGACATGGTCAGTTCCTCTAGATTTATTATCAGCTCAAAACCTATAGCTCAGCACTACAATAAGCTACATAAACCATAATTTACCTGTTTTATCTCATTTTGAACAGTGCAATTTATGAATGCTCTAATGATTTTTACCAAAAGACTAATAAAATCAAACAATCATTCTTAGATTTTTTTTTGCGTGGCTAGCCTTTTTTGTTACTTTCCTGCAATTAAGCCATCTCCCCATCAAAGCACTTACGATAACATCATTATTGTTTGAGAATTGTATCTATTGTGAGATAAATTCTCACTCTTGATACCTAATCTTTACAAAGGCATAAGCCATTCTTAACTTATTATCATTGCATTATCACCACTACTCTTACATAGTTATACATTCAAAGACATTTCATCTATCCCTAGATGGATTAAAATACAGTGAAATACCAACAATGTTTCCATACCTTATAAGGAAGCTGCATCATGACACACTCCCCTCATCAAAACACACCCGATCCGAAAGACTACATCCCTTCCTTCCGCCGTCGAAACTTAGACACATCCAGCTTTATGAAAAAACTCGGACGCTTTGCCGGCCGTCTGGGCAAACCTGTCGTCCGTCAACTTTATGCACTTTATTACCTTTGGGAATCCGAACACACGCCCAAACGGGCCAAAATGATTATTGTCGGCGCACTGGTTTATTTCCTCAGCCCTATCGACAGCATTCCCGACCTTCTGATTCCATTTGGTTTCAGCGATGACATTGCCGTCATTGCGCTGGTTTATTCTCAGATGAAAAACTATCTGACCGAAGATATTCAAGAAAAAGCCCGTCAAGCGGCTGACAAG
>NZ_JBQCUX010000003.1:86570-203768 GCF_051962875.1 Neisseria sp. P0007.S010 | reverse complement strand
CCTTTTTCGCCAGCGGCGCCAGTGTCACCTTTTTCGCCTTTTTCGCCAGCGGCGCCAGTGTCACCTTTTTCGCCTTTAGCACCGGTAGCACCGTCTTTACCATCTTTACCGTTTTTACCGTCTTTAACGATGGTAGTAGTCACTGAGCCATCACCTTCATTGGTAATAGTGATGGTATGAGTACCGTCATTATTGTTTACAACAGTACCTGTAACGCTGCTACCGTTCAGGCCGTTTTCACCGGTATCACCTTTTTCGCCTTTGTCGCCTTTAGGACCAGTATCACCAGTATCACCTTTAGCACCAGCAGCACCAGTATCGCCTTTTTCGCCTTTAGCACCAGCAGGACCAGTATCGCCTTTTTCGCCTTTAGGGCCAGCAGGACCAGCATCACCTTTTTCGCCTTTAGCACCACCACCTACTACGCTCAGGGTGTATTCGTTAGTGCCGTTTGAAGTCATTTTCAGACCTTCACCGGCGATCAGTTTCAGGGTGTTATTGCCATTTGATTTAGGATCGTATGTGTATCTACCTACATCTGGTGAGCTACCGCTCTCATTGTGGCCTGAGAATACAAACGGATTCAGATTTTCGATGCGGCTTGCTACGGCAAACAATTGAGAGCCGTTGATTGCATCGGTAGAAGTTGCAGAAATACGGCCTGCGGCAACGTTTTGGATTTGACGTTCTTTACCTACAGAACCTACAGACAATACTGCGCCGTTATTTAAACCGCTGGTTGCGCCTGCGAAACCACCGTAAGTGTAGCCGCCAACAGTACCACTGTTGGTAGGTACGAATTTGCTGGTTGTAGAACCGTTACCCAGAGCTACGCTGTTTTCGATAGTAGATTTAGCTTCAGTACCCAAAGCCAGAGTGTTTCTAGCTGTTGCTTGAGCATCGTTACCCAGAGCAGTTGCATATTCACCGCCATTGGCTTGAGCGCCACGGCCTAATGCAATCGCTTGCGTAGAAGCAGCGTTACTTTGTACACCCAATGCCACTGCGTATCGAGCACCTGCTTTAGCAGCAGGACCGAATGCAGCCGCAGAAGTACCATCAGCTACGGAACCACGACCGATAGCTACGTCAGAACCTTGTTTCGCTTGAGCGTCGCCACCCAATGCTAATGCGCCGTTTTGCAGGGCTTGGGCGCGCTCACCGACAGCAATTGCTACGATACCGGTTGCTTGAGCTTCTGTACCGACTGCGATTGCCGAACCGGCATTGTTTACTGAGCCTTCCGCATTAGTACCGGCAGAAGTACCATTGGCTTTCGCACCATGGCCTACTGCAACGTCGGAAGCTTGTTGGGCATTTGACTTAGAGCCTACAGCAATAGAGTTATTACCAACTGCTTGAGCAGCTTCAGCCGGAGTCATTGAACCACCGACGGCAACAGAGTTCACACCAGCAGCATTAGCTGATGTACCGCCAGCAAAAGAGGCTGTACCAGTTGCTTTAGATGCAGCACCGACTGCGGTAGCACGCTCAGCTGAAGCAGCAGAATAACCACCTAATGCAGTTGCCGAACGACCAGAAGCATTAGATTGGACACCAACCGCAACGGCATTATCAACACTTGCAGCAGCGTTCTTACCTGTCGCAACCGTATTGGCTGCAGATGCATTTGCATTAAGACCAACAGCTACTGCTGCGGTACCAGTACCTTTATCAGCACCAGCTGGTACTTCACCACCAGCTTTTGCATTTTGACCAAGAGCAACTGCGGAATCCGCACTAGCGCTAGAGTATGAACCGATGCCAACAGATTGAACACCCAATGCACTTGCTGATGTAGCCATAGCAAGTGCATGGTCTTTGCTTGCTACAGTGTCTCTACCAATAGAAATAGCATCGGTCCACTTGGCAGTAGCATTTCTACCAATCGCAATTGTGTGTTGATGTGAGGCAGTTGCGTTAGCGCCTACAGCGACAGCTTCGCGTCCAGCAGCAGGGTTTTTCACACCATTCGGCCAAAGATTAACTGCATCATTAGTAGCAAGATCAGAACCAGCAATTGCACTACCGGACGCCATCAAAGCACCTGCCGCTGCAACTGCAGCAGCTACGGCTTTACGCTTGTCAGAAGCGGATTTTTTGCCGTGTGCATGGCTAATCTCGGAAACCGCGGTCCATGTCTGGGTCGCGTGGTTCCAAATGACTTTAAAGACTTTATTCATATCGATTTTCCTGTAAGGGGTTTGATTTCTTTTGGGACGTGTTGCTCGGCTGTAAACCGCCTGTCCACACATTTGCCGCATTTCAGAGTTTCCCCTTTATGCGGTTTCATGCCGTAATCTCGTGTATGCAATTCCCGTGCCAAAAGTCTCTACTCGGCCGAATAGCAGCTAAAAGCCTGTTTTATGGGATTTTATGCTGATACATTTACAGAAGCTTGTGAAGTTTGGGAAACGATGTGCCGTTTTTTGTCAGCTTGTTTCTTAACAAGTCACTTTTTGTCAACTTCCTTCAATGCATTCGGAATCCTTGTCCAAATTTTATATGCGTTTGGTTTCGCAAATCAACTCTTCCGATAAAGTGTTATTTTTTCTCCCTCAACGGTAATCCCCGTTAGATTTACTTGTTGCTTTATTTAAACGCTTTTTCTAGCTATTTGATTTTACGTTTTTATTCTCAAACAATAATGATTATTAAATAATATATAATTTAGATAGTTTCTATTGCAATAGATTTGAATATTGGATTTATTTAGGTAATTAATGAAATTTGTATTGAAAATTGGTTTGAAACGTGTAATGGCTTTGCATAGCCTGTTTTTAGACGGCCTTGACCTTTCCTAACATATAAATAGTGCGCAAATGACACGAATTTATGCGCTATTAAGCCGATAGATAACATTAAAAAGGCAAGTGTAAAACTTGCCTTTACGTTTGGGATTTGTTTGTTCTCTATTGTAGAAAACTGTGTTGTTTTTTCAGACGGCCTTACCAACGGAATGTTTGGGTCACGCCTGCGGAAGCGCCGTTGTTGCCGGCATAGCCGTAGCCTCCGGTATGGCTGGAGGCGCAGGCGGTGAGTGTGGCGAGGGTAAGGATGAGGAGGATGTGTTTCATGTTTCTTGCTCTGAGTGGGTTGGGTTTTAGGCTTGTGTGGCGTTGTGTTGCCGTATTAATCGGGCTGGCTAGAGCTTGGTTGCTTTGTCCTGATTTACAGTTAGGCCGCTAAATTGTTTGATGATTGAAGAAGGCCGTCTGAAAACTGGTTTCATGATATTGAAACTTTGTTTTCAGACGGCCTTTATTTTATATCAGCTTATTAGTGGCGGAAATGACGGATGCCGGTGACGACCATGGCGATGCCGTGTTCGTCCGCTGCGTCAAAGACTTCTTGGTCGCGCATGGAGCCTGCGGGATGGATGATGGCTTTGATGCCCTGCTCGGCAATGACATCTACGCCGTCGCGGAATGGGAAGAAGGCATCGGAAGCGGCACATGCGCCGTTGAGATTGAGATTGGCATCTTGCGCTTTGCGGGCGGCGATGCGGGTGCTGTCCACGCGGCTCATTTGGCCTGCGCCGATGCCGTAGGTTTGACCGCCTTTGCCGAAGACGATGGCGTTGGATTTGACGTATTTTGCGACGTTCCATACAAACATCAGGTCGTTCCATTCTTGCTCGGTCGGTTGGCGTTTGGAGACGATTTTCAAATCGGCGCGGCTGATGCGGTGGATATCGGGGGTTTGCACCAATAGTCCGCCGCCGACGCGTTTGAGTTCGAAGCGGTTGGCACCTGCTTCAAGCGGCACTTCCAATACGCGCACGTTTTTCTTGGCGGCGGCGATTTCGAGGGCTTCGGCGGTGAATTTCGGCGCCATAAGGACTTCCATAAATTGGTTGTCGGTAATTTGTTTGACGGTTTCGCCGTCAACTTCGCGGTTGAAGGCAATGATGCCGCCGAATGCGCTGGTGGTGTCGGTGGCGTAAGCGAGTTTGTATGCATCCAAGGTATTGGAGGCGATGGCTACGCCGCACGGATTGGCGTGTTTCACAATCACGCAGGCTGGCGCGTCAAAGGATTTGACGGCTTCCCATGCGGCATCGGCATCGGCGATGTTGTTGTAAGACAATTCTTTGCCTTGCAGCTGTTTGTAGGCGGAAAGGCTGCCCGCGGCTGGGTAAATATCGCGGTAGAACGCGGCGCGTTGGTGCGGATTTTCGCCGTAGCGCATATCTTGCACTTTAATCCAGCTTTGGTTGAACTGGCTCGGGAATTCGCCGATTTGGGGCTGGCCGCTCAAGACGTCGTCTGAAAGCGAGGTCAGGTAGTTGGAAATCATGCCGTCGTATTGGGCGGTATGGCTGAATGCTTTGCGTGAGAGGTTGAAACGGGTTTTGTCGCTCAATGCGCCGTTGTTGGCTTCGAGTTCGACGGCGATGGCCGGGAAATCGGCGGTATCGGTAACGATGGCGACGTGTTTCCAGTTTTTCGCGGCAGAACGCACCATGGTCGGGCCGCCGATGTCGATGTTTTCAATCGCGTCTTCCAGCGTGCAGTTTGGTTTGGCGATGGTGGCGGCGAAGGGGTAGAGGTTGACGCACACGAGGTCGATGTTGCCGATGCCGTGTTCTTCCATCTTGGCGACGTGTTCGTCCAAATCGCGACGGCCGAGGATACCGCCGTGGATTTTCGGATGCAGGGTTTTCACGCGGCCGTCGAGCATTTCGGGAAAGCCGGTATAGTCGGCAACTTCGATAACGGGAACGCCTGCATCAGCCAAGAGTTTTGCTGTACCGCCGGTAGAGAGAATTTCAACACCGAGCTTGGTCAGGGTTTGGGCAAATTCGACTGCGCCTGTCTTGTCGGATAGGCTGATCAGGGCGCGTTTGATGGAAGACATTTGGATTTCCTTTGTTGAAGGTTTAATCAGTATGGGATGAAATTTCAGGGCGGTATTATCCTCCAGTTTCGCATTTTTGGCAGTAGGTTTTTACAAATATTGTTAACAATTTTATTGCAAAAGGCCGTCTGAAACTTGGTTTCAGACGGCCTTTTGCTTTTACCTATTTAAATCCCATTTTCTTTTAAAAGTAGGGAAATAATGTGTTTCATAGAAATTTTCCCAAAATGTTTTATTGAAAATAATACTGCTTACTTGAGGCCGTCTGAAACCGTTTTCAGACGGCCTTTTTATGTTTGTTGCTCACACGCGTCAGCATACCGGCGACAAAAGTGGACGCAATAACGACGGTAATGCCCATCGCAGACATGGTACTTAAATGTTCGCCCAAAATTAACACCGCCATGATAACGCCGATGACCGGCTCAAGCGAGATCAGTAGGCCGGAGACGTTGGCAGGGACTGTGTTCATGCCTTTGTTCCACAACAGATAGGCAAGCCAACTGCAACCAATCCCCATATACAAAACCGACAGCGTACCGCCCCATGACCAATTGATTTGATAACTGTCTGCCAACACCAGCGAAAACGGCAGGCACAACACCGCCGCCACCGCCATGGAAGCCGCGGTAAATGCAGGCGCACCAATACGGACAATCATCTGCTGGCTCGGACGTATCACGCCTGCAAAACCGAATCCTGCAAGTAAAATCAGCAAACAGCCGAACCAGTCAATCGTACCGCCCTCTTCCGCGCCGCCCATTACCATCATGCCCACGCCGGCAAACGCCACCGCGCAGCAAATCCAGTGGTAAAGTTTGGCTTTGTCGTTGAAGAAGAAATGACCGACAAAGACCACCAGCAAAGGCTCCAACCCCACCATGGTAACCGCGCTGGCGGCAGATGTATATTTCAAACCGATAAACTGGAGCATCAAAACGACAACGTAGTTGACAAAGGAAATCCACAACAACGGCTTCCATTCGCTCCGCGGAATCCTGCCCAAATGACGGCGGCACGACGGCAGCACCATCAATGCGGCAATCAACAATCGCGCCTCAACCATCAGCGTCGGATCGAGCATCTCGTAGGAATATTTGGCAGCGATAAACGAGCTGCCCCAGATTAACAGTGCGAGTATTTGGTAAAGCATGGTTCAACTCATGGTAAAAAAATTAATCGTTTCTTCTCTGGTCTTCAGACGGCCTGAAGCCTTTTCAAGCTGTTTTTATTTTGATTGTGTCAACAAATCCAAAAATATCCAACTAATGGATGAATGACCCGGCCGGCTCTTTCATGATAGGTAGGCAGCAATGCACCCTATTCCTCTCTATTACAACAAACCATGCTGCTGCAGCTTTTTACGCAGGGTATTGCGGTTTAACCCCAAAATGGCCGCCGCTTTAGATTGGTTGCCGCCGCATTGTTCCATCACGCAAATTAGCATCGGCTTTTCGACTTGGTGCAACACCATATCGTACACGCCGCAAGGTTCCGTACCATCCAAGTCTTTGAAGTATTGTCGTAAGTTTTGTTCAATACATTGCGCAATGTCAGTAGTCGTTTGATTCATCGTGATATCTTTCTTTGAGTTTGTTTTTAAATAGATTTATTTTTTAGATGATAAGGCCGTCTGAAACTCTTCAGCTTTCCCGATAGTGGCATACCCAGCGGTCGGTTTTCTCCGAAAGCGTCTCAAGATAGGCGGCAAGGGTATCGTATTGTGCTGCGGCGCTGTCCAAGCGGTTGATTTCCCGGCGTGTTTGTTCGCCTTCGGGCATTTCGTCGATGTACCAGCCGATGTGTTTTCGGGCGATGCGTACTCCGGCAATTTCTCCATAAAATTCATGCATGGCGCGGATGTGGTTCAAAATGGTGGTATTGCATTCTGCCAAGCTCAAGGCTGGCGGCAAAACGCCGTGTTCGGCGTAATGTTTTAAATCACGGAAAAGCCACGGCCTGCCTTGTGCGCCGCGCCCTATCATGATGCCGTCTGCGGCAGTTTGCTTGAGGACGGCGGCGGCTTTTTGCGGCGAGGTAATATCGCCGTTGACCCAAACGGGGATGTTCAGACGGCCTTTGGTTTCGGCAATCAGTTCGTAACGCGCTTCGCCTTTGTACATCTGCGTACGGGTGCGGCCATGGATGGCAAGGGCTGCGATGCCTGATTCTTCGGCAATTTTGGCGATGGTCGGCAAATTTTGATGTTCGTCATGCCAGCCCAAACGGGTTTTGAGGGTAACGGGTACGTCCACCGCGTTGACAACGGCTTCCAAGATTTCGGCAACCAAAGGCTCGTTTTGCATCAATGCGCTGCCTGCCTGCACATTGCAGACTTTTTTGGCCGGGCAGCCCATGTTTATATCAATGACCTGCGCGCCCAAGCCGACGTTATAACGCGCGGCTTCTGCCATCTGCTGCGGATCGCTGCCGGCAATCTGCACAGCCACCACTCCGCCCTCGCCTTCAAAATTGCTGCGGCGCAAGGTTTTTTTGGTATGGCGCAAGCTCGGATCGCTGGTCAGCATTTCGCATACCGCCCACCCTGCACCAAACTCGCGGCAAATCCGGCGGAACGGTTTGTCCGTAATACCTGCCATGGGGGCAAGTGCGATGGGGTTGTCAATGAAATAGCCGCCGATGTGCATAATGTGTGCGCCAAATTGAAAGGGCTGAGATTGTACAATTTTTAAGCAACTTTTCCAATCGTATTTACATGTTGCACAATGAAAAAGGCCGTCTGAAACTGAGTTTCAGACGGCCTTTTCAGCCACAACATTTAAATAAACAGCATGACAACCATCTGCACTGCTGTCTGAATCATGGCAATAATCGGCCAAATCAGTTTGGCCAGCAGGCCGGTAAACAAAAGAATCAGGATAATCCATGTACCGTATGGCTCGATTTTACGGAACTGCATGGACTGCTTGGCGTTAAGGAAGGTATCGAGAAAAATACCGCCGTCCCAAGGCAATATCGGAATCAGGCTGAATGCGACCCAAATCGAGTTCACCATCACGCCGTAACCTGCCATCTGCACCAACGGCGCTTGATAAGACTCAGGCACATACGCGGAAAATACGACGACAAAACCCCAAAAGAACGCCAAAATCAGATTGGCTATCGGACCCGAAATCGACACCCAACGCCACGCGCGGCGCGGATCACGGAAATTGCGCGAATCGATGGGCATAGGACGCGCCCAGCCGAACAGAAAACTGCCTATCATCAGACACACCAGCGGCACGACAATCGTACCGACAGGATCGATGTGTGGCAGCGGATTGAGGGTTAAACGCCCAAACTGCTCGCCGGTATGGTCGCCCCAATACCGCGCCGTATAACCGCGTGCCACTTCGCGCACGGTAATGGCCAACAACACGGGCAATACTGCCAGCAGAAATACGCCTAAATCAAAATTTGCAAACATGGTTTTCCTTATCAAACATGCCGTCTGAAAACAGAAAATATCCTTAAATATCCTTTCAGACGGCCTGAGGCTTTAATCTTCTTCTGTCTTATCCGAATCGAAAGACTCTTTCAGCTCTTCCCAAGTAATGCCCTTACCTTGCGGATTCAATTTGAAGACTGGTTCATTATAAAGTAATGGCGAATATCTTTAATAAAAGGCCTGTCATGCTGAAATTTAACACGCAGTACCGATTCCATAAAGGCCTCAAACAGCATGATTCATTGCTGCTCGCTATCATGGCAAATCAGAATACCCTAGCTAATTCAAGCCTAAAGGCCGTCTGAAACTTCAAATCCAGTTTCAGACGGCCTTTGATTTCTTATTTAAAATGCCTCAGCTGTTTTACAGGCTGTAATACATTTCAAATTCCAAAGGATGCGGTGCCATGCGGATGCGGCGTACGTCTTCTTCTTTGAAGGCGATGTAGCTGTCGATCCAGTCTTTGCTGAACACGCCGCCGCGCAGGAGGAATTCGTGGTCAGCTTTGAGGGCAGCCAGTGCTTCTTCCAAAGAAGCGCAAACAGTAGGCACCAATGCGTCTTCTTCCGGTGGCAGGTCGTACAGGTTTTTATCGGCAGGGTCGCCCGGATGGATTTTGTTTTGAATACCGTCCAAACCGGCCATCAACAAAGCGGCAAACGCCAAGTATGGGTTGGCGGTCGGGTCAGGGAAACGCGCTTCGATGCGGCGTGCTTTGCTGCTGTTCACAGACGGAATGCGGATGGAAGCAGAACGGTTTTTGGCGGAATAAGCCAGTTTGGTCGGCGCTTCAAAGTGCGGCACGAGGCGTTTGTAGGAGTTGGTGGACGGATTGGTAATCGCGTTCAAGGCTTTGGCGTGTTTGATGATGCCACCGATGTAATAAAGGGCGGTATCGGACAAACCGGCATAGCCGTCGCCTGAGAACAGGTTTTGACCGTCTTTCCAAATGGATTGGTGAACGTGCATACCGCTGCCGTTGTCGCCCATAATCGGTTTGGGCATGAAGGTGGCGGTTTTGCCGAAGTTGTGGGCAACGTTTTGAATCACGTATTTCATGTCTTGGGTTTGATCGGCACGTTTAACCAAAGTGGCGAAACGGGTGCCGATTTCCATTTGGCTGCCGGTACCGACTTCGGCGTGATGGACTTCCACTTCGATGCCGAGTTCTTCCAAAACATTGACCATGGCAGAACGCAGGTCTTGGCCGCAGTCAATCGGCGCAACAGGTGCGTAACCGCCTTTGACGGTCGGACGGTGGCCGGTGTTTTGACCGTCCATGTGCAGGCCGCTTGACCATGCGCCGCTTTCGGAAGTGATTTCGTAACGGGTTTTGTGCATGTCGGTTTCAAATTCTACGCCGTCAAAGACGAAGAATTCAGGTTCTGGGCCGAAATAGGCGGTGTCGCCGATGCCGGAAGATTTCAAATAGGCTTCGGCGCGGCGTGCGATAGAGCGGGGGTCGCGGTCATAGCCTTGGCCGTCGGCCGGATCGATGACATCACAGGTAAAGACAACGGTGGTATCGTCGTAGAAAGGATCGACGAAGGCTGTAGACGCATCAGGACGCAACTGCATATCGGAAGCCTGAATACCTTTCCAACCGCCGATGGACGAACCGTCAAACGCTTGACCGTTTTCAAACCATTCTTCGGGATCGTCGAGGACGATGCGGGCGGGGATGGTAAAGTGGTGCTGCTTGCCTTTGGTATCGGTAAAGCGCAAATCTACGAAGCGGGCTTCGCTTTCTTCAATCAGTTTTACAGCGTCTTTGATGGACATCTTCAGCTCCTGAGGGAATGGGTTTAAGTTGTTATTCTACCACGGTAAGGCCGTCTGAAATACATCAGGGCCCCCGTTTTTACGCAATGAAATATAGTTTCAGACGGCAAGATTGTCAACAATATGCTTTGGTTTATCTGTTCAAAAGCGGAATGCCCGCTCTTTTGTCCGAATGCCGACAAAACAGATGCCGTCTGAAAGCAGTTCAGACGGCATCTGTTGTTTGATTTGAAAATGGTCAACGAGGATCGTGGTTGCAGACAAATTTGTACATACTCTCTCCAAGCGTACCGGGAATAACATAATCCCATTCGGCATAGGATCGTGTATCAGAGCCGATAGGGTTTCCCGATTTGGAATACCACGTTACCGTCAAAGACCTACGACGTTTACCACTGCAATCTATTTCTTCCAACCCTTTATCTGTATTATAAAATTTTCCATTGCTATGCTTTTTCGGCTTGGCATACCTCATTTCAACCCATGCACTATTGTCCGTACGGCTGTCTGCATCACCAAACACGGCAGTATTGTTACTGTCATTACCTAACCACACCCAATCCGCCGCCACCGCCGGCGTTGCCAACCCTAATGCAAATACTGCCAAGCACAACACCTTTTTCATGTCCGCCCCTTTCGTCCTTGTCAACAAAATCAAAGTTAAATTGTAAAAAAATAAAGTTAAATTGTAAAAAGAAAACGACTTTTTTTCAAGAAACAAATATTCCATCATGCTACCTGACAACCGTTTCAGACGACATCGTTTCCATCTGTACGCCGCCGTTATAAAATAGCCGTCCCGTCTTTTGGAACACGACCATGACTACCCTCCCGCGTTACGCCGTTTTCGGCAATCCCGTTGCACACAGTAAATCGCCGCAAATCCATCAGCAGTTTGCGCTGCAAGAAGGTGCGGCCATCGAATATGAGCGCATTTGTGCCGAAATCAGCGGTTTTGCCGAGGCTGTTGCGGCGTTTCGTGCCGAGGGCGGGCAAGGTGCGAATGTAACCGTCCCGTTCAAGCAGGAAGCTTTTGCGCTGGCGGACGAACATTCCGACCGCGCTTTGGCTGCCGGCGCGGTCAATACGCTGGTGTGGTTGGAAGACGGCAGAATACGCGGCGACAATACCGACGGTATCGGTTTGGCCAACGACATCACGCAGGTCAAAAATATTGCCATCGAAGGCAAAACCATTTTGCTTTTGGGCGCAGGCGGTGCTGTGCGCGGCGTGATTCCGGTTTTGAAAGAACACCGCCCTGCCCGTATCGTCATTGCCAACCGTACCCACGCCAAAGCCGAGGAATTGGCGCAGCTTTTCGGCATTGAAGCCGTCCCGATGGCGGATTTGAACGGCGGTTTTGATATCATCATCAACGGCACGTCCGGCGGCTTGAGCGGTCAGCTTCCTGCCGTCAATCCTGAAATTTTCCGCAACTGCCGCCTTGCCTACGATATGGTTTACGGCGAAGCGGCACAGGCGTTTTTGAACTTTGCCCAAAGCAACGGCGCGGCCGAAGTTTCAGACGGCCTGGGCATGCTGGTCGGTCAGGCTGCCGCCTCCTACCATATTTGGCGCGGATTTACACCCGATATCCGCCCCGTTATCGAATACATGAAAGCCCTGTAACCATGTTCCGCATCATCAAATGGCTGATTGCCCTGCCCATCGGCATCTTCATTTTCTTCAACGCTTATGTGTACGGCAACATCATTACCTACCGCGCCGTCGCACCCAGCAAAACCGCCTTCATGTCCATGCGCATGAGCCAGTTTGCAAAAGAAGGCCGCGATGTCGAGCTGGATTACCGCTGGGTGCCTTACGACCAAATCTCCGTCAACCTCAAAAAAGCCCTGATTGCTTCCGAAGACGCCAACTTTGCCGAACACAGCGGCTTTGACTGGAACGGCATCAAATACGCCATGAAACGCAATAAGCAAAGCGGCGAAGTCAAAGCCGGCGGTTCGACCATCAGCCAACAACTGGCGAAAAACCTGTTTCTCAACGAAAGCCGCAGCTACATCCGCAAAGGCGAAGAAGCGGCAATTACCGCGATGATGGAAGCGGTTACCGATAAAGACCGCATTTTTGAGCTGTATCTGAACTCAATCGAATGGCACTACGGCGTATTCGGCGCGGAAGCGGCATCCCAGTATTTCTACAAAAAACCTGCCTCCGCCCTCACCCGCCAACAAGCCGCCAAGCTCACGGCGCGCGTTCCGGCTCCGCTGTTTTACGCAGACCACCCTAAGAGCAAACGGATGCACAACAAAACCAATATCATCCTGCGCCGCATGGGTTCGGCAGAATTGCCCGAAAGCGATATGGATTAATTTAAAAGGCCGTCTGAACATTTCAGACGGCCTTTGTTTTTTTAGGCTTTCTCTTCCGGCTCCGGTACGTCAAACACTTGGCGCAGGTAAGCGAGGAAGGTGTTGTTGGTGGTCATGGTTTTGCCCGGGGAGTCGGAGAGCTTAGCGACGGATTGGCCGTTACACTCGACAAGTTTCAAAACAATGTTTAAAGGCGTGTGTCCCAAGTCGTTGGTCAGATTGGTACCGATACCGAAACTGGTTTTGAAACGGTCTTTGAAGTATTGGTGCAACGCCCATGAACGCTCAATATCGAGGCCGTCTGAAAAGGTCAGCATTTTGGTGCGGCTGTCGATTTTGAGTTTTTTGTAATGCTCGTAGGCTTTGTCGCCCCAAACATAAGGATCGCCGCTGTCGTGGCGCAGGCCGTCGAAGAGTTTGGCGAAGTAAAGGTCGAAGTCGCGCAAGAAAGCATCCATGCCGACTACGTCGGTCAGGGCGATACCGAGGTCGCCGCGGTATTCGTGTACCCAGCTTTCCAGCGCGGCTTTTTGGAAATTACGCAAACGTACGTCCAAGGCTTGAAAGGCTTGGAGGAACTCGTGCGCCATGGTGCCGATTGGTGTGATGCCGAGTTTTTTGGCCAGATAAACATTGCTGGTACCGCGCACGATATCGGGAGCGGCTTCCAGCAAGGTGCGGATAACGTGTTCCTGCCATGCAAGGGTGTAGCGGCGGCGCGTGCCGAAATCGGAAATAAGGAACGGCGGATCATTCGGATTTTGAGTGGCCGCGATTTCTTTCAGCTGTTGCGCTTTGGCCTGCAAACGGCGCTCGCCCTCTTCGATGACGGCAGGCGTTTCCAAGCGGCGGAAATAGAGTTCGTTGACGATGGCAAGAATGAAAATCTCGAAGAACATCGCCTGTATCATCGGGCCTTCGATGCGGATGTTCAGACGGCCTTGATCGTCGGGGCTGACTTGGACAAAGCGGCGTTGGAGTTGGAAAAGTTCGAGATAATCGACAAAGTCGCTTTTGATAAAGCGCAGGCTGCGCAGATAGTCGAGTTCGTCATGGGTAAAGCGCAGCTGGCACAGGGAATCGAGTTCGCGTTCCAAGTCTTCTTGAATATCGGCCAGCGGATACACCATCTCTTTGTTGCGGCAG
This sequence comes from Neisseria sp. P0007.S010, assembly GCF_051962875.1. NCBI lineage: Bacteria > Pseudomonadati > Pseudomonadota > Betaproteobacteria > Neisseriales > Neisseriaceae > Neisseria > Neisseria sp. P0007.S010. The sequence goes on along the minus strand of NZ_JBQCUX010000003.1, from coordinate 190,196 downwards.
CGGAATTCGTAGAGGCTGTGGGTTTGCGGGAATTGGTGCAACACGACTTGCAGCATGGTGAATTTGTACAGGTCGGTATCAAGCAGGGATTGGATAATGGGCTGATGAGCAGACATAAGCTTTCTCTGAGTAAACGTGGGCGTTGAGGTATCGATTTTAATAGGAAAGGCCGTCTGAAAGAAACCTTATTCAGACGGCCTTTATCTTATTAATCCAGCTGCGCTACGGAAACCGGCAAAGAGCGGATGGTAGACAACATCGTGCTGGCATCTTTTTGCTGTTTGCGGAACGCGGCCATATTGGTCGGAGTCAATTTCGGCGTCGGCAGGGCAACGGTAGTCGGGTTAACCGGCTGGCCGTTGACGCGTGCTTCGTAGTGCAGGTGCGGACCGGTAGAACGGCCGGTTGTACCGACAAAACCAATCACTTCGCCGGCGCGGACTCTGCCATCGGCAGGGCTGAACGCGCTCATGTGGCCGTACAGGGTTTCCACACCGTTGGCATGGCGAATCATCACGGTATTACCGTAGCCGCCTTTCCAACCTTTAAAAATCACTTCACCGTCGGCAGCGGCCTTAATCGGCGTACCGGTCGGCGCGGCATAGTCGATACCGGTGTGCATACGGACGGTATGCAGAACCGGGTGGACACGGTAGCCGAACGGGGAGGAAATGCGCGTATATGCAACAGGCTCGGTATTAAAGCCTTCTTTTTGTTGCAGGGACTTACCGTTTTGGTCGTAGTAGCTACCGCTTTCTTCGTCGCCTTTGCCTTGGCTGTAATAATAGGCTTGGTAGGTTTTGCCGTCTTTAACCACTTCAGCCGCCAAAATATCGCCGACCGCCATTTGCTGGCCGCGGAAATACATGCTGTTGTACAAAAGACGCACGGTATCGCCTTCGCCCAAGTCGCTCATATTGAACGAGTCGGCAAAGATTTCTTTGAGCTGGATATACACTTCGGAAGGAATTTCGGCACGGAGCATATCGCCGATAGCGGAAGTGCGAATTTGTACGGAGCGCAGGGTCGGCATGGTTTTCATGTCGATTTCGGCATTGGAGATGCGCCATTTGCCCTTAACTTTTTCCAAAGCCACCAAGTTGCGTTCCAATTCTTCATCGGTAAAGAATTGAACGTCGGTCACTTGGCCTGAAGAATCGATGCGGATATTGACGGATTGGTTGGTCCGCAGGTTTTTCATGTCGAGGTTGGCATTGTTTTTCGCCATGATTTGCTTGATGTCTTCTTGGTTGACACCCATGCGCGTCAAAACGTCTGCCAAAGAGTCGCCGGCTTGGACGGCTTCTTGCGCCCAATAGCTGGATTGATAGGTATTGGTTTCCACATAAACGGCAGGCAGCTCTTCGGAAATACGCTCGACTTTGAAATCGGTTTGTGCAGGTTGAGGATCGGTAATGGCGTATGCGGTCATGATGCCTGAAGCCGGCAGCAGAAACGCTAAGAGGGTTGCTTTGAATCGAGTGGAATATTTGTTTTTAATCACGCGTTATCCTTAATGGGGCGGTCTGTTTTTGAAGTTTGCAGAATGCCGGCACATCCGGCCTGCCGCGACCGCCTGCTGGTTTAAACAGTTTTGGGGATAAAGGACTTGGAGTCTTTTTTCCGATCTGAAAATCAGGTTTTCACTCGGAATGAATGAGGTCGTGTTTGAGATTGACGTTATTATCAGGGCTATTGTGTTGATTTTCACCCTGTTTTTCTGAAATTTACGCCACACATTCTAGCATGACAGTCCATTTTTTCCAAACCGGCCGTCCGAACAGATCTTTTTCAGGGCGTGAGGGCAAGGTTCCGAAACGCATCATTTGTCGCGTAAAATAACGGTTTTCCTATCTATTTGCGCTTATGAAGCTGACCCTCGCCCTCCCCTCGCTCAACCGCTTTGCCGACGAATCCGTCCCTGAGCTTGCCTTACCTGCTTTTAACCGTCTTTTGCGTTACGGCACATTACACAAAGAAACACTCAGGCCGTCTGAATTTTACGGACGCCATTTGTGGAACGGCAGCCTTATTGCCCAAGTGCAACGTTTACGCCACACAAGCCAAAAACGCACAGCCGCTTTTGCCTCTCCGGTTTGGCAACAAATGGGCATGCACCATGTCAACATTATCAGCGGCGAGTTTATCGGCATCCAAAAAGAGGAGGTGCAACGGTTATGTGTGGATTTGTCGGCGTTTTATCAAGATAAAGATTGGCAATTCGAGCCGCTTTGCGAAAGCATGTGGCTGCTCAGTATGCCGACAACGGAAGATTGGGGAGCGGAATGTGTTTTGGATGTGTGCGGGCAGCCGGAAATGGACGGTCAGGCACACGGCAAAGATGCGGTGTCTTGGTTGGCCATGCAGACGGAAATCCAAATGTTTCTCCACACGCATCCGATTAACCAAGCGCGTGAACAACAAGGATTGCCGGAAATCAACGGTTTGTGGCTGTGGAATGATGCGGACGGTACACAGTCTGCGGATATTGTCGCCTCAGACAGCGTATGGGCGCGTTTTTCGGATACGCCCAAACTCGATGCGCCATACGATTTGAAGGCTTGGTTTGAGATGGTTCAAGAAACAGGAAATACTGTTTCAGACGGCCTTATCTTTTTGGACGACTTGGTTTCCACCTTACAGACAGGCGATGTTTGGGCATACAAAGATATTTTGGAAAGCTGGGAAACCCGTTGGTTTGCGCCTTTATGGGACGCACTCGCTTCAGGTCGTCTGAAAACCGTGTGCATTGCCACAGACGGCGAAAACGGCGGCACGCTGGAAATCGGCCGCCGTTCCAAATGGGCATTTTGGCGCAAAGTTAAAACGTTTAACGGATTGTGGTAAGCGGTTTTAAGCCTCCAATGCTTCCAATTTGGCAGAAATTCTATCCCACACATCCTGCAACGGAATCGCTTTCAACAAACGTGTCGGATCGTTGGTATCGATACTGTCGGGATTGGGCAGTTCTGCATAATCGCCGGCATAAATGACTTCCGCCTGTTCGGAATACGGACGCCATTTATCCACCCATGACGCGCCAAACAAAGCGATTTGCGGTTTATCCAAAGCAGCGGCGATGTGCATCGGTGCAGAATCGACACCGACAAACAGCTTCGCTCCCTCAATGGCCGCCGCCAATTCACGCAGACTCAAGCATCCGGACAACACATATACTTTTCTGCCCTCTGGAATATTCAGACGGCCTATAATTTCCTGAAGCATATATTGCTCGACAGTGTCGGGAGAAGCAGTCAATACGACATTCTGCCCGCTGTTGAGCAGGAGCTGTACGATGGCGGCATTTTTGCCGTCTTCCCAACATTTGAAATGCCAACGCGCACCCGGGTGCAGCAACACATAATCTTCACCGTTCCAACCCTGCTCACGCAATTTCTGCCGCATGCTTTCCCTTGCATCTTGTGCCACCCAAAGGCGTACTTTCGCATCGGCCACGTCTTCCGGCTGGATAAGCGGCGCAAGGATATTCAATTGGTTTTCAACGATATGATGGCTGGTATCCAGCTCATGGTTGATAAAATCATGACAGAAACGCCACCAGAAACCGTCGCGCTTAATGCAGTCCAAACCCACGCTGCAACGGGCGCACAGTTTGGCAATTACCGCTGCGCGCCATTGATCGGACAGATTAAAAGCCCAGTCGTAATCGCGTGCCTTCAGCTTAGACAAAAGGTTTTTCTCACACGCCAACTGCTTGAATACGCCCAGCTTCTTCCAATTTCGATCAATGGTAAAAATCTGCGCAATCTGCGGATTATCGGCAATCAGCTGCTCCGTACCGGCGTATACCAGCATATCGATTTCGCAATCGGGGAAACGGGTTTTCAGCGCATCGACCACCGGCGTGCTCAAAAGCACATCGCCATGATGGCGCAATTTGATGATCAGGATGCGTTTGGGTTGGGCTAAAGACATACAAATACTTTCAGACGGCCTGTTGATTGGCTGCTATTGTAAAGCGGAAAACAGGTTTCATAAAATACAAAACAGGCTGTCTGAAAGCTATCCTGCTGATTCATCGCTATAAAATCCGCACAAGTCATGCAATTTATATTACAATCCGCACCCCGTGGTTCGAAAACCTCCCACATTAAAAAACTAAGGAAACCTCATGTCCCGCAACAACGAAGAGCTGCAAGGCATCTCCCTTTTGGGCAACCAGAAAACCCAATACCCGAGCGAATACGCGCCTGAAATTTTGGAAGCGTTCGACAACAAACATCCCGACAACGACTATTTCGTCAAATTCGTCTGCCCCGAGTTCACCAGCCTCTGCCCGATGACCGGCCAGCCCGACTTTGCCACCATCTACATCCGCTACATCCCCCATATCAAAATGGTGGAAAGCAAATCCCTGAAACTCTATCTCTTCAGCTTCCGCAACCACGGTGACTTCCATGAAGACTGCGTCAACATCATCATGAAAGACCTCATCGCCCTGATGGATCCGAAATACATCGAAGTATTCGGCGAATTCACACCGCGCGGCGGCATCGCCATTCATCCGTTTGCCAACTACGGCAAAGCAGGTACAGAGTTTGAAGCTTTGGCACGCAAACGCCTGTTTGAGCACGATGCACAATAATCCCGTTCAGACGGCCTAACGTCCTTTTCATTGCAAGACTTTCTCTATTGCACGGTCTTTCAAGGCTTCATGCCGTCTGAAAAAACTTCCGAAAGATTTCCATGTACGAATTTACTGTCGCACAGCAGAAGAAAGCGCTCTTCTGGCTGGTGCTTTTCCATATTTTTATTATTGCGGCCAGCAACTATCTGGTGCAGTTTCCCTTTCAAATTTTCGGTATTTTTACCACTTGGGGCGCATTTTCCTTCCCCTTTATCTTCCTCGCTACCGACCTGACCGTGCGCATTTTCGGCGCGCCGTTGGCGAGACGGATTATTTTTTGGGTAATGTTCCCCGCCCTGCTGCTCTCTTACGTTTTCTCCGTCCTCTTTCATGACGGCAACTGGACAGGCTGGGCATCGTTAACCGAATTTAACACCTTCGTCGGCCGTATCGCATTGGCCAGCTTTTCCGCCTATGCGCTCGGGCAAATCCTCGATATTTTCGTGTTCAACAGATTACGCCGTCTGAAATCATGGTGGGTTGCCCCCACCGCTTCTACCGTGGTCGGCAACGCTTTGGACACGCTGGTGTTTTTTGCCGTTGCCTTTTACGCGAGCAACGATGAATTTATGGCGGCAAATTGGCAGGGCATCGCATTTGTCGATTATCTGTTCAAACTCGCCATCTGCACCCTCTTCTTCCTGCCTGCCTACGGCATCGTATTGAGCATCTTGACCAAAAAACTGACTTCGTTAAACGTCCGTCAAGAAATGCCCGAATCGGTTTTAGCCAAATAAGCAGTAGATAAAAAACAAGGCCGTCTGAAACTTTAATCGTTCAGACGGCTTTTTATGTTTTCAAATGATTAACCGGTCAATTGTTTGGTAATCAGTTTTTTCAGCGGAGGGAAGTTATTGCTTGCACGCAATACCAAACCGCGCAGCAGTTTCGCCGGAGCAGTTTCATTGGTAAAGAGTTTCAGCAGCATATTGGTGCCGTGGTAAATCGGATGGGCATGGAGCATATGCTTGGTGCTATATTTTTCCAGCAGGCTCTTCGCACCAATATCCTGACCGCGTTGCTCGGCTTCGAGAACCAATTTGGCCAAAAGATCGGCACTTGCTAAACCCAAGTTGAAACCGTGCGCAGTAACCGGATGCATACCGACCGCGGCATCGCCAATCAACGCGCTGCGTTTGCCGTAGAAACGTTGGGCAATCATGCCGACCAAAGGATAATTGTGAATGGTGCTGACCAATTCCATATCACCCAAACGGCCTTTGAGTTGCTCTTTCACGCTGGCCGCCAATTCTTCCGGCGACATATTCTTAATCGTTTCGGCTTTATCGCTGTCCACCGTAATCACCGTATTGGTCAAATGCTCTTCCAGAGGCAGCAACGCAATGGTACGGCCGTAGTGGAAGCATTCATATGCGGTATGCAGGTTGGACAGAGTATGCTTCATGCGGCACACAAACATGGTGCGGCTGTAATCGTGCATATCGGAAGAAATGCCCAATTGACGGCGCGTTTGCGAGAAACGGCTATCGGCGGCCAACAACAGACGGCCGTTCAATACTTCGCCACTTTCCAAAATGACTTGCGCCTCATTGCCGGAAGTTTTGACTTCTTTAACATTGGTGCCGGTCAGAATTTTCACGTTGTCCAATTTGGAAACGACTTCATAAGCGGCTTTACGGATGTTGTGATTGGAAATCAAATAGCCCAAGCAATCGGCAGGCTCGCCGCGCGCCTCAGTCGGTTGCGGGAAGTGGAGCTGGTAATCGGAATGACCGTTCAACACTTTGGCATCGCGCAAAGGATAAATTTCGTCTTTTGGAATCAAATCCCACATACACAATCGCTGCATGATTTCACGCGACAAGTGCGTCAATGCGATTTCACGGCCGTCATACGGCGGATTTTGCAACACTTCTAAAGGACTTCTTTCAATCAGGGTTATGTTCAAACCACTTCCGGCCAACTCTGCGGCAAAACTTAATCCGGCAGGGCCTGCGCCGACGACGAGAATATCACTGTGTAAGCTCATGGGAGGAATTCCTTGTATTCAACTGATACGGATTTTTTCAGACGGCCTTAAGTTTACTGTGTTTAGCTACATGAAGGTAAATCAAAGGCATTTGATAGATTATATAGAAAGAGTCGATAGAATAAAACAAATGTTATCAATTGTAAGCACGTTTTTACTTTGGCCTTAATATAAATCAAGCTTCACGACATACGGATTTTATCAAACAGAAAGAACAGTCTGACAAACAAAAACCGCATTCCGAAAAGGAATGCGGCTTTCAATCGTAAAACGATTATTCTTCAGAACCGGTGTAAGGACGGATGCTGACAGTTTTACGGTTCAGCGCGCCTTTGGTTTTGAATTCAACGTAACCGTCGACTTTAGCAAACAAAGTGTGGTCTTTGCCCATGCCTACGTTGTCACCTGCGTGGAATTTAGTACCACGTTGACGAACGATGATAGAGCCTGCCGGAATCAGCTCGTTGCCGTAGGCTTTAACGCCCAAGCGTTTGGCTTCTGAATCGCGACCGTTGCGGGTGCTACCGCCTGCTTTTTTACTTGCCATTTGTAATACTCCTGAACTTACTTGAAATTAGGCGATTGCCACGATTTCGATTTGGGTGAAATTTTGGCGATGGCCTTGGCGTTTTTGGTAGTGTTTGCGACGACGCATTTTGAAAATGCGTACTTTCTCGCCACGACCATGAGCAACGACTTTAGCTGTTACTTTTGCACCTTCGATAAAAGGTGCGCCTACTTTTACAGATTCGCCGTCAGCAATCATCAAAACTTCAGTCAGTTCGATTTGGCTGTCGAGTTCGGCTGGTATCTGTTCTACTTTCAATTTTTCGCCAACGGAAACTTTGTATTGTTTACCGCCGGTTTTTACGACCGCGTACATACTCAACTCCATAGAATTAGGTTAACATTCCGCACACCATGTGCGAAACGAGCTATTCTATTTCTATTTGCCTGTTTTGTCAAAATTTATTTTATTTACAAGTGAAAAGGCCGTCTGAAAGATATGTTGCATGCTTTTTAACTGATATAATCACGCGCTGGATTGCTGATATCTTTATGCAACATTATTACCCCGACCGAATGTACGGGTTTAAACAGATTCATTGGAGCCCCCGCTCCGTTTTATCAACAGAGAATGTTTTATGCTCGAAAACCTGCCTTACTTCCAACGCCACCTGCCCGATGACCTTGCCAAAGTTAATGCGGTCATCAACCAAGCTGTTCAATCCGATGTTGCGCTGATTTCGCAAATCGGCACATACATCATTAGCGCGGGCGGTAAGCGCCTGCGTCCGATTATTACCATTTTGGCAGGCAAAGCAGTCGGGCATGACGATGAAAAACTGTACTCGCTGGCAGCGATGGTGGAATTCATCCACACATCCACCCTCCTGCACGACGATGTCGTCGATGAAAGCGATTTGCGCCGTGGCCGTAAAACCGCAAACAACCTCTTCGGCAACGCGGCGGCTGTTTTGGTCGGCGACTTCCTATATACACGCGCCTTCCAACTGATGGTTGGTTCGGGCAGCATGCGTATTTTGGAAGTGATGGCAGATGCGACCAACATCATCGCCGAAGGCGAAGTCATGCAGCTGATGAACATCGGCAATACGGATATTACCGAAGAGCAATACGTCCAAGTTATCCAATACAAAACAGCCAAACTGTTTGAAGCGGCCGCTCAAGTCGGCGCAATTTTGGGCAAGGCGTCCCCCGAACACGAGCAAGCCTTGAAAGACTACGGCATGTACGTCGGTACGGCTTTCCAAATCATTGACGATGTATTGGACTATTCAGGCGAAACCGAAGAAATCGGCAAAAACGTCGGCGACGATTTGGCAGAAGGCAAACCTACCCTGCCATTGATTTACCTGATGCGAAACGGCTCCGAGCAGACAGCCAACGATGTGCGCCATGCTTTGGAAAATGCCGACCGCAGCTATTTTGAAAAAATCCACGACTATGTCGTCAACTCCGACGCTTTGCCGTATTCGATTTCCGAAGCGAAAAAAGCCGTCGACAAAGCCATCGCTTCATTAAACGTGTTGCCTGACAGCGAAGTCAAAGATGCTATGATCCAACTGGCAAAAGAATCCTTGGCCCGAGTATCTTAATCCGATGAATTTCAGTTTTGTCCCTTTGTTTCTGGTTACGCTGATTTTTTTAGGCGTTGTCAGCAACAACAACTCGATTACAATTTCAGCGGCCGTCTTATTGTTGATGCAGCAAACCGCTTTGTCGCAATACATTCCCTTCGTGGAAAAACACGGCCTACAAGTGGGCATCATTATGCTGACCATCGGCGTATTGAGTCCACTGGTTTCCGGTAAAATCCAGATTCCGCCGCTGTCCGAGTTTATCAATTTCAAAATGATTGCCGCCGTCCTGATCGGCATTTTGGTTGCCTGGCTTGCCGGACGCGGCGTTCCATTGATGAGCGAACAGCCTGTTTTGGTAACCGGATTATTAATCGGCACGGTCATCGGCGTTGCCTTTATCGGCGGCATTCCGGTCGGCCCTTTGATTGCCGCCGGCTTATTGTCTTTTTTTGCCGGAAAGGTTTAAAATCCCCTCCTTTAACTCCTCGCCATAGTTCAACGGATAGAACGTATGCCTCCTAAGCGTAAAATACAGGTTCGATTCCTGTTGGCGAGGCCACAGTCTCAATGAAAGCCTTTCATACATTGAAAGGCTTTTTTGTTATCAAGAAATAAAGGCCGTCTGAAACTTTTCAGACGGCCTTTTCATTTTGCCAAACCGTTAACCCGGACGACCATCCGAACGCGGACGGATCAACCAAGGAATATATTTCCATGCGTACAACAGCAGAGACACGGCAAACAAAGCGGCGGAGCAACGGATACTGTGCGTGTATGCCGTACCGCTCACAAAGGTAGCCAAAACACGGATAACCGTTGCGGCTATCATCAGCCAAAAGGCGACAGGAACCACTTTAGGCGGCGGATAAATAGAGTTGCCGGTATGGCCAAGCGCAGTTCGTGCCATCATACCCAAAGTCAGCACGCCGATACCGCCAACGCCGATAAGGTGTACGCCCAAATTCAGGAAACTTGAAATCCAATAAGAAAGACCGACAGCAATCAAGCCCAAGCCTGTAAACAGATAGCCAGCAAACAAAATCCAAAGCATAGGCTCTTTCAGTACGGCTTTATACCACCAGCGGTACACCTGCACGGTAAAAATCACACCGGCAGCAAAAGAGAACAAAGCAGCCAATCCCGGCAATATGTTATGAGCCATCATCATGGCAGTCAGCATAGGCAGCCAAAGCGATGCGTGCGCTACCCATTGAGGGCTGGGAATTTGCGGCACGTTCAGGCGTTTGGACGTAAAGAACGAGATAATCCGCATGCCGATCAAACCGATAAAGCCGGCCACCATAATCAAACCGGATTGCAAACCGGTCATCAGCGCAATGGCATCAAACGGCTGCATTTTCATATGGAACGCGAAATGGGTACCGCCTAAAACAAAAATAGCAAATACGGCAACATAGTTGCGCTTGTTTTGAGAACGGATTACCGGCAAAGCCATGCATACCGCGCCATACCAGAAAAAGATCGTACCAAATATACCGCTTGCCGTCGCACCCCAGCCGGGAATAAACGCACACAAACGCGCAAGCAGCCAAAATGCAGTCAAACCTGCCAACGCCTTACCGCGTGTGGGCGGCTGGCCAGTCCAAGTTGCCACGGCCGTCAGCAAGAATGCAATGACGACCAATCCGGCGTAGCCCCAAATCATTTCATGGGCATGCCAATAAAAACCCGGCAATTCAGGCGTACCCTGATAGCCGAAGCCCCAAAGCAATATAGACAATGCGCCATACAAAGCCGCCAACGAGTAAAACGGGCGGAAGGCCATTGCCCATACAGGATGTTTGAACAAATCGTTCATGGTGGTTCCTTCAATTTTTATATCATCATAAAACAGCAACAGAGGCCGTCTGAAACTTTTCAGACGGCCATCGATTCCCTTCCCTATTACACATTCTCAGGCAAAGGCAAAAAAGGTTCAATCGCAGGAAAAAGCTCGCGTTCCTCAAAACGCGCATGATCGCGCAAAGTTACCGCAAAATCCTTATTCCATGATTCATTCATATATTCAGGATGAGCCATCATCGCACGCAACTTGGCATGATCACCTTCAAAACGCTGTCTCAACGCCGGATCAACCTTATCCCAATACGGCGCAAACATGGTTTCCTCCTCCAAAAAATGTGGCTCAAGTTCCACAAAATGAGGATCCAGCTCCGCTTGATGGCTTTGCTCGGGCGTACGCAGGAGACGGACGCACAACGACAGCGAGCCATGATGCTCACGGGAAAGTTCTATTAATGCAGGGTGGCGTTTCAAGGGTTTCATAAGTTCGTTATAATGGCAACAGTCTGTCAAACTGGATTAATTCAAATGTTTCAGATATTATGAAACCCAACCCCACATAAAGTCAAACAGCCTCTCTCCAAGCACTATGCTTTTGACATATAATAAAAATATCTAAAGAGCCAGCCATGTATCTGACCCAACATACCGATTACGGATTGCGCGTATTGGTTTATACCGCCATCAATGATGACACCCTCGTCAATATCAGCACCATTGCCGAGACTTACAATATTTCCAAAAGCCATTTGATGAAAGTGGTTACCTCATTAGTCAAAGGTGGTTTTCTGGTCAGCGTGCGCGGCAAAGGCGGCGGTTTGCGCTTGGCAGACAATCCTGAAAACATCAATATCGGTGCAGTCGTACGCCATCTTGAGCCGATGCAAGTTGTCGAATGCATGGGCGATAACAACGAATGCCTTATCACCCCCTCCTGCCGACTGACCGGCATCATTACCGGCGCCATCAAAGCCTTCTTCAACCATTTAGATCAATACTCCCTGCAAGATCTTTTGGACAAACCAACCTACGACATACTCTATACCCCGCGTATCCCAATCAACGAAATACGCAGAATGGTTGATTAAATCTTCAGGCCGTCTGAAAAACAGTCCAGCTATATCGAAATAATCATCAGCCTCTCAATATAGGGGCATGTAGTATTACTCGGAAAAATTAATAGTAGAAAGATATCGACCAGAGCAAGCAAAAAGTAACTGCTCTCCATTTACTTATTCCCTAGTCAAAAAGTACGCCAAGTATCTTCCCAATCAACGTAACGGTCTTTTTCCAATACAAAATTGGGAATGTTAGTAAAACTTTCGTAGCCATGATGAACATAATTTTGATTATGAGTCCATAGAGTTTTACCTTGTAAATATTTCTTTAGAATATAAAATACCGTCTGGATTGTGAAATCTCAGACGGTATTATTTTGGTTTATAAAATATCAACCATTAAAATGATTACACTTTTTCTACAGATTAACCTTCTGGCAATGGTAATGAAGCCAAATACCGTAGAGTAATTACATAATCAATCTAACGTCCTTAAAATAACAATAGCATTTTTATCATTGCTGAATATTCTATCTGCGTGTGGTATTCCGCGCGATGAAGTGCTTCGATCGTACTCAATATACACTCTTTTACCTGATGGAAGCGTTGCTTGCAAGTCTGGGCGACATATTCCTACACGACAAAAATTTCCATACTGCTAATCTACGTCAGCCCCAAAAACAAAGATTTGTTTTTTTTCATTCAACATATCTATCCTAAATACGCCATCACTCCATTGAGTTTTAAATTTGTATTTCGCTCTTGTTAAATGTTTTTCTGTTTGCCGATTTCTTTTGCTAATGTAAAAAATACTCTACCACTCTCATTGGTTAAAGTTTTCAAGTATTCATCAACATCAGTAACATTAATAACAACTGTTTCATTTGTATGTTTATTAAATTCTAAATCAACAATAATATTCCCATTAACCAATATTTCATATATATCTTCTTCTTCAGGCAGCATAGACAAACAATAAGCACTTGAAGCTAAAAACTCTTTTTTCAGATACTGAAGAAGAAAAGTATTTTTAATTAAAACATCATTAAATTCATCTAATGATTGCTTGACTTCTTTCGTTGTCCAATTTTTAACATTATTCTTCATTGTATTCTACCTGGGGTCGTAGTTATGAGGCTTAGGAAGCAAAATCACAAAATATAATGATAAGCTTCTAACAGAAAAATAATTGTAGCAAAGATACAATTTATTCTCAATGCCCTTAAATAAGATCTATTTGATATTTTTTCCACCCAAATAAAACCCTAAAAAACTTAAAACTCATAAACCTAGCAGTAATGAAATACTCAAAAAAACTTAAGGTCATTCCTTCTGATTTTAGAATTTTATAGACCAATACAAAATTAGTTACTATAGTAACAAGATACAAAAATATCAAACCAAAAAATATATAAGGTATTAATGCTATCATTTAATTTTTCCTTACATTTGCACTAAACTTAGATATTGGTGCTTTTAATCTTATATTTGGTGTTTTTTTCTTAAATGCTGTCCATTGCCACCCTATAGTTCCATTTGTCGAAAATCCACTACCTGAACCTAATTTCGCAGTGTAAATTATCTCTTCACCTTTATCAATTTGAATGTTAACCCCATCAAAAACAATGAATACAAAAATGCCCGAAGCCAAAAGCCTCGGGCATTTTTAATATTTGGTGGGTCCGGTGGGTTTCGAACCCACGACCAAGGGATTATGAGTCCCCTGCTCTAACCCCTGAGCTACAGACCCGTCAAGAGTAAAAGCGGATTATAGCATAACTTGTTGCTTGTTCAAGATGCCGGGCAAATGTTTCAGACGGCCTGTTGGTTTTCTATTCGGGCATTATGCCGATATGCCCAATGCTTCCCAAACTTTCAAAGCGTCCGATGTTGCTTTGACATCGTGAACACGGATGATTTGCGCGCCTCGGGCGACTGTGGCCAAAGCGGCTGCGACGCTGCCGTGTACGCGTTTAGAGGCATCTTGTTCGCCTGTCAGCTCGCCAATCATGCTTTTGCGCGATATGCCGATCAGAAGGGGGAATCCGGTTGCTTCCATCAACTCAGGCAAATGTTGTATCAGGGTAATGTTGTGTTGCAGGTTTTTGCCGAAACCGAAGCCGGGGTCGAGCGTGATGCGTTCAGGGTCAATGCCTGCTTGAACGCATTCTGCCGCGCGTGCTTTTAAATAACGCGTGATTTCTTCGACGACATCTTGATATTGCGGATTAAGCTGCATGGTTTTGGGCAAACCCTGCATGTGCATGAGACACACGCCTGTCGTCGGCTGTTGAGCCAATAATGCGACTGCGCCTTCATCACTCAATGCGGCAACATCGTTGATAATATCGACGCCGCCTTGCGCCAAGGCTTTTTCCATGATTGCCGTGTGGCGCGTGTCCAAGCTGACGGGAACATTCCACTTGGCCACTTCCGCCAAAACCGGCTGCACTCTGGCCCATTCTTCTTCGAGAGAAACATCATCCGAACCCGGGCGGGTAGATTCGCCGCCGATATCAAGAATATCCGCGCCGTCTTTCAGCAGCTGCTCGGCATGTGCCAATGCTATTGAGACATTTTGCGAATAGGTGCCGCCATCGGAAAGTGAATCGGGGGTCATATTGACGATGCCCATGATTTTCGGTTTGTCCAAGGCGATTTCAAATCGGCCTGCCTGCCAAATGCGTGTGTTCATAATGCGTCCATTGATGAAATAATAGGATAGAGGCAGTCTGAAATTTTTCAGACGGCCTTTAGGTTTTGACTTCAAACAGTCAATTACATTCCGCCGTAATTCGGCCCGCTTGCGCCTTCGGGACAAATCCAAGTGATGTTTTGCGTCGGGTCTTTGATGTCGCACGTTTTGCAGTGTACGCAGTTGGCGGCGTTGATTTGCAGGCGCGGGCTGCCGTTTTCTTCGACGATTTCATACACGCCGGCAGGACAATAGCGGGTTTCGGGCGAGGCGTATTCTTTGTAGTTTACGTCTATCATGACCTGCGGATTTTTCAGCACCAAATGGTCGGGCTGGTTTTCTTCGTGCGCAAGATTGGCGAGGAAGACGCTGCTTAAGCGGTCGAAGGTCAACACGCCGTCGGGTTTCGGATAATCAATCGGCTTGCACGCGGCGGCTTTTTTGAGTTGCTCGTTGTCTTTGCCGTGATGTTTCAAGGTCCACGGGGCCTTGCCTCTGAAAATCATCTGGTCAATGCCGGTATAGATTGAGCCGAGGTAAACGCCCCATTTGAATGACGGACGGACGTTACGCGCGGCGTAAAGCTCTTGATACAGCCAGCTTTGTTCAAAACGTTGCTGATAATCCGTCGCCTCTTTGCCGTTGTTGAAGTTTTCCACTTCTTCAAGGTTTTCCAACAAGGGGAACACGGCTTCGGCGGCGAGCATGGCGGATTTCATCGCGGTATGAATGCCTTTGATGCGCGGCATATTGAGGAAACCCGCCGCATCGCCGATTAAAACGCCGCCTTTGAACGAGAGCTTCGGCAAACTTTGCAAACCGCCTTCAATCAGCGAACGCGCGCCATAAGCAATGCGGCGGCCGCCTTCAAAGGTTTTGCGGATTTCGGGATGGGTTTTGAAACGTTGGAACTCTTCAAACGGCGACAGATAAGGGTTTTGATAATCCAAGCCGACCACAAAACCGACAGCGACTTTGTTTTCGTCAAAGTGATAAATAAACGAGCCACCGTAGGTTTTGCTGTCCAACGGCCAGCCTGCGCTGTGCATGACCAAACCGGGCTGATGTTTTTCAGACGGCACTTCCCAAATTTCTTTAATGCCCAAGCCGTAAGTTTGCGGCTCGCTGTTTTGGTCGAGCTTAAATTGTTCAATGACTTGCTTGGAAAGCGAGCCGCGACAGCCTTCGGCAAACAGGGTTTGCTGCGCCCAAAGCTCCATGCCTGGCTGGAATGAATCGGTCGGTTCGCCGTCTTTGCCCACACCCATATTGCCGGTCGCAATACCTTTGACCGAACCGTCTTCGTGATACAGCACTTCGGCAGCGGCAAAGCCCGGATAGATTTCCACGCCCATATTTTCCGCCTGCTCTGCCAGCCAGCGCACGACTTCGCCCAAGCTGGCAATATAGTTCGCATGGTTGTCGAAATTCGGGGTAACCGGCAAGTTGAAGGCTTTTTTCTCGGTCAGGAACAAAACCCTGTCCTTCGTCACTGTACGCGTCAGCGGCGCGCCTTTTTCTTTCCAATCGGGAATCAGCTCATTCAAAGAAATCGGATCGATGATGGCACCGGCAAGCGAGTGCGCACCGGCCTCCGAACCCTTCTCCACCACACAAACACTGATTTCGCGTCCATTCTTTTCAGCAAGCTGCTTGAGTTTGATGGCGGCGGACAAACCCGACGGGCCTGCGCCGACAATCACGACATCGTATTGCATACTGTCGCGTTCGATGGTTTCTGTCATGGCGGTTCCTGTATTGTCGTTATTAAATTTAATCCGCTAATTATACAGCCTGGACATATAGTTACCAAATACAACAAAAGACCGTCTGAAACTTTACTCAAATTTCAGACGGCCTTTACTGTATTCAAAAGATTATTGCGCTTTGGTTTCCGTTACAAAACCGATTTTGCTGATACCGGCTTCGCGTGCCGCTTGCAGGGCTTGGTTAACGTAATCGTATTCAACCGCTTTATCCGCCGCAATCGCCACAATCACATCTTCGTTTTTCGCTTTGGCTTCTTTCAGCTTGGCAGTTACCGTTGCCAAATCCACTTTGGTATCGGAATCGCCGCCAACGATATAAGCACCACTGGCATCAATGCTCAAACGCAAAGGATCTTTAGGCTGCTTATCCTCTTTCGCCGCTTTTTCCGAAGCAGTCGGCAACTCCAAAGGAATCGAGTGGGTCAGCACCGGCATGGTAATCATAAATACAATCAGCAACACCAGCATCACGTCCACCAAAGGTGTAACGTTGATATCCGACATCGGCGCATCATCGCCGGAATTCATTGATCCGAAAGCCATGGTTTAATCCTTTTGGTTCAGAAGGCGGACATGCAGGTCATGTGCAAATGCGTCCATATCTTGCGCGATGGTTTTTGTACCGCGATTGAGGAAGTTGTATGCCAATACAGCCGGAATCGCTACAAACAGGCCGACGGCAGTCGATACCAAAGCCTCGCCAATCGGACCGGCTACCGCAGCAATGCTCATTTGGCCGCTTTCGCTGATGCCGATCAGAGCATGGTAAATACCCCAAACAGTACCCAACAGACCGATAAACGGAGCGGTTGCGCCGATAGAGGCCAACGCGGTCATGCCGTAGTCGAACTGACGCATGGTTTGGGACATGCTGTTGCGGATGTGAACAACCAAGTATTCGTTCAAAGGCAATTCGTCAATCAGCGATTTGCTTGTCGTTTGACGGTAGTTTTGGTATGCGCGCAGAGACTCATCGGCAACATTGCTCATTGGTGCTTCTACCGCTTTGGCTTTCTGTACAGCATCGGCCAGAGTAAACGCATTCAGCATCAACTCTTTTACCTGAGCATTGCCTTTTTTCGCTTTGCAGTATTTGATGCAGCGGATCACGATAACGCTCCATGTTACCACGCTCATCAACAACATCAGGACAAATACACCAATCAGTACCACATCACCTGATTTGAAAACTAAACTTAAATCCATAATTTTTCCAAGTTAAAAATAAAATTAAAATTTCTATCGGGTCATTTAAAATCATTTCCCAACAGCATATATTTTCTAATCAATCAGCTTAGGCCTAGATACTTATTCGAGCGTGAATTTGACAGGTACTTTAAATTCAGTCCAAACGCTTGCATGACAGCTACCATCCTTAACGGCTTTACGCGCTGCGTTATCCAGACGACTATAACCACTTGATTTATTCACACTAATTGAATCCACTTTACCGCCGGGACCAACCAAGACTTTCAAAACAACCAAGCCCTCTTCACCATTTTCAGTGGACAGTGAAGGATACGGAGGTCTTGGAATATGGCAGGTTCCTTTTGCCGGATTGCCTTTACTGCTGCCGGCACCTGTACCGCTGCCACCACCTCCGCCACCAGTACCGGAGCCATGTTCGCCTTTCGCACCACCGCTGCCGGATCCGCTGCCTTCGCCACGGCCGCTGCCTGTACCTTTCGTACCGCCGCCGTTGCCTTTTCCTTCTCCGCTCAAGGCCTTGCCTTCGCCGTTGCCTTTACCGTTTTCCGCAGTATTCGGCCCGGTTTTGCTGCCTGAGTATTCAGATGCTTTGGGAGATGGTTTAGGTTCTGCCTTCGGCTCTGGTTTTGGTTCAGGTTTTGGCTCGGGCTTCGGCTCAGGTTTGGGTTCCGGCTTAGGCTCGGGCTTAGGTTTCTCGATAGGTTTCGGTTTTTCCTTTTGCTGTACGATATCCGCTTTTTCTTTTTTCGTTACCACAGGTTTGATAACAGGTTTGGGCGGCTCGACAGGCTTAGGTTTGGGTTTCGGCTTGGGTTTTGGTTGTTCGGGGGTAGGCTCGGGGGCGGCAGGTGCGCCTTCGCCCTCAGGGCTACCGTCGCCACCGCCGAAATCGCCCAAATCGACAAATTCAATATTCGCCATTTCGACAGGAGGTGGTTTGTGCGCGTGCCATAAAAGTGCAACCAAGCCGACGTGAATCAACGCAACGGAAGTCACGACGGCTGGAGTTAAAATTCGTTTTTTATCCATAATTCCGTTATGTTAATAGCAACAATTCCCGTTTGCAAGTCGTTTTACAGTCAAAATAAGCATTAATGCTTATAGAGAAAGTTTATAGACCTGCTGTTTTAAAGGCTGCATATCATAATATGATATTAGCTCTCATTACTAATATTATCAAACAAGCGGCCATCTGAAAAGATAAACGGTATTAAAAAAGCCATCGACTCTTACAATCTTTATGCCATCCGCACATCAGGCCAATATTGAAACCTCATCAGACCGATAAAAATTCAAATGGTTTCAAATCATCTGTATTTTTTATCCATAAAACATCAGGCCGTCTGAAAACATTCTTTCAGACGGCCTGATTCAAACAAAATCATTTTTTCCGTTTTGCCCTTGGGTGCGCCTCATCATAAACACGCGCCAAATGGTCGAAATCCAGCTTTGTATAAACTTGCGTAGCAGAAAGATTGCTGTGTCCCAACAATTCCTGCACAGCGCGGATATCGCCCGATGCCTGCAAAAGATGGGTTGCATAGCTGTGGCGCATCATGTGCGGCGAGATATGGCTGGCGCTGCCCACGCGCACTGCCCACGCCTGCAGGCGTTTTTGGATTTGACGTTGCCCCAGCCTACCGCCGTTCTTATTGGTGAACAAGGCCTGCTCGCCCTCTTTGGCAATACGTACTGCCAAATAATCGCGCAATGCCGCAATGCTCTTGCCCACCAAAGGCACTTGCCGCTGCTTGCCGCCTTTACCCTTCACGCTGACCCAGCCTTCGCCCAAGACAATACCGTCCAGATTCAAACCTTGTATCTCGCTCAGGCGCAAACCGCTGCCATACATCAACTCAAACATGGCCTTATCGCGCACATCCAGCTCGTCATCAACAGGCGCATGGTCGAGAATATGGTTTAAAGGTTCTTGCGGCAGCGCTTTGGGCAGGCGCTCGGGCAGGCGCGGCGCTTTCATATTAAATGTCGGGTCGCTTTCCATGACTTCTATCTGCACCAGCCAACTGCAATACTGCCTCCACACCGACAATTTCCGCGCCAAGCTGCTTTCGCTCAAGCCCTTTTGCGACAGCTTTTTCAATACCGCCACAAAATCACGGCGCGTCGGCAGGCCGTTTCCCAGGTTATCGGGCAACAGGCGCATCAACTCACTCAAATCGCGCCGATAAGCGGAAACGGTATGCTCCGACTTGCCTTGTTGCAGCAAGGTTTTCAGATAGCGTTCAAGATGAAGCGCAAAATTGTTTGATTCCGCCATTTCAGACGGCCTCCAATGCCGTTTTCAATGCCGAAGGCAGACGGCAAACTCGTTGCTTGCCATAATCGAAACACACCATGCCTGTCTGCACTTTCGCCAGCACAAGGCCGTCTGAAATCCTGCAGATACGGTACAGCAAAGAAAAGCCCACTCCGGCCACGCCCGCTGCCCCCATTTCTACCGACAGCTCATCGCCATGATGACCTTGCGCCAAATACTGCACCGCCGCATCCGCCATAATCAGGCCAGCCCCTCCGGCATCCATTTCACTCCAACCCAGCTTCGCCAGCCAACGCATCCTCACTTCATGGCACAAACGCAACACAGCATCGTTTGCCAGATGGCCGCCATAGTTCACATCGCCCACCTGCACCGTCAAGGCCGTCTGAAACAAAGGCTTATCACACTCGGCTACCGAAATCCTATCCATTTTGCACACCCGTTTTCAATACTCTGCCATTATAAACTGAGACCCTGTTCGTTAATATATAAAAACAATGTAACAGCTTGTAGTCTTTCATTTCAAAAAACATTATAATTTATTGGATAAATTTACCCTTCACTACTTCAGGAGCTCCTCATGGCACTCGTATCCATGCGCCAATTATTGGACCATGCTGCCGAAAACAGCTACGGTCTGCCCGCATTCAACGTTAACAACCTCGAACAGATGCGCGCCATCATGGAGGCGGCCGATCAAGTCAACGCCCCCGTTATCGTTCAAGCATCCGCAGGCGCACGCAAATACGCAGGTGCCCCATTCCTGCGCCATCTGATTTTGGCCGCAGTCGAAGAATTCCCGCACATCCCTGTCGTGATGCACCAAGACCACGGCGCATCTCCTGATGTGTGCCAACGCTCTATCCAACTGGGCTTCTCCTCCGTGATGATGGACGGCTCGCTGATGGAAGACGGCAAAACCCCTTCTTCTTACGAATACAACGTCAACGCCACCCGTACCGTGGTCAACTTCTCCCACGCTTGCGGCGTGTCCGTTGAAGGCGAAATCGGCGTATTGGGCAACCTCGAAACCGGCGAAGCCGGCGAGGAAGACGGCGTCGGCGCAGTGGGCAAACTTTCCCACGACCAAATGCTGACCAGCGTTGAAGATGCCGTACGTTTCGTTAAAGATACCGGCGTTGACGCATTGGCTATTGCCGTCGGCACCAGCCACGGCGCATACAAATTCACTCGTCCGCCCACAGGCGACGTATTGCGTATCGACCGCATCAAAGAAATCCACCAAGCCCTGCCTAATACCCACATCGTGATGCACGGCTCCAGCTCCGTTCCGCAAGAATGGTTGAAAGTCATCAACGAACACGGCGGCAAAATCGGTGAAACCTACGGCGTACCGGTTGAAGAAATCGTCGAAGGCATCAAACACGGTGTCCGCAAAGTCAACATCGATACCGACTTGCGTCTCGCCTCTACCGGTGCCATCCGCCGCTTCATGGCAGAAAACCCAGCCGAATTCGACCCGCGCAAATACTTGAGCAAAACCGTCGAAGCCATGAAACAAATCTGTCTTGACCGCTACCTCGCATTCGGTTGCGAAGGCCAAGCTGGCAAAATCAAACCGATTTCTTTGGAAAAAATGGCAACCAAATACGCCAAAGGCGAATTGAACCAAATCATTAAATAATCCGTATATCAGATTCACACTAAGGCCGTCTGAAAACTTGGCAATAAGGTTTCAGACGGCCTTAGCTTTTGGGAAATTTATAGTAAAATCTTCCACCGACTACACATCAAAACACATCGAAAGCAAACATGAAACTCGCCGTTATTTTGCCGGCCTATTGTGCCGAAGCTTATTTGCCCGAATGCTTGGATTCGGTATTGAATCAAACATTCCGCGACTTTTTCGTCATCGCCATCAACGATGCTTCAACAGACAAAACCGGCAAAATCCTCGAGGCTTACGCAGCCAAAGATTCACGTTTGCAGGTTTTCCACCTTCCGGAAAACAGGGGCGAGCCGTTTGCCTGCCAATTTGCCATGGATATGCTCAAAGACGTAGAGGTCGAATATGTGGCACGAATGGACGCGGACGATATTTGCGCCTTGGATCGTTTTGAAAAACAGATTCAGTTTTTAGACAGCCATCCCGAAATCGATATTGTCGGCAGCCAAGCCACCATCTTTTTTAATGACCAAACCGGAAGAGAACCCGTTTTAAGCGACCTTCCCCTGCTCGACAAAGACATTAAAGCTTTTCTCTCCTTTGCCGCCCAAAACATGTTCAACCCCACCACCATGTGGCGGCACGACAGCATTAAAAACCTCGGGATAAACTACACCGCGACAGAAACCGCGCCCGATTTCCATATGTGGGTGCAATGCGCCCTACATGGCAAAACCTTTGCCAATCTGCCCGAACCTTTGTTGTTTTACAGGATACATCAAACTCAAGAAAGCAAAAAAAGAGACAAAATCAACAGATCTGTCCAATACACCATGGAACTGTGGATCAGTCATCTCTTCCCTGATTTAAACGCGACGGAAGTAACGCTCTTAAGCCGCATCTTGTACGAAAAGCAACTGCGCTTGACCACTGAAGAGCTTAAAACCATTTTTGCCGCGTATGACAGAATCAGCAAAGACCGCAGCATTTCTTTGTTTGGCGAAGACCGCAATACGATGTTCGACATGATAGACAATTTCTTCAATTTCTTAAAAAGCCGGTTGAAATTCACTTAAATTATAAAAGGCCGTCTGAAACCTCGTTTCAGACGGCCTTTATCTATTTCAAAATCAATCTAAATCAGAACAAGCCGTGAATCACGCCTTCTGCGTCCACATCAATTTTCTCGGCAGCCGGAACTTTCGGCAGACCCGGCATCTTCATCATATTGCCGCACAAGGCAACAATGAAGCCCGCACCGGAAGAAACGGTAATGCCGCGCACGGTAATGCGGAAGCCTTCAGGGCAGCCCAAAAGTTTGGCGTTGTCGCTCAAAGAATATTGGGTTTTCGCCATGCAGACCGGCATTTTGTCCAAGCCCAGTTTTTCCAGTGAAGCGATTTCGGCAGACGCTTCCGCGCTGAAATCAACATCTTCCGCACCATACACTTTTTGGGCAATCGCACGGATTTTGTCTTTAATGCCCAACTCAACATCGTAGGCAAACTTGAAGTTATTCGGTTGGTTTTCGATGGCATTGACGACTTTGTGCGCCAAGTCTGCACCACCCGCGCCGCCTTTGCCCCATACTTCGGTCAGAGAAACTTCAACGCCGTGTTCCGCACAGGCTTTTTCAATCATGGCCAACTCGGCATCGGAGTCGGACACGAAGCGGTTGATGGCAACCACTACAGGCAGGCCGAATACGTTTTTCAGGTTGGAAATGTGTTTCAAGAGATTAGGCAGACCTTTTGCCAAGGCTTCAAGGTTTTCTTCGCCAAGGTTGGCACGTTCTACGCCGCCGTTGTATTTCAACGCGCGGACGGTGGCCACGACAACAGCCGCATCAGGTTTCAAATCCGCCAGACGGCATTTGATGTCGCAGAATTTTTCCGCACCCAAATCCGCGCCGAAGCCTGCTTCGGTTACGGCGTAATCGGCAAGGTGTTTCGCCAGGCGGGTGGCGGTAACGGAGTTGCAGCCGTGGGCGATGTTGGCAAACGGGCCGCCGTGTACAAAGGCAGGCGTACCTTCGATGGTTTGTACCAAGTTAGGCTTAATCGCATCTTTGAGCAATGCCGCCATCGCGCCATTCGCTTTCAAATCTTTGGCGTAAACAGGGCTGCCGTCTTTGGCATAGGCGACAAGGATGTTGCCCAAACGCTCTTTCAAATCGCTGATGTCTTTAGCAAGACAGAATACCGCCATCACTTCGGACGCAACGGTAATGTCAAAACCGTCAGGACGCATCACGCCGTCAACAGGTTTACCCATGCCGTCGATGATGTTGCGCAACTGACGGTCGTTCATATCGACCACGCGACGCCACAGCACGCGTTTCGGATCGATGTTCAACTCATTGCCTTGGTAGATATGGTTGTCGAGCATGGCGGCGAGTAAGTTATTCGCCGCACCAATGGCGTGGAAGTCGCCGGTGAAGTGCAGGTTGATGTCTTCCATCGGCAAAACTTGGGCATAGCCGCCACCTGCAGCACCGCCTTTAACACCAAACACCGGACCCAAAGAAGGCTCGCGCAGGGCGATCACCGAATCTTTGCCGATATGGCGCAATGCATCTGCCAAACCGATGGTTACAGTGGTTTTACCCTCACCCGCAGGAGTAGGATTAATGGCGGTAACCAAAATCAGACGGCCTTGTTTTTGCGGCAGCTTGAATGCCTCGGCAGGATTGATTTTGGCTTTGTAATGACCATAGGGCTCGATGTTGTCAACGTTCAAACCCAGCTTGGCGGCAATTTCACCAATCGGGCGCATGGTGGAAGACTGGGCAATTTCAGCATCGGTTTTGAAGCTCATGATTTTCCTTTATTGAGAGAGGGAAAGGCCATCTGAAACAATACAATAAAGACGGCTGGAAGAAAAAGAATATTCGTTCTATTATAGCGTTTTCCAAAGACAAACCGCAGTGAAAATTTCGATATTTCATTAACAAGCGGATTCATATTGTCAACAATTTAAAACAAAGGAATAAAACATGAGCAGCAACGCATGGCTGTTTTGGGCATTGGCATCGGCAGGCTTCGCCTCATTGACCGCTATCTTCGCCAAAATGGGTTTACAGGGTATAGATTCAGATTTCGCCACCTTCATCCGCACCTTAGTCATCCTTGCCGCTTTGTTATTGTTTTTAACCTACACCGGCAAATGGCAGGGTGTGAACGGCTTTACCGGCCGCAACTGGACATTCCTCATCCTATCCGGCCTTGCTACCGGCGCATCTTGGCTCGCCTATTTTAAAGCCCTGCAACTGGGCAACGCCTCACAAGTCGCCCCTGTCGACAAATTCAGCCTGGTCTTGGTCGCCCTGATGGCCGTCGTTTTCTTAGACGAACGCCCAAGTACGCAGGAATGGATAGGCTTAGGTTTGGTAACGGCAGGTGTGTTGACTTTGGCTTTGAAACGATAAAGATTGGGACATTAAAAAAGGCCGTCTGAAAAATTCCAGACGGCCTTTGCATCAAACAATCAGCTCAATATTAATTTGAACCGACTTTGATTTTTTGCCACAAGTTGACAGACAGTTTTTTCGCATCTGCGCTCATTTGAGGCATGACGAAACCGTCTTTCATATCTTGCTCGTTCGGGAAAATAGAACGTGTGTTCACCAGCTCGGCAGGCATTTTTTCGCGTGCCGGTTTGCTGGCCGGTGCGAAGGTTACGGCGATACCGTTTTTCGCAGCCACTTCGGGATCAAGCGTGTAGTTGATGTATTTGTGGGCATTGGCGATGTTTTTCGCATCGGCCGGAATCAGCCAAGACTCAATCCAGAAGCCCATGCCTTTCGGAGTCAACACTTCGATGCCGACATTATTTCTCACTTCTTCAGAACGCGCTTTAGCCAAGTTCAAGTCGCCGCCGTTACCTGCCGCCAAGCAGATGTCGCCGCGTGCCAATTCGTCAATGATGGAAGGGCTGAAACGTTTCACGTCAAGACGGATGGTTTTCAAAACTTCCGCCGCTGCTTTCAAATCTTCAGGATTCGAGCCTTTAGGATCTTTACCCAAGTAATTCAACAAGATTGGGAACATTTCGCTCGGTGTATCCCACAAAGCGATGCCGCAAGATTTCAGCTTGTTGGTGTATTCGGGTTTGAACAGCAAATCCCAGCCGTTTTCAGGCAATTTTCCGCCCAAAAGCTCCTTACCCTTCGCCGTAATCGCAATCGTATTCACACCTGAGAAGTATGGAACGGCGTATTGATTGCCCGGGTCGGCGGTTTCCAACATCTTCAGCAATTCAGGGTCGATGTTTTTATAGTTCGGAATCAGATCCTTATTGATTTTTTGGTATGCACCCGCCTCAATTTGGCGCGGCAGGAAGGCAATACCGGGCACAACCAAGTCATAGCCGGATTTGCCGGTCAGCATTTTGGCTTCCAGCGTTTCGTTGTTTTCATACAAATCGTAAGTCAGCTTCAAATTGTTGGCTTTTTTGAAGTCTTCGACTGTACTTTCGTCAACGTAGTTTGACCAGTTGTAGATATTCAAAGTATCGGTAGCGGCTGCCTCGGCATTGGCAGCAGGCGCGCTGCCTGCTTGAGGTTGCTCGGCTTTTTTCTCGCCACCGCCGCACGCGGCCAAAGACAATGCGGCCAATACGGCTAATACAGATTTTTTCATACGGGCAGATTCCTGATGAAAGAGTGGTTAATGTCAATAAATAAGAAACCCTGCACCCCATAAACACCCCGGCGCAGAGTTAGGCTATTGTAATGGAAACGTAAGCAAACGCAAAGCAATATCCATCTGATTTTTATTGAAATAAGGCAAAGCAACACCATCTTTTTACCAAAAGCGTTGCACCGGCTGTCGTTTTTGGGCAAAATACGGCTGATTTGCGCGCGTTTATAGAGAAAAAGCTTGCATACAAGGAAATCTGTCTTTAAAATTGCGCGTTTACAGAATTTATTTTTCAGGAGATATTCAATATGGCAAACAGCGCACAAGCCCGCAAACGTGCCCGCCAGTCGGTTAAACAACGCGCCCACAACGCCAGCCTGCGTACTGCATTCCGTACCGCTGTAAAAAAAGTGTTGAAAGCAGTTGAAGCCGGCGACAAAGCTGCTGCTCAAGCAGTTTACCAAGAATCCGTTAAAGTCATCGACCGCATCGCTGACAAAGGCGTATTCCACAAAAACAAAGCAGCCCGTCATAAAAGCCGTCTGTCTGCTAAAGTAAAAGCTTTGGCTTAATACTGACGCAGATGCCGGAAATCCTGACAACCCAAGCAGGATAATCGAGCTGATACGATGCCCCTGAGGTCTTGCCTTTCAGGGGCATTGCCGTATTCACAGCCCAAACCGACCAAATAAAACCATTTACCCTTCATCAGGCCGTCTGAAAAACAACGGAAACTCTCATGAACAAGATGTTGAAACATTCCCTAAGTATCGGATTCATTACCGCCGCCCCGCTGGCTGCAGCCGATACCGCCCTACACTGCACCACCATTCAAGACAACGCCACCCGTTTGGCGTGTTACGACAACATCTACTCGGCGCAACTCCCCCCTCAATCCCCACTGCCGCAAGCGCAAACCGAAAGCACCAAAACACCGGTTGACCTCGAACAAAGCGTCCGCAAGAGCATTGAGAAAAAAGAAGCGGCCATCGTACTCAACAACCCTACCCATCCGAATATTTCAGACGACGTATTAAGCGAAACTGCCGACAGCTACACGCCTTTAAGCCTGATGTACGATTTGGATAAAAACGACACACGCGGCCTGTTGAGCGTACGCGAACACAACCCTATGTACCTCATGCCTGTTTGGTACAACAGCAGCCCCAACTACCACCCGGAATCCCCCAGTCGCGGTGTAACCACGCAGGAAAAATTCAGCGAGCAGAAACGCCTCGAAACCAAAATGCAGGTTTCCTTCAAAAGCAAGATTGCCGAAGATTTATTCAAAACCCGTGCCGACGTATGGTTTGGCTATACCCAAAAATCCGACTGGCAAATCTTCAACCAAGGCCGCAAATCCGCTCCGTTCCGTAACACCGACTACGAGCCTGAAATCTTCATTACCCAACCCGTTAAAGCAGACCTGCCTTTCGGCGGCAAACTGCGCATGGTCGGCGCAGGTTTTGTTCACCAGTCCAACGGTCAAAGCCGCCCCGAATCACGCTCATGGAACCGGGTTTACGCCATGGCCGGCATGGAATGGGGCAAGCTGACCGTCATCCCTAGAGTTTGGATGCGCGCCTTCGACCAAAAAGGGGATGACGATGACAATCCGGACATCAACAAATACATGGGCTACGGCGATTTGAAAGTCCAATACCGCTTCAATGACAAACAAAATGTTTATTCCGTCCTGCGTTACAACCCGAAAAGCGGACGCGGCGCCGTTGAAGCGGCCTATACTTTCCCCATCAAAGGCAAACTCAAAGGCGTTGTCCGCGGCTTCCACGGCTATGGCGAAAGCCTGATTGACTACAACCACAAACAAAACGGCATCGGCTTCGGCCTGATGTTCAACGACTGGGACGGTATCTAATTCCCCCATATTGTTTCAGACGGCCTGTGCAATCAAGGCGGCCGTCTGAAACAATAAAACAAAACAAGCCATTCGTTTAAAATACTCGTTTCCTAGCGCCCAAACGCGTATAATGCAAAGTTTGGGCAAAACTTGCCGGAATGAAACAAAGATGACAGAAGCCGCAGCCGAAAGCGGAAAAATCGCCAAGGCTTTAAAGAAATACCTGATTACAGGCGTACTGGTTTGGTTGCCGATTGCCGTAACCATCTGGGCGATGACTTACATCATATCCGCCGCCGACAGACTGATCAGCCTATTGCCGGAAAGCTGGCAGCCCCAGCATTTCTGGGGATTCAACATACCCGGTTTGGGCATTGTTGCCGCCACAGTCGTCTTGTTCGTTACCGGCGTATTTGCCGCCAACGTATTGGGCAGACGGATTCTAGGCGCGTGGGACAGCCTTTTGGGACGCATTCCCGTCGTCAAATCCATCTACTCCAGCGTTAAAAAAGTTTCCGAATCCCTGCTCTCCGACAGCAGCCGCTCGTTCAAAACCCCCGTACTGGTTCCCTTTCCGCAACCGGGCATTTGGACGATAGCCTTTGTTTCCGGCCATATCCCTGCTAAACTCAAAGGCAGCCTGCCGCAAGATGACGACTATATTTCCGTTTACGTACCAACCACACCCAACCCGACCGGCGGCTATTACATCATGGTGAAAAAAAGCGATGTGCGCGAGCTGGACATGAGTGTGGATCAGGCATTGAAATATGTGATTTCACTGGGCATGGTCATGCCGGACGACTTACCGGTTAAAGCCCTACCTGCCCAAAAACCGTCTAAAGACGGTGATACCGAACACAACAATTAAGGTCTTCTTTTTTTTCAGACGGCCTTTCCTTCTTTTCAAATTGAACAATATAAAAAGGTGATTTTATGCGTACCAACTATTGCGGCCTTATCAGCGAGCAATACTTAGACCAAACCGTTACCGTCAAAGGCTGGGTACACCGCCGACGTGACCACGGCGGTGTAATTTTTATCGACCTGCGCGACCGCGAAGGCATCGTTCAAGTCGTTATCGACCCTGACACTCCGGAAGCATTTGCCGCTGCCGACTCTTCCCGCAACGAATACGTTTTGAGCATTACCGGCCGCGTACGCAATCGTCCTGAAGGTACAACCAACGACAAAATGATTTCCGGCAAAATCGAAATCCTTGCCAAAGAAATCGAAGTCTTGAACGCTGCCGCTACGCCTCCGTTCCAAATCGACGATGAAAACATCAGCGAAAACGTTCGCCTGACCAACCGCGTTATCGACTTGCGCCGTCCTGCCATGCAACGCAACCTGCGCCTGCGTTACCAAGTGGCCATGGGCGTTCGCCGCTACTTGGACGCACAAGGCTTCATCGACATCGAAACGCCGATGCTGACCCGTTCCACTCCGGAAGGCGCGCGCGACTACCTCGTACCAAGCCGCGTTCATCCGGGCGAATTCTTCGCTCTGCCGCAATCTCCGCAATTATTCAAACAACTGTTGATGGTTGCCGGTTTCGACCGTTACTACCAAATCACCAAATGTTTCCGTGACGAAGACTTGCGTGCCGACCGCCAACCTGAATTCACTCAAATCGACTTGGAAACCTCGTTCCTGAACGAGGATGAAATCATGGACATCTCCGAAGGCATGGCCAAACAAGTCTTCAAAGATGCTTTAAACGTAGATTTGGGCGACTTCCCACGCATGCCTTACTCTGAAGCCATGTTCTACTACGGCTCTGACAAACCGGATATGCGCATCAACTTGAAATTCACCGAGTTGACCGACCTGATGAAAACGGAAGAATTCAAAGTCTTCCGTGGCGCAGCCGACATGAAAGGCGGCCGCGTAGTCGCTCTGCGTGTACCTAACGGTGCGAAATTCAGCCGCAAAGAAATCGATGAATACACTAAATTTGTCGGCATCTACGGCGCGAAAGGTCTGGCATACATCAAAGTAAACGATGTGAGCAACCTCTCCAACGGCGAAGACAGCGGCCTACAATCTCCAATTGTGAAATTCCTGTCTGAAAACGCCCTGAAAGAAATCATCGCGCGTACCGGCGCGCAAAACGGCGACATCATCTTCTTTGGCGCAGACAAAGCCAAAGTCGTGAACGAAGCCATCGGCGCACTGCGTATCAAAGTTGGCTTGGAACACGGCAAAGACAACGGCTACTTCGTAGACGAATGGAAACCTTTGTGGGTTGTCGATTTCCCAATGTTCGAATACGACGAAGAAGCCGACCGCTACGTTGCCGTACACCATCCGTTTACCGCGCCTAAAGAAGGTCATGAAGACCTGATGGTTTCCGACCCTGCAAACTGCCTGGCTCGTGCCTACGACATGGTATTGAACGGCTGGGAAATCGGCGGCGGCTCTATCCGTATCCACCGTGCAGACGTACAAGAGAAAGTGTTTGCCGCGCTGAAAATCAGCCCTGAAGAGCAACAAGAGAAATTCGGCTTCCTCTTGGACAATCTGAAATTCGGTGCGCCTCCTCACGGCGGCCTTGCATTCGGCCTCGACCGTCTGGTTACCCTGATGACCGGTGCCGAATCTATCCGCGACGTGATTGCCTTCCCGAAAACACAACGTGCACAATGTCTGCTGACCAATGCACCTAATGTGGTCGACGACAAACAGCTGCGCGAGTTGAGCCTGCGTCTGCGTCAGAAAGCAGTTGAAACAAAAGAAGCGTAATTTATCGGCTTAACCTTTAAAATATCAAGGCCGTCTGAAATTTTTGAAATTTCTTTCAAACTTTTCAGACGGCCTTTCTGTATTTTAGTCGTTTATATATAATCAACTAATAAACTGTTTTATTTTAAATGTTCACTTCAATGACGTTAGAGTATAAAAAACAACCGTTTATAAGAAAAACAAACAAATAGGCTCCACAAGCAATATCATGACTGTTACAACAATAAAGGAACCCAACAATGTTTCTGATACTGACGGGGCTGATACTGACTTTTTTTGTTTTGTTGTTTATTATTACTTCAATTATTCATAAAAAACAGTTTGCCTATAACACACACCAAGACTATAACTATCCCTCCCTCCCCTCTACCGCGCATGCTACCCTCAAGGGTGGCAGCCTGACTTTACCTGCCACTATCAGCGGGCAAGATACCGTCATTGCCAAAATCCGTATCAAATCCACTTGGGCAGGATTGCTGGTATTGCCTTTTGTTGAAACCATTTCATCCAAAGGCAAATGGAAGCAATATTTCGAATATGGCGCAAAAGGCGTGCGCTATATCAATCTGAGCGACACCTTCTCCGACAGCGACAAAACCATCCGCTTGGAAGGCAAATACCTAACCTTGTCCGATCAAGAAATCGAACTCTCTGTTTACCCACGTGAAAACCTAGATGGGAAAAAAATCCTTGTCCTCGCGCCTCATGCCGACGATGCCGAACTCAGCACATACGGTTTGTACGAAAAACACGCGGCCAATTCAATGATCTGCACCTTAACCGCCAGCGAAGGCGGCAGCTTTCACTATGGCAATCTTTACAGCACATGCGACTGCGATACTCAGGCACAATATCTGCAAAAAGGCCGAATGCGCGTTTGGAACAGCCTGACCGTTCCCCTTTTGGCCGGTGTGCCGTCTGAAAACATCCTGCAACTGGGCTACTTCGACAGCACTTTGACCGCCATGCGCCAAAATCCGGAAACAGAGATTAAATCGACCAAAATCGATACAACCGACGTCGATATTTTCCGTCGTGCCAATACCTCCCCATTGGCGAAACACTTCAAGCCCGGCTCAACTTGGAACAGCTTGGTGGACAACCTTGGCTATCTGATAGAAACGTTCCAGCCGGATATTATCGTGTCGCCGTCCCCAAATATTGATGCGCATCCCGACCACCAACATACTGCGCTGGCCGCCATCGAAGCCCTACGCAAAATCGATTACCGCCGTGGCAATCTGTTTTTACACACCATACATTATCTGAGCGACGACTTCCCTATCGGCAAAGTAGGTTCCTCCCTCAGCCTGCCGCCATCCACCGAGCAACCGTTTTACTTCCAAAGCATCTATTCCCATCCTTTAGATAAAGAAGAGCAAAACCGCAAACTCCTCGCCCTTGATGCCATGAACGACATCCGCCCCAATTCAGACGGCTATATGCGTTGGAGCACCATGATATTCAAAGGCCTAAACAAACTGCGGCACCACATCCTCCATCTCGACAAAGACTTGGTCAACCGCTTTGTTCGTAGCAACGAATTCTTCTATACCGTCCCCATCAGCGACTTGTACCAAGAAGATACACTGAAACAAATCACTTATCAGGGCAAAGCCCAATAAACCACAAAGGCCGTCTGAAAAGATGTTTCAGACGGCCTTTATCACACCAAATCAAAACAATAAAATCACCGCATTACAAACGAAAAACACCAAGCCCAAATCCAAACGCGGCAACCCAAGTTATAATAAAACCCTTCCCATACGTCCCACATCATCATGCCGATTTACTTCATCGCCGATTTGCACCTGAGCGAATCCTATCCTCAACTGACCGCACTCTTCCAGAAATTTATGCAAGAAAAAGCCGTTCATGCCCAAGCCGTATACATTCTTGGCGACCTTTTCGATTTTTGGATCGGCGATGACGAAAACAGCCCTTTGGTGCAAACCATCAAGCAAACCATCCGCAGCCTGACCGAGCGCGGCGTCGCCTGCTATTTTATCCATGGCAACCGCGACTTCCTCATCGGCAAAACCTTCACCCGCGATACCGGCATGACCTTACTGCCCGAGTACGCCGTGATCGACCTATTCGGCACACCCACCCTACTCTGTCACGGCGACACCCTTTGCACCGACGACCATTCTTATCAAAAATTCCGCCGTACCGTCCATCAAAAATGGCTGCAACGCCTGTTCCTGCTCCTGCCACTCACACTCCGGCTGAACATCGCCACCAAAATCCGCAAGCAGAGCAAACAGGACAAGCAACACAAAACCGCCGACATCATGGACGTTAATCCAACCTTTACCCACGAAACCGTCCAACGCTTCCACACTCCCCTGCTCATCCACGGCCATACCCACCGCGAAAACATCCATCGCAACGCCGA
Source organism: Neisseria sp. P0007.S010 (assembly GCF_051962875.1). Taxonomy (NCBI): domain Bacteria; kingdom Pseudomonadati; phylum Pseudomonadota; class Betaproteobacteria; order Neisseriales; family Neisseriaceae; genus Neisseria; species Neisseria sp. P0007.S010. Next base: position 157,370 of record NZ_JBQCUX010000003.1, on the reverse strand, counting down.
TTACACCCGCATCGTACTTGGCGACTGGCGCAACAATTACGCCTCCATTCTCGAAGTCGATGCCGAAGGCTACCGTTTTATCGCCTTATAAAACATCAGGCCGTCTGAAACCGGTTTCCCGATTGTTCAGACGACCTGACTGACAAATATTCTCAAACAGTTTACGCAAACCAACCGCGTATCCGCTCCAAACCACCAAAGCGCACGCACGCATCCGCATTCGCTTCAGTTTTCGGTTTCGCCCGATAAGCAATGCCGAATCCCGCCTCCCGTATCATCGGAATATCGTTCGCACCATCACCCATCGCCACCACCTGCCACGGAGCCAAACCCAGACGCTCACGGTATTCACGCAATAAATCCGTCTTAGCCTGCGCATCGATAATCCGCCCTTTCAGACGGCCTGTCAGCTTGCCGTTTTCCACTTCCAACACATTCGCAAAATGGAAATCCAAGCCCAAACGCCGTTGCAGGCGTTCCGTAAAGAACGTAAATCCGCCCGACACCAGCATAAACTTCACATCATTCCGTTTGCACTCTTCCAACAAAAATTCCGCGCCCGGCGACAGCTGCAACACATTCTCGTACACCTCTTCCAACACGCGCTCGTCCAAACCGGCCAGCAAAGCCACACGCTTACGCAAAGACTGCTCAAAGTCCAGCTCGCCGCGCATCGACTGCTCCGTAATCGCTGCCACCTCATCTTTCAGCCCGACACCGTCCGCAATCTCATCCACGCACTCAATCGTAATCAGCGTCGAATCCATATCGCTGACAATCAGTCCCAAATCAGCAAAAGCCACATCCGGCAACACCGCACCATCTATCTGCTGCGCAATCAACGCCGCACGCATCTCGTCCGTCAATTCAAAATCATCATCAACCGGCAGACGCAATACCGACTTTCCTAATGGTGCAGACACCAAACCGCCAAACGCCGACCAGTCGCAAGCGCCCAAATCCCCATGTTGCAACACCAAAACTTTCTTCATCTCATTCTCCTCATACCCCAAAACCTTTGCAAACATATCGGGTACACATTCAGCCTAAAGCCCCGAAACCGTATTTTTGCGAAGGCCTTAAAAATCTAAAACAGCATTATAGCCGAACCACCCCGAAAATTTTCAGACGGCCTGTCGCTTGATTCCCTTAGCTAGTTTAATTTCAAAAACACCTTCAAAAACCATAGAAACAACATAAATCCGCTAAAAAACCTCAAAACCTTGTTCTTAAATTACAAAACAACAAAATTATCGTAAAATATAATTATTCTTATTTTAGTTCGATTAAATTTTAATTATAGAAAGACGTTCATGAACGCCCCAGCCCTTAAAACATTAGCACTCATTATTGCCACTCTGCCTTATGCAGCCTTAGCAGAAAACACTGCAACACCCCGGCCAGAACAAACTGCCGAGCTGCAAACCGTCAATGTAACCGGCAAAAACCGTTCTACCCGCACCGAAAACCGCGACTCCTACACAACTTCAGCCATGCGTACTACCACCGGGCTTGCCTTGTCTCCGAAAGAAACGCCGCAGTCGGTAAGCGTGATTACCAAAACGCAGCTGGATAACCAAGGCATGACCAATATGGAACAAGCCTTAAAAACCACAACCGGCATCAACGTGATTCCCGATTCCGGCCGTTGGCGTTATCAGTCGCGCGGCTTTTACATCGATCAAATTGAAGAAGACGGCTTATCCACTACCGTTGCAGGCTCATCCGGCAACCCGTACAACGACCCTCAAAGCATGAGCAATTTGGCCATCTACGACCATATCGAAGTTGTCCGCGGTCCGACCGGTCTGACCCAATCCAACAGCGAACCCGGCGGCACAATCAATGCCGTACGCAAACGTCCGACCGCCAATACGCAGGCAACCTTAAGTTTTATGGCCGACCGTTTCGGCGCAGCAGGCCTGATCGGCGACGTATCGGGCAGCTTAAACAGCAGTCACAGCGTCCGCGGCCGTTTGGTTTCCAGCCTGACACGCAATAAAACTTTCCAAGACAAAAACCCAACCAAAGGCCAAATGCTGTACGGGATTTTAGAGGCCGATATCGGCGAGAACAGCAAAGCCACACTTGGCGGCCTGTACCAACGCACCGAAGAAACACCCGATTTTTACGGCGTACCGATGGGCAATGGCTTTGACCTTAACCTTCCGAGAGATACCTATCTGGGCGCGGAATGGAATCAAATCCGCTTTTACAAACGCAATGTCTTTGCCGAATTCGACCATCAAATCAACGACAATTGGAAATGGAGCAGCAAGCTCAACTACAACCGTTCTTCATCCGCCCAAAACTTCGCCACCGCAGCCAATACAGGCGGCAGGTTCGCCGGCATCGGACAGAACGGTATTTTTACCGGTGCAACCGACAACATCCAAAAATACGACAATACCGGCAAACAATTTGCCTTCCAAACCGGCGTATCCGGCAAATTCCAAGCCTTAGGCAACGAACAGCAGGCATTTGCCAACTACACTTATTCACGGGAAAACAACAGCTCCTACAACCTATGGAAAGCCCGTACCTCTAACGAATACAATATTTTCGATTACGACTGGAAGAGCGTGGCGCGCACCAATTGGACAAGCGGCAACGCCAACTATACCGATACCGAACGTACCATCACCAACCATGCCGTATCGACAGGCGTTCTCTTTACCCCTTGGCACAAACTCCATATTTTGGGCGCATTGCGTTACACACACTGGGCATACGACTTCGACAACCGCAAAACAGGCAAACTGTCCGAATACCGAAAATCCAGCCTTGTCCCTTACTTGGGCATTACATTCGATGTCGACAAAAACCACAGCATCTATGCCAACTACACCCAAATCAAAAAACCGCAGACCAACCGCGATATGGACAACAACCTCCTGAACCCGATTACCGGTACCAATACCGAAATCGGCTTCAAATCCGACTGGTTTGGCAACGGCAGGCTCAACAGCTCGTTTGCCCTCTACCAAATCATTCAAAAAAACCGTCCGTATGATTTAGATAAACGCAACGCTATGGGCGAATGGGCATATCAGGCCATCGGCAAAGTTCAAAGCCGCGGCTTTGAAGCCGAACTCTCCGGCGACCTCACCGAAGATTGGAAAATATCGGCAAACTACGCTTTCAATATGAGCAAATATAAAGAAAGCGAAGGGGCGCGTTACCCCATCGGCACAAACTTCAGCAAACATACGCCCAAACATATGTTCCGCCTGTACACCAGCTACCGCCTCCCCTTTACCGACCGTAAATGGACCATCGGCGGCGGCATGACCGTACAAAGCAAAACCAACAGTTTGTGGAATGTAGGCCAAGGCGGCTACCTGCTTTGGAATGCCGATGTTCATTACACACCGACCAAAAATCTCAACCTCAGTTTGATCGGCAGCAATTTGGGCAACCGCCGCTACTATGAAAACCACCGTATTCGCACAATGGGCATTAACAATATTTACGGCCAACCGCGCAACGTCATGTTCAAAGTCGATTACAAGTTCTAACCCCGCTTGATTCAAAGGCCGTCTGAAACCGATTCTTTCCGTTTTCAGACGGCCTTTTCCAATCAAACTTTTTTTAACCTTGATATAAAGCAAACAGTCTAAAAAATTTTCTTAACCGAAAAAAATTCCTGTTGATTTTTTTCACCGTTTCGATATAGTTCTTTATAGCTAGTTTGGTACTACTCCTTATATCTAGCTTTCATTGCATTACCACCTCCATTCGTTGCCAACGGCTCCCTTTCCGGCGGCAACCTTTTTTTGACCCGATGGTTTGGCAAAATCGAAATTGAATCAAATAAAATGATTCGGAGATTTAAATTTAATTTTTAAAACAAACGGATTATAAAAAATAACTGCTCAATTTAAACAGATATTGCCGCCAATATTTAAAAACAAACAGATCTTTCTTTATCAAGGACCTCATCAAATGCATCATTCTGAGAAACTATTCAAACTGAGCACACTTGCTCTCTGCCTTGCCGCATTGCCCCAAGCCGCACAAGCTGCCGAAGAGGTACGGCAGGCTGAAGTGGAACAAGTTACCGTAGTGGGTAAAAACAAAAGCCTGCGCACTGAAAGTCAAAACAGCTACACAGTATCCGCCCTGCGTTCGACTACGGGATTAGTGCTCTCTCCGCGGGAAATCCCCCAATCTGTCAGCGTCATTACTAAAAAACAAATTGAAGACCAAGGCATCACCGACTTAGAAGGTGCGTTGCAAAACGCTACCGGCATCAATGTTTTCAAAAGCGGCGGACGCACGCATTTCATGTCGCGCGGCTATTTTATCGAACAGTTTGAAGAAGATGGTATTGCCACTCAACTCGGCTCACCCGGCGGATTCGGCTTAGGCGGCCCGGCCGGCGACCCGACCAGTGCAACCGATATGGCAATGTACGACCACATTGAAGTGGTGCGCGGTGCGGCAGGTTTGACACAGGCAAACAACGAACCCGGTGGCACTGTAAACGCCGTCCGTAAAAAGCCGACTGCAAAACGCCAGCTTTCCGCCGATTTGATGGCAAACTCATGGGGCAAAGTAAACAGCGTCTTTGATGCATCCGGTACCTTAAGCCAAGAGCACGGCCTGCGCGGACGCTTTGTCGGCTCGGTAGGCAGCAACAAAACCTTCAAAGACCAATCCGGCGGCCGCGACCTCCTTCTGTATGGCGTGATGGACAAAGACATCGGCGACAACAGCAAACTTACCTAGGGCGCAAGCTATCTCAACCAAACCGAAACACCCGATCCAGACGGCCTACCTATGCGTGCAGACGGCAAAGAGTGGAAACGCAGCCGCTATCTGGGTGCGGATTGGAACGAAGCCCGCCTGAAAAAATACAATCTTTTTACCGAATTTGAACATTATTTCAACGACAACTGGAAACTGAGCAGCAAGTTGGACTGGCGTAAGAACACCAGTTCAAAAGAATATTACACGCTGGGCGGCACAGGTAACGGCATCGGTACAGACGGCCTGGGAACCACATACAGCTTCGACCGTTACGATGCAGGCAACCGCCAGTTCACTTTCCAAAACAACCTGACCGGCCGCATCTTCGCTTTCGGCCAAAATCACGACCTCTTCTTCATGCACAGCTATTCCAAAGAGAACGTGAATTCAAGCAACCGCTGGCTCAACGACAGCAGCACCTATGACGCAGATGCCTTTAACGGCAGCGAGAAAGCCAAACCCGATTGGGATTCTGCCACAACCAAAGCCCGTGGCGGCAACGGCCGTTATACTACCCATGCCTTTGGTTTGGGCGCGCGCATCAATCCTACCGACAAACTGCACATCATCGCAGGCGGACGCTACACCAGCTGGAAACGCGGCTACTATTGGGATCGCGACCTCAAAGACGGGGTAGCAGGTTCATCAGACTCGCTCAAACGCAACCGCTTCGTTCCTTATGCCGGCATCACTTACGACATCACGCCTAAACAAAGTATTTACGCCGCCTATACGTCCATCTTCAAACAAACGATGAACCGCGACTACAACGACAACCTACTGCCGCCGATTATGGGACGCAACTACGAACTCGGCTGGAAAGGCGAATGGAACGAAGGCCGTCTGAACACCTCGGTCGCCCTCTACCGCACCGACAAAGACAACAACAACCAACGCGTCAATGCCAAACCGCACGCCTACTGGGAACCGCTCAACCAAAGCAGCCGCGGCTTGGATGCCGAAATCTCCGGCAGCCTGACCGCCCGTTGGCAAGTTTACGCAGGCTACACCTTCAACCGCAGCACCAACCGCAGCAGCGTTACCGGCAATGTTGAATCGCGCCGAAAAGGCTACAACTTCAGCAGCCATACGCCGAAGCATATGTTCCGCCTCTACACCAGCTATGTCCTGCCGGTGGATGACGGCAAATGGACGGTCGGTCTTGGCTTGAAGAGCAGCAGCAAAACCGCCAATTCCTACGGCTCCATCAAGCAAGGCGGCTACACGGTTTGGAACACCAACGTCCAATACCGCCCGAGCAAAAACCTGCAACTGGGGCTGGCAGTCAACAACCTGACCGACAAACGCTACTACGAAAACCAATACAGCCGTGCCGCCAACAGCGGCAACTTCTACGGCGAACCGCGCAATGCCGTGTTCAGCCTGAAGTGGAAGATGTAAGTAGCGACAAACCGAGAGTGGATTACCCCCACTCTTCAAAAGCATATAAAAACCAACTATTGCTGATAAAAAGGCCGTCTGAAAGTACAATTTCACTTTCAGACGGCCATTCGCATGCATTCACAAGCATTATGAAAACACTCAAAAAATTCTTTTACCTTGCCCGCCCTTTTTGGGCAGGGGCACACGGTCACCTCCAATGGCTGATGCTCACCGTTTTGATAGGGTTCACCCTATTCTCTATTACCATCAGCGTTTGGATTGCCGCATGGGACAAACGCTTCTACGACGCACTGGCTGCGGCGCATCCATGCCTTCGCTCATTGTCGAATACCTCGGCTATATGGCGATGGTTATCGGCTGTATCGTTTGTGCCGACTGGCTGCAAAAACGCCTCATCTTCCGTTGGCGCACCCATCTGACCGAGCAATTTCAAAAAAACTGGCTCGAAGGCCACAAACACTACCGTCTGCGCCTGACAGGCGAACCGGACAACCCCGACCAACGTATCGCCGAAGACATTTACCTGCTTGCCGACAAAAGCATCGGCCTCTTTCGCTCCTTCATCAATAATATTGCCAAATTCAGCGCGTTTGTCACCGTACTGTGGACGCTCTCCGGCGTACAGACTTTCAACATCGGCGGATACAGCATTACCGTTTACGGCTACCTTGTTTGGGTTGCACTGATTTATTCCATCTTCAGCACCGTCATCGCCCATCTTGTCGGCCGCAAACTAAAAAACCTCAATATCGACCGCCAGCATCGCGAAGCTGACTACCGCGCAGCCCTTTTACGTGTACGCGACCATGCCGAACAAATCGCCTTCTACAACGGCGGCGAAGCGGAAACAGGCCGTCTGAAACAACGTTACCTCCGCATCCGCGACAACTGGCGGCGGCTCACCAACTGCGAATTCCGCCAAGAAACCTTCTGGGCAACCTATGTCCGCATCAGCATCTTCATCCCCATCCTCGCCACCCTGCCCATGTACCTCGCCAAAACCATGACCTTCGGCGACATGATGCAGACGCGCACATCGTTTGCCCGCGTTCAAGACAGTTTCGGCTGGTTTACCGATGCATACCGCCGCCTGATTGAATGGGCGGCAGTCATCGAACGGCTTTCCGGTTTTCAGACGGCCTTGGAACAAGCAGAACAAAAAAGCCCCTCCCTTCAGTCACACCAAACAGATTTGCCGCATCATAGCGGCAAGGTCGTCTTGCAAAACCTTACCGTCTACACCCAAACCGGCAGCCCCCTGCTTACTGATATTCACCTCCAAGCCCGTTCTCCGGAATGGGTATTGCTTGAAGGTCGAAGCGGCATCGGCAAATCCACGCTGCTTCGCGTGCTTGCCGGTTTATGGCCGTATTATCACGGCAGTTTTTCCCTTGAAGGCAGCCGCCTGTTCTTCCCGCAACGCCCTTACCTGCCTACCGATACCCTGCGTCAAACCGTCAGCTACCCTTACTCAGCCTGCCAAGACGACCATTTGATTCAAACCGTTTTGAAACAAGTCGGCCTAAACAGCCCCACGGGTAGACTGCACACGTTGATGAACGATTTGGACACTTCATACGAATGGCACGGCATTCTCTCCGGCGGCGAACAACAACGCCTCAGCCTTGCACGCGCACTGCTGCACAAACCGCAAATCCTGTTCCTAGATGAAGCCACCAACCAGCTTGATGACGAATCCGCCCTGATGTTGATGCAGACCCTCAAGCAACATTTGCCCAATACTTTGGTCATCGGCATCAGCCACCAACCCAAAATTCAAGCCCTGTTTGATAGCTCTCTGAATTTGAATGAAAAAATTATTTAAATGTTAAAATGTGCAAAACGCTTGCTTTCAATCCTAACAAGAGATATAGTACTAAGTAACTAGTTCTTATTAATGAGAGCTACTCCTTGGATACTTGCCTCCGGTTCTCCAACCCGGGGGCATTTTTTTGCGTTTTTATTTTGTGTTTGTATGGATAGGATAAAGACGAAACACCCACCACAAATCAACAGACAAATCGAACCGCAAACTGCGTTTTTCAAACGCTCAGGCCGTCTGAAACCCGCTCTCGAATATTATTCATGCTATATTTCAGACGGCCTGTTTAACCGTCCCTTGCAAAGCTTGGCACAAGCATCGCTGACCGACTGCAATTAATTACTATATAATCAAACGCATTGTCATCCCTACAAAGGAGCCACACCATGACCACAAAAATTAAAATTGGTATCGTTGGTGCAACCGGTTACACAGGCGTCGAATTGTTGCGCCTGCTCAGCAGCCACCCCAACGCAGAAGTCACTGCCGTCACCAGCCGAAGCGAAGCCGGTATTGCGGTTGCCGACTACTTCCCCAGCCTGCGCGGCATTTACGACCTTGCATTCCAAACGCCCGAAGAGGCCGGGCTTGACCTCTGCGACCTCGTATTCTTCGCTACGCCCAACGGCGTAGCCATGAAAGAAGCACCGGCCCTTGTGGAAAAAGGCGTACGCGTGATTGACCTATCTGCCGACTTCCGCATCCGCGACATCCCCACATGGGAACAATGGTACAAAATGACCCATGCAGCGCCGCAACTCGTTTCCCAAGCAGTGTACGGTTTGTGCGAACTTTACAAAGACGACATCGCCAAAGCCATGCTGGTGGCCAATCCGGGTTGCTACCCTACCTGCGTTTCTCTGCCCTTATTGCCGCTGCTTCAGGCTGGTCGTCTGAAAGCCAACGCGCCGCTGATTGCCGACTGTAAATCCGGTGTTTCTGGTGCAGGCCGCAAAGCCAGTACCCACGCCCTATTGTGTGAAGCAGGTGAAAACTTCAAAGCCTACGGCGTCAGCGGCCACCGCCATTTGCCTGAAATCCAACAAACCCTGTCCAGACTGCAAGACCATGTTTCAGACGGCCTGATTTTCGTGCCACACCTTGTTCCGATGATACGCGGTATGCATGCCACCCTGTATCTGCACCTGCAAGAACATACCGATCCCGAAGCCTTACTGCGCGAATACTACCGCGACAGTCCTTTTGTCGATATCCTGCCTTCAGGTTCGACACCTGAAACCCGCAGCGTGCGCGGCGCCAACCTCTGCCGTATCAGCGTTCAAAAAGCGCCCGATCAAGACGATGTGTGGATTGTTCTTTCCGTCATCGACAACTTGGTTAAAGGCGCAGCCGGTCAAGCCGTGCAGAATATGAACATTATGTTCGGCCTGCCCGAAACCACCGGCCTGACTAATGCACCATTGATGCCTTAATATCATCCTTATTAAAAACACAAGGCCGTCTGAAACAATGGTTTTTCAGACGGCCTTTATCAATTTATTCACAAACATCACTCATACACCACGCCGGCAAGCATTTCTTCTTCATTCAAGTTGCCGTACTGTTGCTCCCAATCGTGGGTAGCCTCCACCATATCGCATTCTTTGGCGAAGGCAAGCAGCCTGCCGTCCATCTGATCCAGACTCAAACTGCCCAAGCGTTCGCATTCCGAAGCCGTCAAATTACCGTCCGCTTCATGCGCTTCCGAAGATCCGAAAGGCAGGGCAAAAAAACCCAGCACCAACGCCAGCAGCACCCAAAAAATATTTTTACGCGAACGAGTCATTTCACACCTCTCATCATAATCACATAGCAGGTTCAAGTCAGAAAAACTAAACCAAATAAAACCAAACTAAGAAAAATCAAATATAAAACTAGAAATATCGATTCATCTAAGACAAAACGAATAATACTAAGAAAAAATAGAATGTGCAATACTTTTTCTTAGGTTAGGTAATTTTTTTCTTACAATTTTATAAAAACTAAGGTAAAATACACTCAAATCGTCCAAACCATATAAAAAACATACCTCCATAAAGGCATAAACATGGATACCTTTAAAGACCGCCTGGCTTTCTTATGGAAAGATGAAGCCCGCCAAGCCAAGATCGCCGCCGACATTGATATGACCATCGCCGGATTCAGCCGTATCTGGAACGAAGGCGGCCTGCCGAAATCGGAAACGCTAAAAAAAATCAAACAACTTAAAGGCTGTAGCATAGACTGGCTTTTGACAGGCGAAGGTTCTCCCTTCCCCGATTCCGAAGCCCCAAAAGCCACAGCAACCGACACACTGGGCAACCCTGTCGATATAGACGAATTTGTCTTCGTACCGCGTTACGACATCCAAGCAGCGGCCGGACACGGCCAGCTCGTCGGCGATGAACAGCCCATGTTCGCCATGGCGTTCCGACGCTATTGGATAGAAAATTATGTGACGCGCGACATCAAAAACCTTTCCGTTATCTCAGTCAAAGGCGACTCGATGGAAGGCGTGCTGAATGATGGCGACACCATCCTCATCAACCACGGCCAAACCACGCCGCGCGACGGCCTCTATGTTTTACGCCTTAACGAAAACCTTTTGGTCAAACGCTTGCAACTGATACCCGGCGGCATCGTCAACGTCATTTCTGCCAACGAGGCCTACCCTACTTTTGAAATCGACTTGAAAAACCCGACCGACGACGTTGCCATCATCGGCCGTGTAGAATGGTTTGGCAGAAGCATCTAAATCTGACATACTGGTGCTTGAAATTTCTGCCATGCCCTCCATGTAAGCTGGCAGACCCTGTCTGCACAAACTTGCCTTGACTAACGGTTTGCGCGACAATAGTAAAAATATTCATATAAAAGGAATCACATCATGTCAGACGAAAGCCCTATTATCTTTACTGACAGCTGCTGCACCAAAGTTGCCGACCTGATTGCCGAAGAGAACAATCCCGACCTGAAATTGCGCGTATTCGTCAACGGCGGCGGTTGCTCCGGCTTCCAATACGGTTTTACCTTTGACGAAATCAAAAATGACGACGATTTTGAAATCCAGAAAAACGGCCTGACGTTCTTGGTTGACCCGATGAGCTACCAATATTTGGTTGGTGCGGAAATCGACTACACCGAAAGCCTGCAAGGTTCTCAATTCGTCATCCGCAATCCGAATGCAGAGACAACTTGCGGTTGCGGTTCGTCCTTCTCCGTATAAACAATCCGTTTTTGCCACAAAAACAGGCCGTCTGTATCTTCAGACGGCCTTTTGTGTGAATTTATTTTAAACAATTTTAGATTTACTTTATAATAATAATATCGGGCGTGAATATTTACTCTACAATAGACATAACATTGGACATGTATGTTTCCATATAAATAAAAAATTATTGTCCAGCCGATTAACGACACAAAGGCAAACCGTACCTGGTCTGCCTGAGACTGCAGCCTCTGTTTTGGCTCGTATCATAAGCCAAAACAGCTCAAACACAATAACAAAACCTTAGGCTAAACCCATTTGGTTGACGCAGTCGAAATACTCATGGGATATCAATGAGCAAACAAGAAAAATTTTTCGACGTATACGTTTCCTATCCGCCGAACACGGATAGGGAGCTCATCCACGCCTGCCTGTATGAGAACCTGCCCGAAAACGAAGTCGAGAGCCTGATTCAAGCCTTGGCTGAGCGTCCGCAAGCGATTGTGGCCGAAAAATGTACCCAAGATGAGCGCGAAAATGCGCAGCATTACTTCAGCTATTTGGGTTTGGACGTGATCGTCCGTCAGTCTATGGAATTGGAAGCAGTTGAAGAAGAAACTATGTCGGCAGCCAATACTCCCGACCCTATCCAATGCCCCGTCTGCATGACGATTATTGACGAACTAGATGCACAGGAATGTAAAACCTGCCACTTTGATTTGACAGAAAAAAATGAGCTGGCCATCCAGCGTAAGCGCATTGAATGGCAGGAAAAAATCTCTTTCGAGCATAAAAAACAAACCGAAATTGCCCACAAGCTCAAATACGAGCGCGAGCAGGAAGAGAAAAAGCTGCGCAAGAAAATCCGTGCCGAGTTGGAATCCCAACTACGCGAAGAGTTAGACCAAAATCCTGAGCTGGCAGCACTTGCAGCGAGGAAGAAAACACAGTTCCTGCTTACAATGGCTATCGTATTCGCCGTTTTGAGCCTGCTTGCACTCGGCTATATAGCTGCAAAATTCTTCTAAACCGATTCAAAAACTTAAGGCCGTCTGAAAACAGATTTTCAGACGGCCTTTTATTTCCTTATTGATTGAGCCATTTCAATCAAGCCTCTTGCACATCAACGTCCACCGACCATCTGATTTTACCGTCGCGGTTTTGCTGCAACACCTGCACCCACAAACTCACGGCACGGTGCAAATCTTGTCGGGATGTCGATTCGAGGAAAACTTGCGCACGTTCGCGTTCGGCAAGGCGCACCATCAGCATCGGAGCGGCACCAAACTGGGAGACGCTTTCGGGCAAAAGCGGAGCGAGGGTTTCTTTGGCGGTGTTGAGAAATTCCATCGCATCGGCAAAGCGCGGCGCATCGGCACGGACGGCCGTCTGAAAACCGAAAGGCGGCATGGCGAACATTTGCCGTTCGTTCAATTCGTTTTCGGCAAACACGGCGTAGTCCTGCGCTTTGACGGCGGCGAAGACGGGATGTTCGGGCAGTTGGGTTTGTATCAACACCTTGCCGGGTTTGTCGGCACGCCCCGCCCTGCCGGACACCTGCATCAGCTCGGCGAACAGTCTTTCCGGCGCGCGAAAGTCCGCGCTGTACAGGCTGCCATCGGCGTTCAACACGATAACAAGGTTGAGCCGCGCGAAATCATGGCCTTTGGCGAGCATCTGCGTACCGACCAGAATATCGATTTCGTTGTCTGCGATGCGGCGGTACAAATCCGCCCAGTCGTTTTTGTGCGCAGTGCTGTCCCTGTCGACACGGACGACGGCGGCCTTGTGCAGGAAGACGCGCAGGGTTTCTTCGACGCGCTGTGTGCCGTGTCCGACGGCGGTCAGGTCTTGGTTGCCGCAGTCGGGGCATTTGAACGGGATGGGTTCACGGTGGTCGCAGTGGTGGCAGCGCAGTTGGCGGGCGCGTTGGTGCAGCACCATTTTGGCGGAACAGTTCGGGCAGCCGAAGGTATGGCCGCAGTCGCCGCAAAACAGCGCGGGCGCGAAGCCGCGACGGTTGAGGTACACCAGCGACATGCCGCCCGCTTCAAAATTCTGTTTCAAAAGCTGCAAGGCTTGCGGCGAGAAGCCGTTGTCGAGTTTCAGACGGCCTACATTAAGTATTTCCACTTGCGGCAATTGCGCGGCGGTATGGGCGCGTTCGGTCAGTTGCAGCAGGCGGTACGCGCCGCTTTGCGCTTTGTGCCAGCTCTCCAAGCTGGGCGTGGCGCTGCCCAATATGATGGGACAGCCGCTCTGCTTCGCCCGCCACACCGCCAAATCGCGGGCGTGGTAGCGCAATTCGTTGTCCTGTTTGAACGAGCCGTCGTGTTCCTCATCGACCACAATCAGCCCGACATCATCCATCGGTGTGAACACCGCCAGCCGCGTGCCGATGACCAATTTCGCCTGCCCCAACATCGCGCGCAAATAATCCTGCGTGCGCCTGCCTGCCGCCATCTGGCTGTGCAACACGGCGGTCGGTACGTCGGCAAAACGGTCTTCCACCCGCTTCAAAAGCTGCGGCGTGAGGTTGATTTCGGGCAACAAAAACAACACCTGCCGCCCCTGCGCCAACACTTTCGCCATCGCATCGAAATACACTTCGGTCTTGCCGCTGCCGGTAATGCCGTACAGCAAAAACGGCTGGAATTTGCCAAAGGCCGTCTGAATTTCATCGGAAGCCTTCTGCTGGTCGGCGTTTAATACAAATTCAGAGTGCGAAGCCTGCCCGTGGTACGGCCTTAAAGCAGACTGCGCCGCTTTCGTCGTTTCAATCCAACCCTGTTCCGCCCAATCTTCGATTAATTTCGCCGCCTGCGCGTTCACTTGCTTCAACGCCGCCATCGTCATCCCGCCCGACAGCAACGCGTCCCACAAAGCCGCTTTTTTATTGAACCGCGCCGGCGGCGGCGTTTGCGCCCTGCCCGCTTCGTTCAGCGCGTAAAACAACGGCGGCCGCGGCATTTCCACCGCGCGCGTTTCCTTCAAACCCTGCGGCAGCGCGGCAAACACCGCCTGCCCCGTCGGATAGTGGTAATAACGCGACGTAAACGCCAACAAATCACGCCAGCTTTGAGGCAATGGCTTTTCTTCCACAAAGGCCGTCTGAACACTCAAAATCCGCGCCGCGTCCATATCGGGCGCAATATCCGTTTCCCACACAATCCCGACCACGGTTTTATTGCGGAAAGGCACAAGCACCCGCGTTCCCGGAGGGAGCGGCTCGGAATGCGAATAAGTCAAAAGGCCGTCTGAAAGCGGCACGTTCACAGCGATGCGGTGGTAAATCATACAAACAATCAAATCATTTTTTCGTATTTTAACAGCCGAAAGCTATTTTCAGACGATAAATTGAGCCTCAATACAATGCAGGCATGACAGAGGTTTGATACAATGCCTTACTTTTAACACACGCAAGTCTCTCGCATGAAAACCAAGTTAATCAAAATCTTAACACCGTTTGCCGTCCTTCCTTTGTTGGCATGCGGTCAACCTGCCGTATCCAACGCCAACGCCGCGCCTGCGCCGGCTGCCAAAGCGGAAGCGCCTGCCGACAAATCCGTTGCCGCTTCTTTGAAAGCGCGTTTGGAAAAAGTCTATGCCGCCCAAGATTTGAAAGTTTTGAGCGTTAGTGAAACACCGATTAAAGGCATTTACGAAGTTGTTGTCAGCGGCAAACAAATCATCTATACCGATGCCAAAGGCGACTATATGCTCGTCGGCGACCTCATCAACGTCAACACGCGCCAAAGCCTGACTGAAGAACGCGCCGCCGATTTGAACAAAATCGACTTCGCTTCCCTGCCTTTGGACAAAGCCATCAAAGAAGTGCGCGGCAACGGCAAACTGAAAGTCGCCGTTTTCTCCGATCCGGACTGCCCGTTCTGCAAACGCTTGGAGCATGAATTTGAAAAAATGACCGACATCACGATTTACACCTTCATGATGCCGATTCCGAGCCTGCACCCTGATGCCGCGCGCAAAGCCGAGCTGTTGTGGTGCCAACCTAATCCGACCCAAGCATGGACCGACTGGATGCGCAAAGGCAAACTCCCAAGCGGCAAAGCAAACTGCGAAAACCCTGTTGCGGAAACCACTTCATTGGGCGAACAATTCGGCTTCAACGGCACGCCGACCCTGGTCTTCCCTAACGGCCGCAGCCAAAGCGGTTACAGCCCTATGCCCCACCTCAAAGAAGTTATCGAGAAAAACCAGTAATACAGGGTTTAATCTCCATCAAGGACGCTTTACGCGTCCTTTTTTCATTTCGCCCGCATCAATTGCTTTCAGACGGCCTCAAACAGACAAATACAAAAAAGGACGTGTCCGCCACGTCCTTTTTCCTTTTACCTTACAGGTAGAATTTCTCAACCACTTTCAGGTTTTCGTCCAATTTGTACACCAGCGGCTGGCCGGTCGGAATTTCCAAGCCCATGATGTCTTCGTCGGAAATGCCTTCGATGTGTTTGGCCAACGCGCGCAGAGAGTTGCCGTGTGCCGCAACCAAAACACGTTTGCCGCTCAGGATGGCCGGAGCGATTTGATCTTCCCAGAAAGGCAGGACGCGCTCGAGGGTAACTTTGAGGTTTTCGCCATCGGGAATAACATCGCTAGGCAGGTTGGCATAGCGGCGGTCGTTGTGGGCGGAATGCGGGTCTTTAGGATCGAGCAGCGGAGGCAGGGTGTCGTAGCTGCGGCGCCAGATATGGACTTGCTCGTCGCCGTATTTTTCTGCGGTTTGTTTTTTATCCAAACCTTGCAGCTGGCCGTAGTGGCGCTCGTTCAAACGCCATGATTTGATTTGCGGAACAAACAGTTGGTCGGATTCTTCCAAAACGATGTTACAGGTTTTGATGGCGCGGGTCAGGACGGAAGTAAAGGCGATGTCGAATTCATAGCCTTTTTCTTTCAGCTTTTTACCTGCTGCGGCGGCTTCTGCCAAACCTTGCTCACTCAACTTGACGTCGCGCCAGCCGGTGAAAAGGTTTTTCGCGTTCCATTCGCTTTGTCCGTGACGGATGAATACTAATTCCATGATAGTTTGCTCCAATGAAGTTTGGGAAAAGGTATTTATAGCACACTTTGCCGCCGCGCTGATAACGTCGGCGGCTTCTTTTGATATGTTGCAAGTTTGCTTCTAGTCTTCAGACGGCCTTGTCGGAAGGTAAACGTCAAACCGCGTGCTTTTGCCGGTGTATTGATAAGCAGGTTTGCGCCCATCGAGAAATTCGCCCAAGCGCGGGCGTTTGACGACAATGCGTTTTTTGGCGGTATTCAATGCTGCGTCCAATAACTCGGCTTCGTCTTGTGCCGAGCCGACCAAGTCGTGAAAGTAAGCCATTTCTTTTTTCACAGCGGCGGTTTTGCGACGCTCCGGATACATCGGGTCGAGGTACACTACATCGGGCATACCGTTTTCCATTGCCAATTCCTGCATCAAATCAACGGAATTGCCGAAATGCAAAGTAATGCGTTGGGCAATCTCCCGTGTCTCTTCACTTTGCCCCACCCTATTGAGGCCGTCTGAAAGTAGACAGGCAACCGCAGGATTTTGTTCAAAAGTGTGTACATTCAAACCCAACGAGGCAAGCACAAAACTGTCGCGCCCCAGTCCGCCGGTAGCGTCCCAGACAGTCGGTTGTACAGTGTGGTTGACTGCTTTGGCAATCAACTCGCCTCCGCCTTTAGTGCGCCGATAATGGGCGGCACCGCCATCAAAATCAACGCGGACACGGCCTTTTTCACCGGCGCGGCACAAACTGATGCCGCTTTCGTCAGCGATAAGGAAACTGCCTTCTTCAGGCTGCCGGTCGATAACGGTCAACCCGAACGGCTCGGTAAGGCTGCGAAGTTCGGCAGATGCGGTTTCGTCAAAATAAATCTTGTACATAAGGCTTATGTTTCAGACGGCCTTGAAAACTCAGGCCGTCTGAACGTTTTAATTGATGTCCAAGCGTTCCATGCGGTAGCGCATAGAGCGGAAGCTGATGCCCAAAAGTTTGGCGGCTTGGGTACGGTTGTAACGGGTTTGCTGCAAAGCCTGCTCGATGATACTGCGTTCCACTTGGTCGAGGTAATCCTGTATCTGCATGGTACGCGGATCAAACGGCGGAATGGGGCTGTGATTGAGCGTGGTTTCGCGCGCGTCAGGTTCGGCAATATCGTCAAAGGAAAAGCCGCTGCGTTCAGCCTTAACCTGTGGGGCGTTTTGAATCTGCAAGTCGTCCACTTGTATCACTTGGCCTACCGTCAACGCAACGGCGCGTTCAAGGATATTTTCCAACTCGCGGAAGTTGCCGGGGTAGCTGTAATGCAACAGGGCTTCTTGGGCTTTCGGGCTGAGTTTGTAGGTTTGATTGCCGTGACGGTGTTTATACAACAGATACAGAATCAGTGCGCCCAAGTCTTCGCGCATTTCGCGCAAAGGCGGCATGTGCAGGGTGACAACGTTGAGGCGGTAATACAAGTCCTGACGGAATGCGCCGCTTTCAACCAAAGCTTCGAGGTTTTTATGGGTTGCACAAATAATGCGCACATCCACAGAGGTTTCCCGCGCATCGCCGATACGGCGCACGGCTTTTTCTTGAATGGCGCGCAGGAGTTTGACCTGCATGGCAAGCGGCAAATCGGCAACTTCGTCAAGGAACAAAGTGCCGCCGTCAGCGTGTTGGAAAAAACCTAAACGGTCTTGATCCGCGCCGGTAAAGCTGCCTTTTTTGTAGCCGAAAAATTCGCTTTCCATCAGGTTTTCAGGAATGGCTCCGCAGTTGACGGCAATAAACGGTTTGTCAGCGCGGTCGGACAGCTCGTGAATCGTGCGCGCCGCCTGCTCTTTACCCGTACCGGACTCGCCGGAGATATAAACAGGAACAAGGCTGTGGGCCAATCTGCGAATCAGGTGGCGCACTTCGACCATTTGCGGCGAAGTACCCAACAGGCGCGGCATATCGTCCTCGCCTTCCAATATAGGTGCATCTTGTTGCAGAGCATGATTGATGCTGCCAGCCGAAAAACGCTCTTTTAAGGAATTGAGCCCTTCCGGAACAGTCAAAGGCCGGTTAAATTCGCTCTGTACACTCTTAGGAGGCGTAACGACAGGCTTGACCGGCTGAGGTTCGGGTTTATACAGGGCGGCAGAAACAGGCGCAGGCTGCGATTTGACTTTTTCAGACGGCGTGGGTTCGGCAGTATTGTCGGAAACCGATACTGCCGATTTAACCAATGAACGCAACTGCGACAGCGTAATCGGTTTTTGCAGATAATCAAACGCCCCTGCTTTCAAGGCTTCAACGGCTTGGTCGGCATTACCGAAAGCCGTAATCACGGCGACGGGCGTGTCGAGCATCAGTTCATCAATGTATTGGACAACCTCGAGGCCTGAGCCGTCGGGCATACGCATATCGGTCAACACCAGTGAATAATCGTTGTTGTCTAGCCTGTCTTTGGCTTCTTCAACACCAGCCGCAGTATCGACGCGCAGACCCATTTTCATCAGGGTCATTTCCATCAGGTCGCGGATGTCTGCCTCGTCATCGACAACCAAAACCGGCTCTTGCAATTTATTCATCCTGCGCTTGCTCCTTCGGTAAAATCAGTTCAAACCCGTTCATTTCAGGGTGATAATGCAGCTGCCCCATATTGGCGTGTGCCAACTCGCGTGCGACGTAAAGCCCCAAGCCGGTGCCTTGTTTTTCGGTGGTGTAAAACGGCTCGAACAGATGATTTCGTACATCGGGCGGCACGCCTTTGCCGTTGTCCGCCACTACGATGGAAATATGCATCCTGCCGCTAGAGCGGATAAGAACGGTAATGGCGTTTTCGTCCTGACGGCTGTGTCGCCAAGCGTTGTTGCACAAGTTCCACATCACTTGCTGCAAGTGCATGGAGTCAACCAATACGGTCAGGTTGTTGCCGTCCATATTCATGCGCAGACAGCCGATGGCATCGGGATTGTTTAAGGTAAATTCCTGCTTGAATTCCAACCAAAATTTCATCAGATTAATCGGCTGGCGGCTGATGTTGTCTCGTTTGTTAAGCAGGGATACGTCTTCCAACATCTTGTCGATACGTTGGATATTGCTGTCGATGATGTTGTAGAGCTTGGCCTTGAGCGGATCTGCCTCATCACCCTCTTGCAACAAATCGCTGGCATGACGGATGGCGGACATCGGGTTGCGGATTTCGTGGGCAAGGTTGGCAGTCAACTGTCCGAGCGAAGTCAGCTTGGTGGACATGGCCTCCGCAGCCACTTCACGCAATGAGCGGACATACAACATCAGCAGCTCGGTCTGCTCCTGAATCAGCGGAACGGCTCGAACGTGCATGGCGTGTTGGAAAATATGGATATCGGTTTCAAAAGGTTTGTCGGGTTGGCGCTGCCAACGTGCTACCAGTTCGCCAAACACGATTTCCTGCTGATCGATAATCAGGCTGGGGAAATAGATTTTTGCCTGTTTGTTAAACAGCCACACGCGTTGGGTCGCATCAATCACCACAACCGCTTCCTGTACGCGGTTCAAAACCAAATGGTTCAAGCCGCTAATACGGCGGTAGGCCAGTTGATGACGGCTGGCGGACTCTGTGGCCTGCTCCAGATAACGGGCAGCAAACGATGTCAGCATCGCCACCAGATAGCCTGCGCCGATCAGCATCGAAGAATTCACCATTGATTTCGCGTCCCAATTAAACGAATCGAAACGCATGCTGCCGTCTAAAAACAGGTTCAAAATAAACAGCATGGCCGTATAGCCTGCATACAGCATAGGGTAGTGGCCATAACTAAGCAGACACGACGTAGCAACAAACGGCAAAACCAAAATCCCGAAACCGGAAGCCGTACCGCCGGAGATATACACCAAAACCATCATCATGGTGATGTCGACCACGGCACTGGCATTGGGCAAATCCAAAGACTGCCACTGCCAGCCCGGGCGGAACACGGAGAGCATAATCAGGAGGAAATACAGCGTTACCCAGATATAAAACTCAACGTCCGGCAACGAAATGCCAATCAGGTTGCCACCCGTGTAGCTGCCGAAAGCGTGCAAAACCAAAAGCGGTAAGACGATGGCTATTCGGGCAATGTTGATTACACCGGGAATCCGCTCCCTCAGATTACCCAGTTCTTGAAGATTGGCTCTGTTCATAAATGAACCTTTTTTTATTATCATGCAATGTCGTATAAATTTAATTTATTTAGATATATTTGTTCTTGTTTCAGGACAAACTTTTCAGACGGCCTGATATTTCCAATACCTTGCCTTTTTTACCGCGTTTGCCGTCAATATCGGCAATACGCAGTTTTTCCTGATGTTCTGCACCGCGTCGGCCGACCGATACAACGGTAAATTCAGGAGAAGTCGTCACCATAATGTGTTCCAAAGATGCACCATCAGCCAACGACATCAGCTGCAAACCGCGGCCTTTAGGCATGACTTTAAGCTCGCCGATGGAAAACGCCAAGAGGCGGTGGTCGCTGCTGGCCAGTACGACTTTGCAGTCGGGATTGATCAGCGAAGAAGCATAGACGGCAACCGGCGGCAGGACGGTCTCGCCGCTGTCCACGGTCATCACCACTTTACCCGCTTTCACGCGTCCGACCATATCGGCCAACTTGGTGATAAAGCCGTAGCCGCCGCTGCCTGAAAGCAAGTAATGCTGTTCGGGCTGGCCGGTGAGCATGGCGACGGGTTTCGCGCCGTTTTGCAGCTCGATTAAGGATGAAACCGGTACGCCGTCGCCGCGTCCTCCGGGGATTTCGGCGGCATCGAGCGTGTAGGTTCTGCCCAATGAATCCAGGATGACGACGGGTAAAACGGTGCGGCCTTCAAGGGTTTGTTTGAGACGATCGCCTTCTTTGAACGCGGTTTGGCTCAAATCGAGGTTGTGTCCGGCGCGGCTGCGTATCCAGCCTTTTTCCGACAGGATCAGCGTGATGGGTTCGTCGGCGGTGGTTTGCGTCAGCACGGCGCGTCCGGCTTCTTCCACCAGCGTGCGGCGCGCGTCGCCAAACTGCTTCATGTCCGCCTGCATCTCTTTGATAATCAGCTTGCGTTTTTCGTTTTCGTCGCCCAAAAGGATATTCAGACGACCTTGTTCTTCGCGCAATTCGTTCAATTCTTTTTCGAGTTTGAAACCTTCCAAACGCGCCAACTGGCGCAGGCGGATTTCCAAAATGTCTTCGGTTTGGATTTCGGTCAATCCGAACGCCGCCATCAGGTCGGCTTTCGGATCGTCTGATTCGCGGATGACTTTAATCACTTCGTCAATGTGCAGAAAGACTTTCAGACGGCCTTCAAGGATGTGCAGCCGTTTTTCCACTTGGTTCAAACGGAATTTCAGACGGCGTGTTACGGTTACGATGCGGAAATCTAGCCATTCCTGCAAAATCGTTTTCAGGTTTTTCTGCGCGGGACGGTTGTCCAAACCCATCATCACCAAGTTCATGGAGACATTGCCTTCCAGCGAAGTCTGCGCCATCAGCGTGTTGATGAATGTATCGGTATTGATGCGGCTGGATTTTGGTTCAAATACAAGGCGCACAGGATGTTCGCCGTCTGATTCGTCGCGCACGCGGTCGATTAAATCCAGCATCAGCTTTTTGGTGTTGAGCTGGTCTTGGTTGAGCTGCTTCTTGCCTGCTTTCGGTTTCGGGTTGGTTTGTTCTTCGATTTCAGCAAGGATTTTGGCGGAATTGGCGTTCGGCGGCAGCTCGGTCACAATCACGCGCCACTGTCCGCGCGCCAGCTTCTCGATTTCATAACGCGCACGCACGCGCACGCTGCCTTTGCCGGTTTCGTAAATGCGGCGTAATTCATCCGCCGGCGTGATGATTTGACCACCGCCGGCAAAATCGGGCGCAGGAATGTATTGCATCAGGTCGGCGGTTTCCAGCGTCGGCTTTTTCAACAGCGCAATCGCCGCCTGCGTGACTTCGTTTAAATTGTGTGATGGGATTTCAGTCGCCATGCCCACCGCAATGCCTGATGCGCCGTTGAGCAAGACCATAGGCAGACGGGCTGGCAGGTGCAGCGGCTCGTCAAACGCGCCGTCGTAGTTCGGCACAAAATCCACCGTCCCCTGATTGATTTCGGACAACAGCAATTCCGCAATCGGCGTCAGCCGCGCTTCGGTATAACGCATCGCCGCCGCTCCGTCGCCATCACGCGAACCGAAGTTTCCGATGCCGTCGATTAAGGGATAGCGCAAGGTAAAATCCTGCGCCATGCGGACCATCGCCTCATAGGCGGAACTGTCGCCGTGCGGGTGGTATTTACCCAAAATCTCGCCAACCACACGCGCCGATTTCACCGGCTTCGCACCTGCCGTCAAACCCATATCGCGCATGGCAAACAAAATACGTCGTTGTACAGGCTTTTGGCCGTCTGAAACTTCAGGCAGCGCGCGGCCTTTGACCACGCTCATGGCGTATTCGAGATAGGCGCGTTCGGCGTATTGACCTAACAGCAGGTAGTCTTCGCCGATAGGAGATGGGCTTGGAGCGGAAATGTGTTCTGTCATCAGGATGGTAAAACGAAATAAATTAAAGAAGATATTGTAAAGCAAAATCGGTAGTCATAGCCAATTTGAGTGATGAACGGTAGTACAGCGACAATAAGGCTTACCGAATCAGGTCAGTAAATGGAATCCGCTTCGACAAAAAAGGCCGTCTGAAACCATTTCATGTTTCAGACGGCCTTTTCATTTTGTTTTTAAATCAAACTTTATTATTCTGCAGTAGCCGGTTTGGCCGCAGTTTTAATGGTTAAGGTCAACGCGGCGGCGATGGCAAGGAAAACACCGGCAAAAGTCATCGCGTTGGCAGGGTTTGAACCCAAGAAGGTTTTGTACACCCAGCCGAAAGATACGGTTTCAATCAGCATTGGAATCACAATCATCATGTTCACAATACCCATGTACACGCCGTAACGTTCTTTAGGGATAGAGCCGACCACAATCATAAACGGCACGCCCATCATACTTGCCCAGCCGACACCGAAACCAATCATCGGCGCAAACATCAGGTATTTGTTGCTGATGTGCGGAATGGTGAGCAAAGCCAGCGCAGCAAGGGTAACGGCAAAGGCGTGAACATATTTGGCAGCGTATTTGCGCGCCATCCACATCAGGCCGAAAGCGGAGATAAAGGTTACCACGTTGTAGAAACCGTTTACCAAACCGGTCCATGCAACCGCTTGACTATACGCTTCGGTATTTTCAACAGTCGAATCCCAAACGGATTGAACGATACTATGGGAAATATATTGCCAGTAGATGAAGAGTGCGTACCATTGGAAGAGATACACCAAGGCCAGTTGCCACAGGGCAGTCGGCATTTCGCGGACAGCAACGATAATATCTTTAACGGCATGCGCCGGACCGCTTGGTTGCGCTTTAATGGCCGCCATTTCTGCAGGACTAGGCTCGCGTTCAGCCGTTGATAAAACGGTAACCAAAACCGAACCGATGGAGCAGACCGCACCAATATAAAACGAACCGAATACCCAATACGGAATGCCCGCTTCGGAGGTTTGTTGCAACCAGCCGATTTGCTGGAAGATGTAGAGGGAAAGGTTGGCCAGTGTAATACCCAAACCGGTAAACACAGACTGCATCAAGAAACCGGTAGATTGCTGATGTTCAGGAACCGTATCGGCAATAAAGGCACGGAAAGGTTCCATTGCAGTGTTGTTACTAATGTCCAAGAGCCACAGCAGCAATACGGCCACCCACAATGCGGTAACGTGCGGATAGATAAAGAGACAGAGGCTGCAACCGATGGCACCAATCAAGAAATACGGACGGCGGCGGCCCAATCCAGGCACCCAAGTGCGGTCACTCATCGCACCAATCATCGGCTGCACCAGCAAACCGGTAATCGGACCTGCCATATTCAAAATCGGCAATTGGCTCGGGTCGGCATGAAGAAAGCTGAAAATCGGATTAATCGCAGTTTGCTGCAACCCGAAGCTATATTGAATACCGAAGAAACCGAAGTTCATCAGCATAATCTGGCGAAGTGTCATCGCCACTTGTGGGGAGATTTTCATAGGAAGGCTACTCCTGGGTAATAAACTATGGAAACAACAAACTCCAATTTCAGCAGTATGACGCTTTTATTGTATTTGGGCTGCCCTTTTTACTGAGGCAACTCCGTTTTCAGACGGCCTTTATTTTGGCCGTTTGCATGAATCTTATTTTGATGTGTGTTTGTGTTGTTTAAAGCTTATTATTTTCAGGCCGTCTGAAACTATTTATTAATCACAGACTGACGCCAGATGGTTTCCCCAACGACCTTGACTGACTGAACCGAGCCGTTCGGATGTTCGATGTATTGGAACAGCAAATCCGCCGCCATCGCGCCCATACGCAGATACGGCAGTTCGGTACTGGTCAACGGCGGAAACAGCGTCTCCGCAATCGCGCTGTGGTTATCATATCCGGCAACAGAGACTTGCTCGGGAACCCGCACGCCGCGCGTCCTCAAAATCCCGTACACGCGCACGGCCATTTCATCGTTACCGCAGCAAATTACCGTCGGCGGAAGCGGCAAAGACAACAGTTTCAAAATAGCCGAAATCAAAGATCTGCTGTCATTGCTGAAGTCAGGATAACCAGTTTGCACCAAATCAGGATCGAAGACAATATCCGCATCAGCCAAAGCACGGCGGTATCCGGCCAATCTCAATCTCGTCGCTTCCACGCCCGGCTGCAAAGTCACATAAGCAATCCGTTTGTGTCCGCTTTGGATAATCCGGCGCACCAAGCCATACTGCCCTGCTTCGTCATCCGGCAAAACCGACGGCGTACCTGCCAAATCAAAACAGTTGACCAACACCATCGGGCAACGGTTGGGCACTTCCGGCAACAATACTTCCTGATGGAAACCTGCCACATATAAAATCCCCTCGGCACGATGCTCCATAAAGGTACGAATCAGCGGCTCCATCTGACCGGGCTGACCCGGCTTATTGTCGATGTCAGCAATCATCAAAATCTTGCCTTGTGCACGAATCTGCTGCTGAATGCCCTTAATCAAGAACATATCCGGTATACCGTGTCCGCCCGTATTCTCGCCTGTCCGTGAAATGGCGCCGGTAATCAGACCGACCAATCCGGAACGGTGTGACCGCATAATCCGCGCCGCAGAAGACGGGATATAGCCCAAAGCAGCAATCGCTGTTTCTACTTTGGAACGGGTTTTATCACTGACCGGCGCATCGCCGTTAATCACCCGGCTGACCGTCTTGGGAGATACCCCGGCATAAGCAGCGACATCATAAATTGTAGCCATCTTACGGACCCGTCCCGACAAGATTTCAATAATGTTACATAGGATAACACAGCAGACATCGGTGTCATACCCCCTTTTTTACAGAAACTTGATGATAATCAACCGTTTCTATTGCATTTTGCATACATTTCTTAAACAAAACCGACCCTACCATCTCCCAAAATCTGTTCAAATTTGTTAAACTACAAGCCACTACAAAAAAGCAGGAAATACCTATCTATCCTGCTTATTTTACCGTTACATACTAAGGAAACGAGATGACCGCATACTCAGACGCATGGCAGGCCTTGGAAGCCTATCATGCCGATACGCAACACGTTACCCTGCGCGAACGCTTCGCCGCAGATGCCGAACGTTTCAATAATATGCACGAAATTCTGCATGGTTTGTTATTTGATTACAGTAAAAACCGCCTAGATGAAAATACCCTTGATTTATTGTGCCAACTGGCCGAAGCGGCCGATTTGCCACAATATATGCAGGCCATGAGCAGCGGTGAAAAAATCAACACCAGCGAACACCGTGCCGTCCTCCACACTGCCCTACGCCTGCCTGCCAATGCCAAACCTGTTTACGTCGACGGCGAAAACATCGTGTCCAAAGTTCATCACGAACTCAACCGCACCCTCGAATTCGCACGCCAACTCCTAGACGGCACCCACGCAGGCATTACCGGCAAACCGATTACCGACCTGGTTCACATCGGCATCGGCGGCTCCGATTTAGGCCCGCGCATGGCCACACAGGCTCTACAACCCTATTGGCAAAACATCCGCGTCCACTTTGTCAGCAACTCCGATGATGCCGACCTGACCCAAACCCTTCTCGGCCTCAACCCCGAAACCACCGTATTCAGCATTGCCAGCAAATCGTTCCGCACACCGGAAACCCTGCTTAATGCCTATGCGGCGCGTACTTGGTACCGTGATGCAGGTTTGCCTGATTCCGGCATCTACCGCCACTTCTGCGCCATTTCCGCCGATGTGGCCGCAGCCCAAAATTTCGGTATCTCCCCCGACAAAGTCTTTGCCATGTCCGACTGGGTCGGCGGCCGCTATTCCGTCTGGTCGCCCATTGGCCTGCCACTGATGGTTGCCGTCGGCGAAAAAGCGTTCCGCAAAATGCTGGCTGGCGCACACGCGATGGATACCCATTTCTTCGAAACGCCATTCCGCCGCAATATTCCCGTCCTGATGGCACTCATCAACGTTTGGTACAACAACTTCCAACATTCAGACGGCCAAACCGTTGTCCCATACAGCCACAACATGCGCCTCTTTACCCCGTGGCTCAACCAGCTCGATATGGAAAGCCTCGGCAAACAGCGTACTTCAGACGGTCAACCCGTTTCCTGCACTACCGGCGGCATTGTCTTTGGTGATGAAGGTGTCAACTGCCAACATGCCTACTTCCAGCTTCTGCACCAAGGCACGCGTCTGATTCCCGTCGACTTTATCGTCCCCATGACCACAATCTACGGCAACCACCGCCAACACCGCTTTACCGTTGCCAACGCCTTCGCACAAGCCGAAGCGCTGATGAAAGGCAAGACCTTAGACGAAGTACAAGTCGAATTGGCCGCCCTGTCCCAAGATGAACGCGACCGCCTTGCACCGCAAAAAGAATTCCCCGGCAACCGTCCGAGCAACAGCCTGCTCATCGACAGCCTGACACCTTTCAACCTCGGCATGCTGATGGCAGCCTACGAACATCGCACCTTTGTTCAGGGCGTGATTTGGCGTATCAACCCCTTCGACCAATGGGGCGTGGAATACGGTAAAGAACTGGCTAAAACCATCGAGCCCGAACTCGAACGCGGCACGCCGGCACACGACAGCTCCACCAACGGTCTGATTGCCTTCTACCGCAACTGCAACGCAAGATCGAAGGCCGTCTGAAAATAAAATATCCGTAAAACAAACATATCTGCCTGTCTTACGGACATTTCAAAAACCTATCGGCTTGTTCCAACAAAAGGCCGTCTGAAACTTAATTTGTCAAAGTTTCAGACGGCCTTTATTCAATAAAGATAGCAGAAGCTCATTCGCCATATCCCCCATCTTTGCTACAATATCCCTTTTCTTTTTTATTGATTCCACTATGACAACCGCACCCCAACCCAGCACTATGCAGCGAATTTTCTCGCGCAGTATGCTGATTTGTATCTTTACAGGCTTCACTTCGGGGCTGCCGCTTTATTTTCTGATCAACCTGATTCCGGCATGGTTGCGCAGCGAACATGTCGATTTGAAAACCATCGGCCTGATGGCACTTATCGGGCTGCCTTTCACTTGGAAATTTATCTGGTCTCCCGTCATTGATTTGGTCAGATTACCTTTTTTAGGACGGCGACGCGGTTGGATGCTGGTTACGCAAATTGGTTTGCTGCTGACCTTGCTCATTTACGCCTTCCTAAATCCTGCTCAGCATTTATATGTAATTATGGGCTTATCATTGGTGGTCGCCTTTTTTTCTGCCAGCCAAGATATTGTATTGGATGCATTTCGCCGCGAAATTTTGTCAGATGAAGAATTAGGCTTGGGCAACTCCATCCACGTCAATGCCTACCGTATTGCTGCTTTAGTACCCGGCTCACTCAGCTTGATTTTGGCCGACTTGATGCCTTGGCACAACGTATTCATCATTACTGCACTATTTATGCTGCCCGGTCTGCTGATGACCCTGTTTTTAGCTAAAGAGCCTGACATTCCACCATCTGTGTCGCGTACATTTGCCCAAACAGTCTCTGACCCTTTCAGTGAGTTCTTCTCCCGCAAAGGAATCAAACAGGCCATATTGGTATTGCTGTTTATCTTTCTCTACAAACTGGGCGACAGCATGGCCACTTCTTTGGCTACACCTTTTTATCTGGACATGGGCTTCAGCAAAACCGACATCGGCCTCATTGCCAAAAATGCCGGTTTATGGCCTGCTGTCATTGCCGGTATTGTAGGCGGTATTTGGATGATAAAGCTCGGCATCAACAGGGCATTATGGGTTTTCGGTGTAGCCCAATGGGTAACGATTCTAGGCTTTGCCTGGTTGGCAAATTTTGGCAAGTTTGAAACCATCACACTGACAGAGCAAATGATGCTTGCGGCCGTGATTGGTGCAGAAGCAGCAGGCGTAGGCTTGGGTACGGCGGCATTTGTCGCCTATATGGCCCGTGAAACCAATCCTGCTTTCACGGCCACACAATTGGCCCTCTTTACCAGCCTGTCAGCCGTTCCACGTACATTTATCAATGCTTCGGCAGGCTATCTGATTGAAGCGATGGGTTACTTCAATTTCTACTGGCTGTGTTTCGCTTTGGGCATACCGGGCATGTTGCTGCTGTTTAAAGTGGCACCGTGGAATGGTCAAAAAGTGAGTAACTAGATTGCCAGTCTAAAACTTCTAGCAAAACAAAAGGCCGTCTGAATATTCAGACGGCCTTTATCATACAAAAACTTTATTCGGCAGCAGGTTTGACAGTACTGCGGACATCGCCGCTTTTTTCTTTATGTTTCAAAACAGCGCGGTCGAGCTTGTCCATCAAAACATCAATTGCGGCGTACATATCCTGTTCGATCGCTTCAACGTGCAAATCTTTGCCTGCCAAATGCACATCGGCTTCGGCTTTTTGATTGACTTTTTCCACCGAGAGCGTAATGGTCACGGAGATGATGTTGTCAGCGTGGCGATTGATTCGTGCCAACTTGTCGGAAACGTAGTTTTTGATGGCTTCGGTAACATCAAAATTCAGACCGGTGATTTTCAGATTCATGATACAGCTCCTTCGGTTGATTAGTCCGTCAAAACGGATCGGAATATATCTACTCGGTAAATTTTCGTTTGTGTGCCGGTGGTATGTCTAATGATTCTCTATATTTAGCAACTGTACGTCTGGCGATTTCAATGCCGCGTTGTTTTAATAATTTGACGAGGGCCTCGTCCGAATAAGGTTTGCTGCTGTCTTCGCTTTCAATCAGCTGGCTCAAGACAGCTTTGATTGCGCCTTGGCTGAACCCTTCGCCGTCATCATCGGCATTGACTGCCTGTGTGAAGAAATAGCGTAACGCAAACAGGCCGCGCGGGCAAGACAAATATTTCTGGTTGGCAGCGCGCGAAATGGTGCTTTCCGCCAAACCCAATTCGGCGGCGGCATCTTTCATCAGCATGGGCGACAGGCCGATTTCTCCGAAGATGAAAAAATCTTCCTGATTTTTGACAATATACTCGGCAAGGCGGAGGACTGTGCTTTTGCGCAGTTCCAAAGAATCAATGCGCTGTTTGGCTTCACTGATTTTTTCCTTCCACTTCGGCGCGCCCTCTTCCGCCGATTTCATCAGGTCGCAATATTCCTGATTGAGCTGCAGCTTCGGCCAAGCCGCCTCGTTGCTGATGACTTCCCAGCCGTCCTTGCCCTCTTTGACCCAAACGTCAGGCTGAATATAAGGTGTAGGCGTGGCAGAGGCGAAACCGTAGGCCGGATAGGGATTGAGCTCGGCAATCATATCGAGCGCGGCTTCTATGGTTTCGCTGTCGGTATCGGGATAGAGTTTGCGGAAACGCAGAACGTTTTGTTTGCGGTTTTTGCCTAAATCTTGAAGCGAACTTTGCACCAAATGCGCGGCCATTTGTCTAGCCGGAGAAGCCGGCAAACGCATTAATTGCAGCATGAGCGACTCGGTCAAGTCGGCCGCAGCCACGCCGGGCGGATCAAAGGTTTGCAATACATCCAGCGCATTTTGCAGGGCTTCTTCGTCCAGCATCCATTCCAACGGCGTGTGGTCGATGATTTCTTCGAGGCTGTCGGTGAGGTAGCCTTGTTCGTCCAAAAAATCAATCAAGACGTGAACATAGGCCGCTTCCACTTGCGAGAGCGGATGCTCGCACACTTGGGCATGCAGATAGTGTTTGAAATCCTCTTCTTCGGCGATGTTGCTCCAAATATCTTCGGCATCGTCGCCGCTCAACTGCTGACCTGCGCGCGGCATGGTTACCGCACGGTTGAGTCCGCTATCGGCAAACTCATCGGTTTCCGGACGCTCAAGCAGAGGATTGTCTGACAACCAGTCTTCCACTTCGCGCTCAAGCTCAAGACCCGACATCTGCAAGATGCGCAAAGACTGCTGCAGCCGCTGGTTGAGCTGCTGGGTCTGTTTGAGTTTAAGGACGAGTGAAGACATAATGTTTGATAGTAAATGTGCTTTATGGATTTCAGACGGCCTGTATCTGACGGGCCGTCTGAAAGTATCGGATATATTGTTTATATATTGGATGATTATTTCAATATATTATTCTTTTATCAACCGATAAATGAATTATTTAACAGTAGAGATGGTTTCTAACGGTAAAGCAAACGTAATAGGCAGAACAAAAACCATGGCAACAGGCTTCCCGTGATAGGTAGCGGGTTGAAATTTTGCCTGCAAAACCGCTTTTCGTCCTGCAGCATCTAAACGCGAGTATCCACTGCTCTTTTTTACCCATACAAATGCTTTGCCATCTATATTGATAAAGACATTTAATACCACAGTCCCTTCCTCACCATTCTCTGCAGAAATCTGTGGATAACGTGGGGGAGCAACTTGGACAGGTTTCGTCTTTATCTTTCCTTTGAATCCATTTGGCACAGTATAAAAGAATCTGAATTTTTTAAGGCTTTCCAGTGTCTTACAATCTGTTTGTTGGGTTTTCTGATTATAAGTACACTCTTTATAAGGCTCGACTTGTTTTGGCAAACTGACTTCTTGAGCAAGTTTCAACAATTCCAGCGCATCCACTTCCCAATGGAGGCTTTTTCCCAGCTTACCTTCTTTATCCACGATAGCTGTCGCCGTTACGATACCGGTTATCGGCTTGCCATTTTTATCTATCACGCCTTGGCGCACACCCATATCCTGCCATGACTGTTCGGGCATGGCATGCACAGCAGTAGCTGCCAAAACGGCAAAGGAAGACAAAAAAATTCGTTTCAACACAGATACACCTTTTCAGACGGCCTAAACTCAATATTTGAAATTTTCACCCAAGTAAACCGAACGGACTTGTTCATTGTTGACCAAATCATCCGGCTTGCCTGAAGCCAATACCGTACCGTCGCTGATGATATAGGCACGGTCGCAGATGCTGAGGGTTTCGCGCACGTTGTGGTCGGTAATCAATACGCCGATACCGCGTGATTTGAGGAACTCGATGATTTTCTGAATATCGATGACGGCAATCGGGTCAACGCCGGCAAAAGGTTCGTCCAACAAAATGAAACGCGGCTGCATGGCCAGCACGCGTGCGATTTCAACACGGCGGCGTTCGCCACCCGACAAGGACGGCGCAGGGTTGTTGCGCAGGCGCTCGATATTCAAATCGGCCAACAGTTTTTCCAGTTCGGCATCGATGCGGCTTTTGTCCTTTATGCTGATTTCCAAAATGGCGCGGATATTTTGTTCCACGGTCATTTTGCGGAAAATCGAGGCTTCCTGCGGCAGATAGCCGACGCCGAGGCGGGCGCGTTCGTGAATGGGCAGGTGACGCAACTCTTGGCCGTCCAGCATCACGCTGCCTGCATCGGCGGCAATCAGGCCGACAATCATGTAAAAGCTGGTGGTCTTACCCGCGCCGTTGGGGCCGAGCAGGCCGATGACTTCGCCGCTTTCGATTTCAAGGGAGAAGCTTTTGACGACTTGGCGTTTTTTGAAACTTTTTTGCAGGTTTTGAACCACAAGACGGCTGTTGTTTGCGCTCATATTCTGTTGACTTTCGATATTGACCTCAGGCCGTCTGAACCTTTTTCAGACGGCCTTTTTGTGTGTTTTCTTATTTGTTTTTCTGCGTGCTGGACGGCTGGATGACCACGCTGACGCGGCCGGATTTCGCGGCGGATTTCACACCGGACTTGGCACTGCCGTTGATGGTGTAAACCTCGGTTTTGGTGTTGTAGGTAATGACCGCACCTTCGGCTACATCGCCGCCTCGCTGTACTTTGGCATTGCCGGTCAGGGTAACGAGGTTGGCTGCGGAAGAATACGTTACAGTATTGGCTTGGCCGTTAACCACGCCTTTACCGCCGTCCAACTCTTGGCTGAATTTGACGGGCGAGCCGGTGGCTTTCATCAACTGCTCGCTTTTGTCGTTGCGCGAAACGGTCACGCTGCCGGCACGGATATTGAGCGTGCCTTGTTTGATGATGACGTTGCCGGAAAAGGTGGTGCTTTGATTGTTTTGGTCAAGCGAGCCTTGGTCGGCTTCGATTTGAATCGGCTGCTTGCTGTCGCTTTGCAGGGCAAAGGCCGGGCTGGCGGCAAAAACGGCAACAAGGGCTAAGGTTTTACAAATTTTTTGTATCATAAATTGTGGCTTTCACTTTGGAAGGGAAATTCAGCAAACCGGTTTTGTGGTCATAAGTCATGCCGTTTGCCTGACCGCCGGACTGTCCGTATTGGAAAGTAACGGGGCTGTCGGTATGGGCGTATTGCGCTTCGGTATCGACATTCAAACGTTCGGTTTTGACTATGCCGGCCAAACGCTTGGCATCTGCCGCTTTGTTTAAGACAACATTTTGTTCAAAAACGACTTTTTTGTTTTGAATATTGTATGCTGCCTTGTCGCTGCCGACTTCGTACAACAGGCTGCCGTCGCGGTAAAACGAAAGGTGTGGTTTATCCAAATGCACGTCCGCGCTATTCGGATATTGGACGGCATCGACCGCGCTCAGGTTTTCTTTCAGACGGCCTTCTTGGTCAAAACGTTTGCCGTTGATGCCTTTCATCGAATATTGAGGCTCATTCGGATTGAGGACAACTTCTTCGACCTGTACTTCGCTGATGCGGCCGAGCCACGCCGCCAGTGCGCCGAGTGAAACGGCCAACACCAGCGGAAAGGCGATTCCGTAACGCCATCTGATTTTCATCGTACATACTCTTTCAAAGCAGGTTCAAGCGTACCTTGCGCCTGCATAATCAAATCGCACACTTCTCGCACCGCGCCTGCGCCGCCGGAACGTCGGGTTACATAATGGGCGTATTGCAACGTAAACCAATGTGCTTCAGGGACGGCGACCGCCAATCCGCAACGCACCATCACGGGCAAATCGACGACATCGTCGCCGACAAAGGCGCACTCATGCTCCTCCACACCTGCCTGTTCGCGTAATTGGGCGTAGGCGGCACGTTTGTCGTGAATGCCTTTGAAGTAATAGTTGATACCGAGCTGCTTCACGCGGATACCGACGGAAGGCGCATCGCGGCCGGTAATAATCGCCGTTTGCACGCCGCCGGCCTGAAGCATTTTCAAACCGTGTCCGTCCAAAGTGTGGAACGATTTGATTTCTTCGCCGTTGTCGCGGATAAAAATGCGGCCGTCGGTCAAAACGCCGTCCACATCTAATATCAGCAGTTTGATGCCTAAAGCGCGTTGTTGCAGGTCGGAAGAGAGGTTTTGCATAAGGTTTCCTTATTTCAGACGGCCTATTCTAGCATAAGGCCGTCTGAAAACGTTTTTGCCGTCAACTCAGACAATTCGTGCCATCAATAAATCATGCATGTTCAAAGCACCAATCAGCACGCCGTTTTCTTCGACAACCAGCAAACCGTTCACATGGCCGCTTTGCATGGCTTTCAAAGCTTCAGTGGCAAGGCGGTCGGCGGAGATGGTTTTCGGCGAAGCATGCATAATGTCGTCCACTTTCAAACCGGCAAAGCTGTCGCGTTCTTGAAACAGACGGCGCAAGTCGCCATCGGTAAATACGCCTTTCAGACGGCCTTCGGCATCAGTTACCGCCAACATGCCCAAGCCTTTTTCACTCATGCGGACAATGGCCTCTTTCAACGGCGTACCCAACAAAACAGCAGGCAAGGCTTCGTCTTTGTGCATAATATCCGCCACGCGCAGCAGCAGGCGTTTGCCCAAGCTGCCAGCCGGATGGCTTAAAGCAAAATCGTCCGGCGTAAACGCACGCGCCTGCAGCAATACCACTGCCAGCGCATCCCCCAACGCCATCACGGCGGTCGTACTGGAAGTCGGCGCAAGGCCGAGCGGGCAGGCTTCTTTGGAAACTGCCGCGGTAATATGGATATCGGCATGACGCGCCATGGTCGAAGTCGGATGAGCAGTGATACAAATAAGCGTGATGTTTTTGCGTTTCAACGCCGGAATAATCGCTGCAATTTCATCGCTTTCGCCGGAATTGGAAATGGCAACCACGACATCGTGGTCCACAATCATGCCCAAATCGCCGTGCGCTGCTTCGGCAGGATGGACGAAAAACGCAGGCGTGCCGGTGGAAGCCATGGTTGCCGCCATTTTGCGGCCGATGTGTCCGGACTTACCCATGCCGGTAATGACCACCCTGCCCTTGCAGTGCAACAACGCTTCCGCCGCACGGACAAAATCATGGTTCAAAGCCGCCGCAATTTCACGCAAACCTTCGGCTTCCGTATCCAATACATCGCGCGCCCAGTCGAGATAAAGTGTGTTTTCCGCCATCAAAGCCGCCTTTCGTGCTTGAATTTAGGTTTGTTTTGCCCAAATTAATCGGCTGTAAACTGTTCAAATTCATCGAATCGGCGTAGCATTACCGCCACTTCACAAACAAACCTATTATGTAAAAGGAATCAGAGATGACTATTTTATCGGACGTTAAAGCATTAGGACAACAAATCTGGTTGGACAATCTCTCCCGTTCGCTGGTACAAAGCGGCGAATTGGCAGAAATGCTGAAGCAAGGTGTGTGTGGCGTAACTTCCAATCCTGCCATTTTCCAAAAAGCCTTTGCCGGAGACGCCCTGTACGCCGATGAAGTAGCCGCGCTCAAACAGCAGGACCTGACCCCGAAACAACGCTACGAAACCATGGCGGTTGCCGACGTACAAGCCGCCTGCGACGTGTGCCTTGCCGAACATGAATCCACCGGCGGCAAAACCGGCTTCGTCAGCCTCGAAGTTTCGCCTGAATTATCCAAAGACGCACAAGGCACGGTTGAAGAAGCGCGCCGCCTGCACGCCGCCATCGGCCGCAAAAATGCCATGATTAAAGTACCGGCAACCGACGAAGGCATCGAAGCACTCGAAACCCTCGTTTCAGACGGCATCAGCGTCAACCTGACCCTGCTTTTCTCCCGAGCCCAAACCCTCAAAGCCTATGCAGCCTACACGCGCGGCATTGCCAAACGTTTGGAGGCAGGACACGACGTTTCCCGTATCCAAGTTGTCGCCAGCTTCTTTATTTCCCGTGTCGATGCCGCATTGGACGCCACCCTGCCTGACCACCTCAAAGGCAAAATCGCCATTGCGCTGGCCAAAGCCGCCTATCAAGATTGGGCGCAATACTTCGGCAGCAGCGAATTTGCCGTACTTGCCGAAAAAGGTGCCAACCGCGTACAACTTCTGTGGGCATCTACCGGCGTGAAAAACCCTGCCTATCCTGACACTTTGTACGTTGACAGCCTGATTGGCGCCCATACCGTCAACACCGTTCCCGATGCCACACTCAAAGCCTTTATCGACCACGGCACCGCCAAAGCCACGTTAACCGAAGGTGTGAACGAAGCCCAAGCGCAGCTTGCCGAAACCGCGAAACTCGGCATTGATGTTGAAACTTTGGCAACTCGTTTACAGGAAGACGGTTTGAAACAATTTGAAGAAGCCTTCGCCAACCTACTGGCTCCCTTGGCTTAAGCGGATTGAACGGGCGGCAAAGAAACTTAAATCATTTTGAAAAGTCTCAGGCCGTCTGAAACCCAAATTCGGGCGTGTACGGCACACCCTTTTCTATCACGATTTGAATACCGTGCAGGCATACTGCCCCTGCCCTACAAAACCACCCTGCCATGTATATAGGACGTTTTGCCCCCAGCCCTACCGGCCTACTTCATATCGGCTCCCTACTGACCGCCGTTGCCTCCTATGCTGACGCGCGCGCTCATCAGGGTAAATGGCTGGTCCGCATTGAAGACCTTGACCCCCCACGCGAAATGCCCGGCGCCGCTGCCGACATTTTGCGTACGCTTGAAGCTTTCGGTTTTGAGTGGGATAGCGAAGTCGCCTATCAAAGCCGCCGTTACGACCTATATCAAGACACCCTCGACCGCCTCAAAGCAGCCGGGCTGGTGTATCCCTGCTATTGCAGCCGCAAAGACTGGCAGGCGGCGGCAACACATGGCACAGACGGATTTGTATATAACGGCCGTTGCCGCAATCCTCAGCAAAGACCCGACATGCAAAACAAAACTCCGGCATGGCGCATTCAAGTTCCCGATCGCGTGATCGGTTTTTCAGACGGCATTGTCGGACATTACGCACAAAATCTGGCACACGACATCGGCGATTTTGTCCTGCTTCGTGCCGACGGCTATTGGGCATATCAACTTGCCGTGGTTGCCGACGATGCCGATCAAGGAATAACCCATATTGTCCGCGGTCAAGATTTGCTCGTTTCCACGCCGCGCCAAATCTATCTGCAACAATGCCTCGGCGTTCCCACACCGGCCTACGCCCACCTTCCCCTACTGACCAACCGCCAAGGGCAAAAATGGTCGAAACAAACCCTTGCCCCGGCTTTGGATTTGAATCAAAAAGAACAACTCCTACGCCAAGTCCTAACCTACCTCAACCTACCCGATGCACCTACCGTGAACCGTCCGCAGGAATTGCTTGATTGGGCGGTGGTACACTGGCAAATGGACAAAATCCCAAAATCGTCCATTATCACGGACTGAATTAGCGCAATTACAACAAAATTACTCTAGGTATTACAATATTTCATAAAATTATGTAAGTAATCTTCCGATTCATCCCAAACCATGCCCAAGAAGCGAAAAATCATGTATATTTTAAAAATTTCCTAAAATTGTCACAAACTGATAATTTCAAGCTGACAACAACATACGGCTGACGCGTTATCAAGGACGACAAAGCGCGACAGATCTCCCACGATACAACAAAAAGAATACCGCTATGCCAAGTGCCATTATTGTAGAAGACGAAGTATTAGCAGCAGAACGCTTACGTGTATTATTGGAAGAGTGCAATGTCGTACTGCTCAACGTCTTTCACCATGCCATGCCAGCATTGGAGTGGCTGAGCGTCCACGAAGTTGACATCGTCTTTGCCGACATCGGCATGCCGGAAATCGACGGTCTCGAATTTGTCGAACGCATTAAGCGTACCGCCAAGCGCCAGCCGGAAATTGTCTTCACCACAGCCTACGAAGAACACGCCCTGCGCGCATTTGAGCTGGCTGCCGCAGACTATCTGCTCAAACCGATCAAAATGACCCGCCTGCAAACCGCGCTTGACCGCATCATCGAGAAAAACCGCGAAAAAGCAGACAGTTTTACCCATTTCAAAGTGTACAACCGCGAACGCATGGTTGAAATTCCATGGCAACAGGCGCGTTACCTGATGGCGGAACACAAAACCGTCTATCTGTTTACTGGCGACGGCCAAAGCTACGAATTACCGAAGACCTTGGTTTACTGGGAAGAATTGCTGGGCGACAAAGTCATCCGCATCCACCGCAATGCCCTCGTCTTCCGCCACACCCTAGACAGTCTGATTCGACTGGACGATGACGAAAACGATGAATCCGCATCCACGTGGAGCGCTAAAATTCTCGATATTCCGACCCCGTTGCCCGTCAGCCGCCGGCAACTCTCCACCCTGCGGAAAATCATTAAAAACAGCATCTAACAATGCGCTCCTTGACTCGTTCTCTTTAAATCAAAGGCCGTCTGAAAAGATACTTTTCAGACGGCCTTTTAACTTATCAGCCAAATGGTAGAAATTTAAAAAAAGAATAGTCCAAATCTGTCGTTTAGCTCTATCCAAGCTTTCAATTTGATCAAAGCTTGTTTTGCCCTCAAACAAGCTTTTCTATCCACCAATCCAACATTTTTGAATTACTACTACTCAACAGAAAAGGCCGTCTGAAAAATTCAGACGGCCTCGATATTCAAGCCTTACAAATTAAAAGAACAATTCACGCCAGCTGATACGTTTGAGTCCGCATGTACGGCCTTCTACTTTTAGGCTGACCAGTTGGTTAGACAAGAGACTGCGATCACCTTTGGTTGCAAAACATTTATTATTTGGCACGCTCGGCGTGGCGTTCAGCTCCTTATCCGTACCCATGCCACCACTATCGCCATCGGCAGTTACCGGAGAATCGTCGGCTTTACTGGAATTCATATAAGTAAAGTTGATAACGCCATCAAAAGTCATACCGTTGGCGTAATCAATCTGGCCATTATTCTCGCGCCTGATAAACTTACGATCCTTACTGGAGATACGAGCATCACGCAAGCCCAAACGGCCGCCGTTTTCGGCATTTACGCCCAGAATAATCGTTTTCGCTGTCGTTTGTGTGGACGTGCTGTCCGGCAAACAAACATCGGTACTGGAAGAATCAGTATGAATTGTTTTGCTTTCATACTTACGAATGGTCAGAACAGCTGTACGCAAAATCATCGTCGGTTTGACAGTCACACGTTCATTCGGACCTAAAGTCAGACTCCAGCCTTTTTTGCCTTCACCAACCTTATTGTTGCTGACATAAATATGTTCGCCGTCACTTTCTCTGGTTTGCTGCTCCAACTCACTGCTGTTTGCCAAAACCGCTTTTTTAGATTCATCAGTAGACACATCGTCGTAAATACCATAAACGGCATTGATTTGTCCGTTGGTACCTTCTAGTTCATTCTGATAAATCTCGCTACCCGTACCAAAAATGACGACATACTTGTCTTTACCACGACGTGATACCGCAGGCGCAGACGTAATCGGTTGATTACCCGAACCTTGGAAAATCATTTGCGCCGACCATTCAGACGGGGTTTTACCTCTCAAGTCGAAGCGGAACATATTGCCATAACGGTCGCCTGCATAGGCAATATCGACAATACCGTCAAAATCGGTGTCTACCAAAGTGGGGGTGGAGAGGCCACCTTTGCCATTCGGTGCAGGAATTTTAGCCAAGAGATTACCGGCACTAGAAACATTTTTGCCGGTATCTTGCGTACCAGCTTCTTTACCTGTCATATCATAGACATATAAAGCCGTTTCATTGTCGACACTGTTCACATCTTCAGTACGATAGCCGCTGGCCAAGAAACCCGCATAGCGCACATTCGATTCCAGA
Source organism: Neisseria sp. P0007.S010 (assembly GCF_051962875.1). Classification (NCBI taxonomy): domain Bacteria; kingdom Pseudomonadati; phylum Pseudomonadota; class Betaproteobacteria; order Neisseriales; family Neisseriaceae; genus Neisseria; species Neisseria sp. P0007.S010. The sequence continues at coordinate 117,791 of NZ_JBQCUX010000003.1, read as the reverse complement.
TTAACCGGAGTAGTATCGCGCTTGATGGAAACACGGCCGATTTGTGTCGAACCAATGGTATAACCCAGCTTATTGCCAGTGCCTTTTGCAGTTTCAAACAAAGGTACAGTCGTATTCCAACTACTACTACGAACACTGTCAGCCACTGCACCAATATTCAACGCATACGCACCGCGTCCACCCTGACCCATCGCACCAAACATAAAGGTTTGCTTCTTATCAGGCGTTTGACGGAGAACAAAACCACCATTGACCATATAGCGGTGTGGTTGTCCTTTTGTGGAACCATAGCCCTCACGAGCAATATCCTTCAGGACTTTACCCAAAGTTGTCGCTTGACCTTTCTCGTCCTCGCGTTCCATGCCTGCCGGAATATAGCTGAGTTTCAAGTCATAAGGATTGCTTGACGTATCATTGCGACGGAAAATATGTACCATGCCATCATTAGCAGCGGCGACCAAAAACTCTTGACGGCCTTTATCCTTATCCCCAATAGCTGCAACCGAACCGTCTAAAATATCGCCCAAATTACGTTCATCTTTATTTGGATCATTAGGGTCAGTCGGACGGATACGATAAGACTGGCTATAACCTTTTGCTACTGCATTTGCTTTAATGTCTTCATCACTACCTGCTCGGCCAGTCCATTTCAACAATGCATTTTTCCATTCCAACTTCAACTCATCTTTCGCACTGCCGTCTGAAATGCCAAAATCGGCGTTTGAAGCCTCATTATCTGCAACTCTATCGATGAAATAGGTCTTACTGCCATCATTAACCAAAGTAAGACGGTTATTAAATGATGGCTGAACAAACTCAGTCGTATTAATAGGCGTACCATCGCGTTTTAATTTATAAAACCGCAACTGACTGCTCCAAGAGCCGGTATTTAAATGAACCGTTGCCGCCATATCGGGAATACCTGTACTGGTCGTCACCGGCGCAGTTGAAGCTGCCCCTTCAAATTTCATTATTTTGCTGTCAGTTTCAATATTGTCGATAATGGTTTTAAAGTGCTCAAGCAACTTTTCAGGTTTTGAGGCATTGAAATACCATTCCGGGCGACTGGCACCCTTTTCCAGATACTTCTTCCCGACTGGAGAGATTCCCTCACCAAAGCCCACGGTAAAAGTCTGAACCAATTGCTTGCTATAATCTACGCCTTTAGGATCGCTTGGATCACCATCCCAGCTCTTGCCTGCAGCATCTCGACGATCTTCTGGCTTAATCGCAGCATCTAGACGATTTTCTGACTTAATCGCAGGTTTAATATCTTTTTCTGCCAAAGTCTGACTAAAGAAACGCATACCGCGTTTCTCATTACCATAGTTTCTATCCCAATAAGGAACAATGATTTCTTTATCGCCCATATATTGGCATTGAAACTTTTTCTCCCCATCAGGAGTCTTCGATCTCGGATCATAAATCGGCAGATCAAAATATCCTTCAAGACCATTTCCTGAAAAATATTTGCCTTGCCCATGTTTATCTTCATAAGCTTTTACTTCAGACGGCCCAAAATATTCATAGACCTCATCCGAGCTACGATCAATAGCACGGTAATAGTTTGAATAATAATATTTTCGGTCATAATTGAAGTTAGTATTGTCAGAATTACTTGGATTTTCTCCAGAGGCCTGATTGCTACAACTCATATTGGCATCGCCATCAGAAACCACGACAACATAGGATTTCTGACAGCGGTATTTGATATTCGGTATGACAAAATTTTTGACGACTTCATAATAACGGCGCGTTGTCGGCGTAGCTTGGTAAGCCAACATCTCATCTACCTTCTTACTGACATATTTCCAGTTCCGATCGGCAGAACCATCCGTAAAGCCTTCATTATCCTTCATATCGCCTTTGGTATCGTCGGGTTTAGACAGTTTTACATATGCGTAAAGAGCATTATCCTTTTTCCTTTTTTCCTCATCCCATTTCCAATACCGAGGATTATTGTGTAAAGTCTGCAAGCCCCAGTTAAACTGATCTTTATACCGCTCCAAAATCTTCTTTAATGCCGATTTTGCAATATTGATTTTTCTATTCGCATTGATTTCTTCATTCCCATTATCTACATAATATTTACCCTCTGCATCAGCCAACATACTGCCCGAGTCATCAATCAAAAACATAATATTATGCTTGACTTTGGGTTGGCCGATAGGCTCGTTTACGTTTTTCAGATAAAACGGAATTTCGGCAAAACCATTTTTTTCTTTAGATTGCTGGGGATTTGCCTGAACGGAAAAGCTAATGAGGGCTAAAGCGGAAGCGATGCTTGCATGAATGAGGCGATGGCGGCCTGATGGAGCGTTTTGTATAATGTGTTCTTTTTTCATCGGATAATCTCAGTTAAAAATGACGTTGTTTTTATTTTTTATGGGGCTACGATTTTAGCATAAATAGCCTATTTCATGTTTGATTCGGCTGAATTTCCCTAAGCGCGCATTTCAAGCACAACAAAAATGAAACAATCCGCCTGCTCAGTTTTCAGACGGCCTGACTGGATATTTAGTTCAATCCTTACTCATCAAGCATTCCAAAAGCAAGGGATTGCCCCGTAAAGGCAAAACATTTTTAAATTATCGATTCCTTGCTCTATGCTTGAAATTCCTATTACTTTGACTTAAAATACACTGCTTCTACGGCATAGACCGCTATGTCTGAAAAAGCACGTTACACAGCAAAATCAAAGCTGCGGAGCGTGTTTTTTTTTAGCCGAGATTTCCGAAGGCTGTCTTTTTTGTAAACAATTTTTATTTTTTCAGACGGCCTGACCCATTTTTTCGAACCGACCATCATCAGGCAAACAGGATTCCATCATGACCACTCCGGCTCTTCTCGTTCTCGCTGACGGCAGCGTATTTCACGGCACATCAATCGGTTACGAAGGTTCGACTTCCGGCGAAGTCGTGTTCAACACTTCCATGACCGGCTATCAGGAAATCCTGACCGACCCTTCCTACTGCAAACAAATCGTTACCCTTACCTATCCACACATCGGCAACACCGGTACCAACGCCGAAGATGAAGAAAGCCGCTGCGTTTACGTCGCCGGTTTGATTATCCGCGACTTGCCGCTCTTGCACAGCAACTTCCGCGCATCCGAAAGCCTGCACGACTATTTGGTACGCAACAAAACCGTCGCCATCGCCGATATCGATACCCGCCGCCTGACCACCCTGTTGCGTGAAAAAGGCGCGCAAGGCGGTGCAATCTTGACCGGTGCGGACGCTACGGTTGAAAAAGCACAAGAACTGATTGCCGCATTCGGCAGCATGGTCGGCAAAGACTTGGCAAAAGAAGTTTCCTGCACAGAAACTTACGAATGGACCGAAGGCGAATGGGAATTGGGCAAAGGTTTCGTTACACCTTCCGAACAGCCTTACCACGTCGTCGCCTACGATTTCGGTGTCAAAACCAACATCCTGCGCATGCTCGCCTCACGCGGCTGCCGCCTGACCGTCGTTCCCGCACAAACCAGCGCGGAAGACGTCTTGGCACTCAATCCTGACGGCGTATTCCTATCCAACGGCCCCGGCGACCCCGAGCCTTGCGACTACGCCATCAAAGCCGTACAAAAACTGATGGAAAGCGGCAAACCGATTTTCGGCATTTGTTTGGGACACCAACTGATCAGCCTCGCCATCGGCGCCAAAACCCTGAAAATGCGCTTCAGCCATCACGGTGCCAACCACCCTGTACAAGATTTAGACAGCGGCAAAGTCGTCATCACCAGCCAAAACCACGGTTTCGCCGTCGATGCCGACACTCTGCCCACCAACGCACGCATTACCCACAAATCCTTGTTCGACAACACCTTGCAAGGCATCGAACTGACAGACAAACCTGTATTCTGCTTCCAAGGCCACCCCGAAGCCAGCCCGGGCCCGCAAGACGTCGGCTATCTATTCGACAAATTCATTGACAATATCAAAGCAGCAAAACAATAAAGCTGATTTTTTCAGACGGCCACACTCAACTCGACAACAGGCCGTCTGAAAACCAAACTTCAAAAATATAAATTCAGCCCCCTCTCAACATCTGTACAGCCTGAAAACCCAATCGTCTAATCAGAAAGGAAAACCAATGACTGAAAAACAAATGCACATTCTTTCCGTCACCGCCACCCTGGCCGGCGTCGGTATGTACGTTTCTTATATCCCGCAAATCCAAAACAACCTTGCCGGCAACCCCGGCTCGCCGTTGCAACCCCTCGTCGCCGCCATCAACTGCACATTATGGTTTGCCTACGGCTTTTTGAAAGAAAAACGCGACTACCCCATCATACTGGCAAACGCCCCAGGCATTATTTTGGGTTTGATTACATTTATCACTAGTTTTTAAGGAAGTTTTCAGACGGCCTGTGCAAAATAAAAACGCAAACGGTCGTCTGAAAAAAGTGGCCAAAATATCAATAGCAGGAATTTTTCAGGTAGTTTTTTATCGCAAGGCAGATGGAACAAACCCCGCGAGCGTTTTTTCAGACGGCCTTTAATATGTACCGCAAGGCACGCACGCGATGGGTTAAAGTGCAGGGAAAATGGAGAACGCGTGCGTATCGCACGCACCCTGCATACAAGCTAATAGCTTGCTATCTAAATACATTTGAGGAAAAAAGAATATGGACAAGTTTTCATCTGAAGTTTGCAAAGCCCTTGCATATTACGTTTACCGCTTAATTGACCCAAGAAATGGTGAAACTTTTTATGTAGGCAAAGGCAAAGACAACCGGGTTTTTGAACATTTGAAACAATGTTTGAAAATAGCGGAAGATGGCGAAGATGAACTGAATTTAAAATATAGTAGGATTCGCGCTATCCAAAAAGCCAAATTGGAAGTTATCCATGTCATTCATCGACATGGCATGAATGAGAAAACCGCTTTTGAAGTAGAAGCTGCTTTAATAGATGCCTATCCGGGGCTATCAAATGAACAAAGCGGACATGGCAATAGTGAATTTGGTTCGATGCATGTATCTGAAATACAAGATAAATACGATGCACCTGTTGCACAATTTGACAGCGATCATAATCTATTGATTATTAATATTAATCGTTCTTTAGATAAAGAAAAATCGGCTTATGATGCTGTTCGCCTAGCCTGGCGGCTTGATGTTGAGCGGGCAAAACGTGCGCATTACATCTTGGCGGTTGAAAAAGGCTTAATTGTGGATGTTTTACAAGCGCATGAATGGCTGCCAGCTACTAAGGAAAATTTTCCTGAGCTTAATGAAACCATAGTAGGACGTTTTGGTTTTCACGGCGAATCACTTTCTAAAAATGATGAAGTCCGCCAAAAATACCAACGTAAAAGGCTGCCTGAAGAATATCGTAAACGGGGTGCCAGCAATCCCGTTAAATATAGTTTTAAATAACCTGAAATCTCTAAGGTAAAACACCATGCCCAAACGTACCGACCTAAAATCCATCCTTATCATCGGCGCCGGCCCTATCGTTATCGGTCAAGCCTGCGAATTTGACTATTCGGGCGCACAGGCCTGCAAAGCCTTGCGTGAAGAAGGCTATAAAGTCATTCTGGTGAATTCTAACCCCGCCACAATCATGACCGACCCTGAAATGGCGGATGTTACCTACATCGAGCCGATTATGTGGCAGACGGTGGAAAAAATTATTGCCAAAGAGCGGCCTGACGCGATTCTGCCCACGATGGGCGGCCAGACCGCGCTGAACTGTGCGCTGGATTTGGCGCGCAACGGCGTGTTGGCGAAATACAATGTCGAATTAATCGGTGCGACCGAAGACGCGATTGACAAGGCGGAAGACCGCGGCCGCTTTAAAGAAGCGATGGAAAAAATCGGCTTGTCTTGCCCGAAATCTTTTGTCTGCCACACAATGAACGAAGCTTTGGCGGCGCAAGAACAGGTCGGCTTCCCTACCCTGATTCGTCCGTCTTTCACCATGGGCGGTTCGGGCGGCGGCATTGCCTATAACAAAGATGAGTTTTTGGCGATTTGCGAACGCGGTTTTGATGCGTCGCCTACGCATGAGTTGCTGATTGAGCAGTCCGTTCTCGGCTGGAAAGAGTACGAGATGGAAGTGGTACGCGATAAGGCCGACAACTGCATCATCATTTGCTCGATTGAAAACTTCGACCCGATGGGCGTGCATACGGGCGACTCGATTACGGTTGCGCCGGCGCAAACGCTGACGGACAAGGAATACCAAATCATGCGCAACGCTTCGTTGGCGGTATTGCGCGAAATCGGCGTGGACACGGGTGGCTCGAACGTGCAATTTGCGGTGAACCCTGAAAACGGCGAGATGATTGTGATTGAGATGAACCCGCGCGTGAGCCGTTCTTCTGCGTTGGCCTCTAAAGCAACCGGCTTCCCGATTGCCAAAGTAGCAGCCAAACTGGCGGTCGGCTTTACGCTGGACGAGTTGCGCAACGACATTACCGGCGGCCGCACGCCTGCATCGTTCGAGCCTTCCATCGACTATGTGGTAACCAAAATCCCGCGTTTCGCATTTGAAAAATTCCCTGCCGCAGACGACCGCTTGACCACGCAGATGAAATCTGTGGGCGAGGTAATGGCGATGGGCCGTACCATTCAAGAAAGCTTCCAAAAAGCCTTGCGCGGTTTGGAAACCGGCTTGTGCGGCTTCAATCCGCGCAGCGAAGACAAAGCGGAAATCCGCCGCGAACTGGCCAACCCGGGCCCTGAGCGTATGCTGTTTGTAGCCGATGCGTTCCGTGCAGGCTTCACGCTGGAAAAAATCCACGAAATCTGCGCCATCGATCCTTGGTTCTTGGCACAAATCGAAGACTTGGTGAAAGAAGAAAAATCAGTTTCAGACGGCCAATTACAAGACTTGGATTATGCCGCTTTACGCCGTCTGAAACGCAAAGGCTTCTCTGACAAGCGTTTGGCACAATTATTGAACGTAAGCGAAAAAGAAGTCCGCGAACACCGCTACGCGCTGAAACTGCATCCGGTTTACAAACGCGTCGACACCTGTGCCGCCGAGTTTGCCACCGAAACCGCCTATCTCTACTCTACTTACGAAGAAGAATGCGAATCCCGTCCTTCCGACCGTAAAAAAGTGATGATTCTCGGCGGCGGTCCAAACCGTATCGGCCAAGGTATCGAATTTGACTACTGCTGCGTTCACGCCGCGCTCGCCCTGCGCGAATCCGGTTTTGAAACCATCATGGTCAACTGTAACCCTGAAACCGTATCTACCGACTTCGACACCAGCGACCGCCTGTACTTCGAGCCGCTGACCTTGGAAGACGTATTGGAAATCGTCCGCACCGAAAACCCATGGGGCGTGATTGTTCATTACGGCGGCCAAACCCCGCTCAAACTGGCCAATGCCTTGGTGGCAAACGGCGTGAACATCATCGGCACATCTGCCGACAGCATCGACGCCGCCGAAGACCGTGAACGCTTCCAAAAAGTATTGAACGACTTAGGCCTGCGTCAACCGCCTAACCGCATCGCCCACAACGAAGAAGAAGCCCTCGTTAAAGCCGAAGAAATCGGTTATCCGTTGGTTGTCCGTCCTTCTTACGTACTCGGCGGCCGCGCCATGCAGATTGTTCACTCTGCCGAAGAGTTGCAAAAATACATGCGCGAAGCCGTACAAGTTTCCGAAGACAGCCCTGTATTGCTCGACTTCTTCTTGAACAACGCCATCGAAGTGGACGTAGACTGCGTTTCAGACGGCCAAGATGTCGTTATCGGCGGCATCATGCAACACGTCGAACAAGCAGGTATCCACTCCGGCGACTCCGGCTGTTCGTTGCCTCCATACTCATTGGACGAAGAAATTCAAGACGAAATCCGCCGTCAAACCAAAGCCATGGCATACGCACTGGGCGTGGTCGGCTTGATGAACGTACAGTTTGCCGTACAAGACGGCGTGGTCTTCGTACTGGAAGTGAACCCACGCGCCAGCCGTACCGTACCGTTCGTATCCAAAGCCACCGGCGTACCGCTCGCCAAAGTCGGCGCACGCGTGATGGCAGGCATTTCGCTGAAAGAGCAAGGCGTAGAAAAAGAAGTCATCCCAGACTTCTACGCCGTTAAAGAAGCCGTGTTCCCATTCATCAAATTCCCGGGTGTGGACACCATTCTCGGCCCTGAAATGCGCTCTACCGGCGAAGTCATGGGCGTAGGCGCAAGCTTCGGCGAAGCCTACTTCAAAGCCCAACTCGGCGCAGGCGAACGCTTGAGCACAACCGGCAAAGTGTTCCTCGCCGTACGCGACGAAGACAAACCGCTCATCGTCAAAACCGCACAAAACTTCCAAGCACTCGGCTACGGTGTCTGCGCCACACGCGGTACCGCCGAATACTTGAAAGAACACGGCATCATCGTGCAAGCGGTCAACAAAGTTCAGGAAGGCCGCCCACACATCGTGGACGCCATTAAAAACGGCGAAATCGCCCTGGTGGTCAACACCGTCGGCAGCACAGTACAATCTGTTACCGACAGCCACAGCATCCGCCGCACCTCCCTCACCCAACGCGTACCGCAATACACCACCATCGCCGGCGGAGAAGCCATGAGCGAAGGCGCAAAAAGCCGCGAGCACTTGGGCGTGTACAGCGTACAGGAATTGCATGGCCGTCTGAAAAACAAAGCCTAATCAATCCTATCGGATTTAAATAGTTAAAAGGCCGTCTGAAACCTGATTACTCAGTTTCAGACGGCCTTTCTGTAAAAATTAGGAAAACGTAATGAAACAAACTATTCAAGAAAAACTGACTCAAATTTCACTTGCCGAACCACTGCATTTTCTGCTGGCGGCGGAGAGCGGAAGCCGCGCATGGGGCTTTGCTTCGCCCGACAGCGATTATGATGTACGCGCCATTTATATCCGTCCGCAAGAACATTATCTGCAAATTGATGAAGCAAAAGATACGTTTGAATTTATTGAAAACCAATGGTTTGACGTAGGCGGCTGGGACATCCGCAAGGCTTTGCGTCTGTTGAGAAAAAGCAATGCCGTATTGCTGGAATGGCTGCGTTCTCCGATTGTTTATACACAAGATGAGGCATTCATAGGCCGTCTGAACAAACTTGCGCCCCAATACGTCCAAGCCGCCGCGTTGTTGCACCATTATCGCGGTATCGCCGGCAATGCTTTGAAAGCCATGGATTTGGCGCAGCCGATTAAATTGAAGAAATGGTTTTACGTCTTGCGTCCTTTATTGGCGGCACGCTGGGCAGTGAAACAAGGCGGTATTCCGCCAATGACTTTGGTTGAGTTGATGAATGAGTGGCAGACAGATTGTGCTACCCAAATTACTGATCTAGTCGCATTGAAAACAGGACAAGACGAAAGTTATCTGCACACATTATCGCCAGAGCTGCAAAAGCTGACTGTTGACCTATACAACGAAGTTTCTGCCTTGTCTGCCCCTACTGCCGAACCTGCCGATAGCGGGCCTTTGAACGAATTATTCCGTTCCACCTTGGCAAGTATTTATCCATAAAAGGCCGTCTGAATATGCTGACCCTCGAAGACTTGCACACGCAAAATCTGATTCTGCTTGAAGCCGTGTCCGGCAGCCGCGCCTACGGTTTGGCAACGCCCGAGTCCGATACCGACATCAAAGGCGTGTTTTACCTGCCTAAATCCATGTTTTACGGTATGGAATACATCCCTCAAATCAGCAATGAAACCAACGATATTGTGTATTACGAACTGGGACGGTTTATCGAATTGCTGTTGCAAAGTAATCCAAACACGCTGGAGCTGCTGGCTTCCCCTTCCGACTGTGTGCGATACCGTTCGCCATTGATGGATGCGTTCAAAACCGAATGGTTTATCTCCAAAACCTGCCAGCAAAGTTTTGCAGGTTATGCCTACGGACAAATCAAAAAAGCACGGGGATTGAATAAAAAAATCAGCAATCCGATGCCGTCTGAAAAGAAAAGCATCCTTGATTTCTGCCACATCATAGAAGGCAGGCAAACCGTACCGTTACAGTACTGGCTTGCACAACGCGGAATGGAACAAAGGCGTGTAGGCTTAATCAAAATAGCCCACGCCCGAGAACTTTATGCACTGTTTTACGATGCCGACGGCACGATGGGCTATCACGGTATTGCACCCAAACCCGAAGCCACAACGCTGTCACTCAGCACTATTCCAGAAGACGAAACACCGCTTGCCCATCTATCCTTCAACCAAGACGGATACAGCAGCTACTGCCGCGAATATGCCTCTTATCAACAATGGCTGGCAGAACGCAACGAAACACGCTATCAAGGCACGCAGGCGCACGGTCACGGTTACGATGCAAAAAATATGATGCACACTTTCCGCCTGCTTGAAACCGCGCGCGATATTGCCCTTCATGGCGAAATCCGGCCACGCCGTCCCAATCGTGACGAATTGCTGGCCATCAAGCGCGGCTCTTTTCCTTACGGCGAACTGTTGGCGCGTGCAGAAACATTGATTAACGAAGTAGAAAATTTGTTCGCCCAGTCCGATCTGTCAGAAGCTGTAAACAGCACTTTGGCAATCAATGCCCTCGTCGAAATCCGAACCAAGATTTACGGATAAGAAAATCAAAAACAGAGGCCGTCTGAAATTATGTGTTTCCGCTTTTCAGACGGCCTTTTCATATTTCAAATTCTAACCGTCTGTCCATCAAAACAACCTTTTCTGCCATCTCCAAACAAGCAATAGCAACATGAAATATAATTTCGTTATTGATTGGATTCATACGACAAAATTGTTGTTTTTTCATCATAATCCAAAAATATCGAGTTTAACGCCTATTCTCCTTGCTTTATAATGGCCGTCTGAAATAAAAATACAATTAAAGCAGAAGCATGTCTTTGCAACTTAAGCAGATTTGCATAATTAAATATATGCTTTAATCATAATAATGATAAAATAATACGGCTTTCCTCTAAATTAAAGGGAAAACTGCACAAGAAACGGAAAATAAAATGAGTGTCGGATTATTGCGTGTTTTGGTTCAAAGCCAGACCATCTCAAATCAACAAGCGGAACATTACAACAGCCTTTTACAATCGGGCAAAGAAATCCTGCCCAACCTGTTTTCAGACGGCATCATCTCCCCTAAAGCTTTGGGAGAATTAGTCGCGCGCGTATTCAGCTATCCTCTTTTGGATTTGCGCTACTACCCACGCAATAATGTAGTCAGCGACATTCTGACGGAAGAGCAAATGGTGCAAAACCGTTGCATTCCGATTTTCAAACGCGGACGCAAGGTTTATTTCGCCGTATCCGATCCGACCCAAATCCAAAACTTTCAAAAAATCGCTTTTGCTTCAGGTTTAAGTGTCGACTTGGTCGTAGTGCCAGATGACCAGCTCAGCTCATTGCTGGAATGGCTAGGCCAACGCTCGACCACCATTCTGAAAGAAATCAACGACGAACATGAAGCAACGCAGCAATCTCAATCGCTTTATATCGACAATGAAGAAGCTGAAGACGGCCCTATCCCCCGCTTCATCCACAAAACTTTATCCGATGCCCTGAACGCGGGCGCATCGGACATCCACTTTGAATTCTACGAACAAATGGCGCGTGTCCGTTTCCGTGTGGACGGACAATTGCGTGAAGTCGTACAGCCGCCTGTCGCCGTACGCGGCCAGTTGGCATCGCGCATCAAAGTGATGGCACGTTTGGATATTTCTGAAAAACGTATTCCGCAAGACGGCAGAATTCAAATTGCCTTCCATAAACACGGCCGTCCGATTGACTTCCGTGTCAGCACATTGCCGACATTGTTCGGCGAAAAAGTGGTGATGCGTATCCTAAATTCCGATGGCACATCGCTCAATATCGACCAGCTCGGTTTAGAGCCTTTCCAAAAAGAAATGCTGCTTGAGGCCATCAACCGCCCTTACGGCATGGTATTGGTTACCGGTCCGACAGGTTCGGGCAAAACCGTTTCGCTCTATACCTGCCTGAGCATTTTGAACACGGAAGATGTGAATATTTCAACGGCAGAAGATCCGGCCGAGATTAACCTGCCGGGCGTCAACCAAGTCAACGTCAATGAAAAACAAGGCCTGACGTTTGCTGCCGCACTCCGATCCTTCTTGCGGCAAGATCCTGATATTATTATGGTCGGTGAGATTCGTGACTTGGAAACCGCCGACATCGCCATTAAAGCTGCCCAAACCGGCCACATGGTTTTCTCTACCCTGCATACCAATAATGCACCGGCCACGCTGTCCCGCCTTTTGAACATGGGCGTAGCGCCTTTCAACATCGCCAGCTCGGTCAGCCTGATTATGGCGCAAAGACTGTTGCGCAGACTGTGCCCAAACTGCAAACGCGAAGTGGAGCGCCCGCCGGTTCCGGCATTGAAAAAAGCCGGCTTTACCGATGCGGACTTGGCTCAAGATTGGAAACTCTACCGCCCGGTTGGTTGCGACAGCTGCCGCGGCAAAGGCTTTAAAGGCCGCGTCGGTATTTATGAAGTCATGCCGGTCAGCGATGAAATGCAAAAGGTCATTATGAACAACGGTACAGAAGTTGATATCATGAACATGGCCTATCAGGAAGGCATGGTAGATTTGCGTCGCGCCGGCCTCATGAAAGTCATGCAAGGCCTGACCTCGTTGGAAGAAGTGACTGCTCATACCAATGACTAAACTGCCATATTTTCAAAATTAAAATAAAGCGGCACGGGGAAACAGTCCGCTTTATTTCTTACTAACAAGGGATAACTCATGGCTCAAGCAGAGCAAAAAAGAAGTCTGTTCGGCTCAAGAAGCAAAGGCAAGCGTTTTACATTTGAAGGAAAAAATACCGAGACCGAACGTCTTGTCCGTGGTGAAGTAGTTGCCAAAGACGAAGAAGAAGCACGCAAAAAACTCCAACGCAGAGGCATTCGCCCTTTGCGTATCAGCAAAGTCAAAACCGCACGCAAACGCCGTATTACCCAAGAAGACATTACAGTGTTCACCCGCCAACTGGCAACAATGATGAAGGCAGGCTTGCCGCTGATGCAGGCTTTTGAAATCGTTGCGCGCGGCCACTCCAATCCGAGCATGACCGAAATGCTGATGCAGGTTCGCTCCGATGTCGAACAAGGTAGCGCATTGGGTAAATCTTTCTCCAAATATCCAAAATATTTCGACCGTTTCTATTGCAATCTGGTCAGCGCAGGCGAGTCCGGCGGCGTACTGGAAAGCCTATTGGACAAACTGGCTGTCTATAAAGAAAAAACCCAGGCTATTAAGAAAAAGGTTAAAACCGCGCTGACCTACCCGATTGCCATTATCGTGGTGGCGATTGCGCTTATCTTCATCATGATGATGTTTGTACTGCCTGCCTTTAAAGAAGTTTATGCCAATATGGGTGCAGAGCTGCCACGTCTCACCCAACTTGTCATGAACTTGTCCGATTTATTCGTCGACTACGGCTGGATTATGATCATCCTTTTGATTGTTTTGGCCTTCGGCCTGTACAAACTCCATGAAAAATCGCCTACTTTCCAAAAACGAATCGATGCTTTGATTTTGAGACTGCCTGTTTTTGGCACCATCGTCCGAAAAGCAACCATCGCCCGTTGGGCGCGTACGACTTCCACCCTCTTCGCAGCCGGTGTTCCTTTAGTGGAAGTATTAGATTCAGTTGCAGGCGCATCCGGCAATATTCTCTATGAAGAAGCCACTCAAGACATTCGAGCCAAGGTAACCCAAGGCCTGTCTCTGACATCCAGTATGCAAAGTACAGATATGTTCCCCAATATGGTAATCCAAATGGCGGCCATCGGCGAAGAGTCTGGCTCTTTGGATGATATGCTGAACAAAGCAGCCGAATTCTACGAAGATGAAGTAGACAACTCCGTCTCCCGCTTATCTGCCTTGATGGAGCCTATCATCATGGTGGTATTGGGTTCGCTCATCGGTATCTTGCTGATTGCCATGTATCTGCCGTTGTTTAACTTGGGTAATGTCGTAGGTTGATATGTTTGATAGTATTTACTCCGCCATCGACACCCTCTCCGTTCTTGCGCCATTCGCTATTCCTTTAGCCGTTATTTTGGGATTGCTGATTGGCAGCTTTCTGAACGTTGTCATTTATCGTACGCCGATAATGATGGAACGCGAATGGACACAATTTTCTAAAGAGCATTTGGGCATCGAGCTGACAGACGAAGAAAAACAGCCATTTAATCTGCGCAAACCGGATTCACGCTGCCCCAAATGCAAAAGCCCAGTCAAACTTTGGCAAAACATCCCCATCCTCAGCTATATTTTACTGGGTGGGAAATGCCACTCCTGCCAAACCGCGATCAGCATACGCTATCCGCTGATTGAGCTGCTGACAGGCATCTTATTCGGTATTGTCGCGTGGCAATACGGCTGGTCATGGGCGACTATTGGCGGATTCATTCTGACTGCCATATTGATTGCGCTGACCTTTATCGATGCCGATACTCAATATTTACCCGACAGCCTGACTCAGCCCCTAATCTGGATCGGCCTGCTGTTTAATCTGAATGATACATTCGTGCCCCTGCATTCAGCCGTTTGGGGTGCAATCGCAGGCTATATGAGCCTTTATACTTTATGCGCCGTCTATAAACTTCTGACCGGTAAAATCGGCATGGGCAATGGCGACTTCAAACTTTTGGCCGCACTCGGTGCATGGCTGGGCGTAGGAATTTTGCCTGTTCTGATCTTCATGGCTGCCTTGGTCGGGCTGGTGGGCGCACTCATCGCCCGCGTCGGTAAAGGTCAATATTTTGCTTTTGGTCCCAGCCTTGCTGTGGCAGGATGGATTATTTTGGTTGCCAATGCATCTATTACCCAACTGGTACAATGGTGGCTCGTACAATCAGGGTTACGATAATGACATTATGGATAGGCTTGACCGGCGGTATCGGCAGCGGCAAATCATCTATTGCCCAAATGTTTGCCGAACTTGGCGTACCCATTATCGATGCAGATGCCATCAGCCGCTCACTGACAGCTGAAAACGGCGAAGCCCTTCCTGCCATCCGCCAGCTTTTCGGCGATGAGGTTTTTGACAGTGAAGGCCGTCTGAATCGTATCGCTTTACGGGAAGAAGTTTTCAGACGGCCTCAATCCAAAAAACAACTGGAGAACCTGCTTCTGCCATTAATCTTAAACAAAATCCAACAAAAGAAACAACAACTTGTCTCATCCAACTACGGCATTATCGATGTCCCGCTTTTAATTGAGAATCCGGCATTTAAAGCGGAGACCGACCGCATTTTGGTTGTAGATGTTCCAGAGTCCGTCCAAATCGAACGCGTACACCAGCGCAATGGTTTTTCAGATGAACAAACGCGTCAAATCATGGCCACCCAAGCTTCTCGATCTGACAGACTGCTGCATGCCGACGATGTATTGGACAATACTCATAGTATGGAAGAAGCAAAAATCAAGGTTGGCCGCTTGCATCAATACTATCAATCCATTGCACAATCACTGAAAGAAACTGCATGACTGCTCCTGTTGTAAAATGTCCGACCTGCCACAAAGAAGTCGTTTGGAACACCGACAGCCCCTACCGCCCTTTCTGCAGCAAACGGTGTAAGCTCATTGATTTAGGCGAATGGGCACAAGAAAAATACACCGTTTCTTCGGAAGACGACCCCTTTTCAGACCTGTTGGACGGCAAATAAACTGCGCCGCTTCCTTCAGCCTATCCAAAACAGGCTCAAAACAGTAAAATACCCTCTTTATTCCAATCTATTCCATCCACCATGCTCACCTTCCAACAAATTATTTTCAAATTACAAAACTACTGGGCAGACAAAGGCTGCACCGTTATCCAACCTTTCGATATGGAAGTCGGTGCCGGTACTTCGCATCCAGCCACCTGCCTGCGTGCATTAGGCCCGGAGCCTTGGTTTGCCGCTTACGTTCAACCCAGCCGCCGCCCTAAAGACGGCCGCTATGGCGACAACCCTAACCGCCTGCAACACTACTATCAATTCCAAGTTGCACTCAAACCTGCACCGGCCAATATTCAAGACCTCTACCTCGACTCCCTGCGCGAATTGGGTATCGACCCTAAAGTACACGACATCCGTTTTGTCGAAGATGACTGGGAAAACCCTACTCTCGGCGCTTGGGGCTTGGGTTGGGAAGTTTGGCTCAACGGCATGGAAGTAACCCAATTCACCTATTTCCAACAAGTCGGCGGTATCGACTGCTCCCCTGTACTTGGTGAAATTACCTACGGTATCGAGCGTCTCGCCATGTATCTGCAAGGCGTGGAAAACGTGTACGACCTCGTTTGGGCAAAAACCCTTGATGGCAACATCGTAACTTACGGCGACGTTTATCATCAAAACGAAGTCGAACAATCCACCTACAACTTCGAATACAGCGATGCCGATTGGCTCTTGCGCCAATTCAACGACTATGAAGAACAAGCCAAACGCCTGCTTGCAGTTGAGGACACCAGTCTTGCCCTGCCTGCTTACGAGCTTGTACTCAAAGCCGGCCATACGTTCAACCTCCTGGATGCACGCGGTGCCATTTCCGTTACCGAACGCGCAACCTACATCGGCCGTATTCGTGCACTGAGCCGTATCGTTGCTCAAAAATTCGTTGAAAGCCGCGAGAAACTGGGCTTCCCATTGCTTAAAAACCAATAAGCCTGCATATACTTACCACGCCGCCCTTTGATATATTCAAGTTGCGGCGTTTCTATTTTCAGACGGCCTTGACGTCGATGCCATTGCAAACACTTCCAGCCTGCTTTCAGGTAAAATAAGCCCTTTACTACATAAACCGTCTGAAAACATGAGTTCATCCTCTCCTACAAAAACGCCCTTTTTCTTACTTTCCCTCGTTGCCATCATTCTTGACCAACTGAGCAAATGGGAAATCTTGAAACACTTTACCGAAGGCGAACGCCTCAATATCATTCCAGACTTTTTTGACCTGACGCTTGCCTATAATCCAGGCGCGGCATTCAGCTTTTTGGCCGACCAAGGCGGCTGGCAAAAATTCTTCTTTTTAGGTCTGGCCGTCGTCATCAGCCTGTATTTGGCCCGTGCCATCTGGCGCGATGAGTTTGGACGCTGGGGCAAACTGGGGGCAGCCATGATTATCGGCGGCGCAATTGGCAATGTGGTTGACCGTCTAATTCACGGCCACGTTGTCGATTTTCTGCTTTTCTATTGGCAAAACTGGTTCTATCCAGCATTTAACATTGCCGACAGCTTTATCTGCGTTGGCGCAGTTTGCTTGGTAATAGATGGTTTGCTGCACAAAAAAACACCTTCAAACGACACAAAGGCCGTCTGAAAACGGAATGCACATGACTCAAAAAACCATTATCCTTGCCAATCCCCGCGGCTTTTGTGCCGGCGTTGACCGTGCCATCAGCATTGTTGAACGTGCACTCGAAGAATACGGCGCACCCATTTACGTCCGCCATGAGGTCGTTCACAACAAATTCGTCGTGGATAATCTTCGTGCAAAAGGTGCTATATTTGTCGATAACTTGGCGGATGTCCCAAAGGGTGCCACACTGATTTACTCGGCTCACGGCGTATCCAAAGCCGTCCAGGAAGAAGCGGCACAACGTGGTTTCCGCGTTTTTGATGCCACCTGCCCTCTGGTAACCAAAGTCCATAAAGAAGTAGCCCGCCTCGATGAGCAAGATTACGAAATCATCATGATCGGCCACAAAGGCCACGTCGAAGTAGAAGGCACGATGGGACAGTTACCCCCGGGCAAAATGTTTCTGGTTGAAACAGTGGAAGATGTAGCCGGACTGAACGTCAAAAATCCTGACAAACTTGCCTACGTCAGCCAAACCACTTTATCGGTAGACGAAACCAAAGACATTATTGCAGCTTTGAATCAACGCTTCCCCAATATCCGCAATCCGCACAAAGAAGACATCTGCTACGCCACAACCAACCGCCAAACTGCCGTTAAAGAATTGGCGGAAGAATGCGACCTCGTGATTGTTGTCGGCTCGCCCAATTCTTCCAACAGCAACCGCTTGCGTGAAGTAGCCGCATTGCGCGGAGTCGATGCCTATATGGTCGATAATGCTTCCTATCTGAAAAAAGAATGGTTTGAAAACAAAACCAAGGTTGGTGTAACTGCCGGTGCATCTGCGCCCGAAGTCTTGGTTCGAGAAGTCTTACAAACCATTCAAGATTGGGGACATGAGACCATACGCGAAGGAGAAGGTGCAGAAGAAAGCATTGTATTTGTCTTACCCAAAGAGTTGCGTCGCGAGGGCGAAAACAAGCAAATCCTAAATAAAGGGTAAGTTTGTTATTTGCTTTATTTGAACTTAAGGCCGTCTGAAAATTTTCAGATGGCCTTGAGTTTATTTTGCCAATAAAAAAGACCTGCCTTAAAGGCAGGTCTTTTCATATATGATCCTGATTATTTATCAGAAGTATGTTGCTGACGGCGCAAGATAGCAGGAATTTCAAAGTCATCCAGCACAGACTGGTTGCTGAAATCAGCCGCAGTCAGATTCATAGAACGGATATTGCGGTTGGTACGAACCAGGCTTTCAGCACTACTTTGGCTTTGAGCTTGAGGTGCTTCTTCCGCACCGCGTACCAATTGTTGGGTACGGGCAGCAGCGCGTAGTTGGTTGTCAGTACCGTTTTCTTTCAAGCCGGTAGCAATGATGGTAATACGGATAGCGTCTTCGCTCATGCTCTCGTCTTCGGCAGCACCAAATTTGCATTCCACTTCAGGGTGTGCATTTTGATTGACGATACGCATAATCTCGTTGAACTCAGACATTTTCAGGCAACCAGGAGCAGTGGTAATGTTTACCAATACACCGCGTGCGCCATCCAAAGTAACGTTATCCAAGAGCGGGCTGGAGATAGCTTGATCGGTTGCTAATCGGGCACGGTCGATACCTTGTGCGAAACCTGAACCCATCATGGCGATACCGCGATTGCTCATCACGGTTTTCACGTCGGCGAAGTCCAAGTTGATCATGTCGCTAGGGCAAGTCACCACTTCAGAAATACCGGCAACCGCATCACGCAGTACATTGTCTGCCGCACGGAAAGCTTCGCGCATGGTCACGTCTTCGCCCAAAGCAGTCATCAATTTGTCATTCGGGATAATAATCAGGGAATCCACGCGCTCTTTAAGCTGATCCAAACCTGCTTGAGCGATATGTACGCGTTTGCCTTCGTAAGCAAACGGACGGGTTACAACCGCAACGGTCAGGATACCCATTTCTTTAGCGATTTCAGCCACAACAGGAGCGGAGCCGGTACCTGTACCGCCACCCATACCGGTCGTGATGAACAGCATGTTTGCACCGCGGATGGCATCTTCGATGGCTTCGCGATCTTCCTGAGCGGCGGCGCGGCCAATTTCAGGATTTGCACCGGCACCCAAACCGCGAGTCAGGTTTGTACCCAATTGAATGCGTTTAGCCGCATTGTTTTTAGCCAATGATTGCGCATCGGTATTGGCACTGATGAACTCAACACCATGGATAGTGTTGGCAACCATGTTGTTGATGGCATTACAGCCACCGCCACCCAAACCGATAACTTTAATAACAGCAGGGCTTGTTGCTGATTCTGCTACGTCGTAAACAAATTCCATTCAATAATCCTCCGCGCCCCGCTTTATAAGGACGGTTCAAAAATAACTCATTATCCGTATTATATAAGAAGTATCCTGATACTGGCAAAAATCTTCTTATCATCCGACTGTCGGCGTTATATTTTTACTACAATTTTTAACAGAAAATATACAAGTTTTAAATTATTCACTTAGCAATTATTTAAAACCGTTTAATTCCACTTAAATATTCAGGACAAATGGATTTTACACCGCCTGCCCTGAACGCTTTTATCAGAAATTATCTCTAAAGAATCTTTGGATTTTTTCCCACAGACCCATTTTTTTGCCTGAATCATTCAGGGCAATCGCACCGGTTCGGCTGGTTTGTTCACCCTCTTCTGCGGCATAGGCCGTCTGAAGCAGGCCGATCGCTGTTGAATAGCGTGGATTGCGGATACGCTCAGATACGCCGCCCATTTCTTGTGGAACACCAATACGCGCCGGCAGGTTGAAGACTTCTTCCGCCAACTCAACAATACCGGTCAACATAGAAGCACCGCCGGTCAAAACGATACCGGAAGTCAGCACTTCTTCAGGGAAGCCAGAACGGCGCAATTCGTTCAGCGTCAATTCCAAAATCTCTTCTACACGCGGGCCGATGATTTCAGCCAAGACGCGGCGTGAAATTTGACGTGATTGACGATCGCCAACGCTAGGAACTTCAATCATTTCATCCAAGCCGTCCATAGTCGGAATGGCGGCACCGTAATGGATTTTGATGTACTCGGCTGCACTGTGCGGCGTACGCAGGGCTTGCGCCAAGTCTTTGGTAATCAAATCGCCGGCAACGGGAATAACCGCGGTATGGCGGATTGCACCATTGGTATAAACCGCGATATCGGTTGTACCGCCACCGATATCGATGACGCACACACCCAAATCTTTTTCGTCTTCAGTCAAAACAGCATGACCGCTTGCCAAAGGCTGAAGCATGATTTGATCCATTTGCAGGCCGCAACGTTGGATACATTTTTGGATATTTTGCAAGGCAGTGTTCGCACCGGTAATGATGTGAACACGGGTATCCAAACGCACGCCGCTCATGCCGATAGGCTCTTTCACACCTGGCTGGTTGTCGATGATGTACTCTTGAACCACAGTATGCAAGATATTGTGATCAGGCGGAATATTGATGGCTTTGGCCGTTTCGATGGCACGATCGATGTCGGCTTGCGATACTTCGCCATCTTTAATTTTTACCACGCCTTGTGAATTCAGGCTGCGGATATGGTTACCAGCAATACCGGTGACGACGTGGGAAATTTTGGTATCTGCCATCAGCTCGGCATCTTCCACCGCCTGACGAATGGCTTGTGCAGTGGCGTCAATGTTGGTCACCATACCTGCACGCAGGCCGCGTGAAGGGCTTTGACCCAAGCCAACAATGTGGATTTCGTTATCTTCCCGAATCTCACCGATTAAGGCGATGACCTTGGACGTACCAATGTCTAAGGCACTGATATATTTATTTTGTTGTTGTTCCATAATTGCTCGTTCGCTATGTTGTCTGACTGACGGTTTGATTATTTTTGAAACAAGATTGCTTCACGTCTAATCGGCTATTCACTGTCGGAAGGTTTTTCAGACGGCCTGTAACGGACTGAAAAACCATCCTTATAACGCATATCGACATACTCGATACGACTTTGTTTTTTATGCAGCAGCGATGGCCAAATCTGTGCAAACTGCTGCAAACGTTTGATTTCGTTTTCACGCCCCAAGCGCACGGTAATGCCGTTGTTCAATACAAGCAGCCATGCCGAACGCGGCGTGTAGATCAATTCTTTGATGGTCAGTTTCAACGGGCTCAAAATTCCGGAAAAGTCCGCATAATGTTTGACCATGTCTTTGCCTGTCCCCTGCTGCCCTTCAAATATAGGCAGGTCCTGTTTCAGGCTTGCGGCAAACACATTACCCTTACTGTCCACCAAGCCGCCAGCGCGCCAGTGTGCAACCGGCACACGCTCGGTCAGGATAATTTCCACGGTTTCCGGAAAACGGCGGCGTACCATTGCCGAGTCAATCCAAGGCAACTCCTGAAAAGCGGCCTGCGCCGAATCAATATCGGCGCGGAACATATTACCCCTGATATGCTCTCGTGCAACGGTTTGCAATTCTTTGCTGGAAGCATATTTCAGCTTACCCTGAATAGCAATCTGTTTCACAGGAAAATATTTGGAATTGTAAAGCCAAGCTATGCCCGAACCTATCAGCAGAAAGGTCATCAGCAACAATAGCCGGCGGGTCAGCCGACCCAGTGCGCCTGCATCATCCCACATGAGCGGTCTTCAAAATCTCAATACATAAATCAGCAAAATCCACGCCGGTATGGCCTGCAGATTTTGGCACCAAACTGTGGCTGGTCATACCAGGCAAGGTATTGATTTCCAAGAGATACAGTTTACCGTCCGTATCTTTCAGAAAATCCACGCGCGAACAGCCGTCCGCACCAATCGCCTGCGCACCACGCACAGCGAGTTCGCGCATCAGGTTTTCCTCCGCCTCGCTCAAATCTTCCGACGGGCATTGATAAACCGTATCGTCGCGGTTGTATTTGGCTTCGTAGTCGTAAAACTCGGTAGCTGGAATAATATGAATGCTCGGCAGGCCTTTGCCGTTCAATACCGGGCAAGAATACTCGCCGCCGCCGATAAAGCGTTCGGCAATAATTTCACCCTGCAAATGTTTCAATTCTTCGTAAACGCTTTTCAGACGGCCTTTTTCTTTGACTTTTACCACACCGACGCTGCTGCCTTCTGCGGCGGGTTTCACAAACATCGGCAGTCCCAATTTTTCTTCAACGGCATCAAAGTCGCTGTCGTCATGCAATACGGCAAACTCAGGCACAGGCAAGCCCACGGCCTGCCAAATCAGTTTGCAGCGGTATTTGTCCATACCCAGCGCGGAAGCAGCCACCCCGCTGCCGGTATAAGGAATACCCATTAGTTCCAACGCTCCTTGAATCGCGCCATCTTCGCCGAAAGTGCCGTGCAGAATATTGAAGGCCGTCTGAAAACCTTGTGTTTTCAATTCAGACAACGGGGTTTCTTTGGGGTCGAACGCATGGGCATCAATACCTTTGCTTTTCAAGGCAGCCAAAATAGCGGCGCCGCTGTCCAGCGACACTTCGCGCTCGCTGGAGAAGCCCCCCATCAACACGGCCACTTTGCCAAAATTCTGCATAATTTCCACTTTCTTAAATACTGATAGAGGCCGTCTGAATATTGTTCAGACGACCTATCTGTCCTCAAAGGCCAATATGCCTGTTTATTATGATTGTTTCGACAATTCCACCAATGCAGACGGAACGCGGTTGATGCTGCCGGCACCCATATTCAGAACAACATCGCCGTCTTGCAAAACATTCAGCAGCATTTGCGGCAGATCGGCAACGTTTTCACAGTAAATCGGCTCAAGTTTGCCCAATACGCGGATGGCGCGCGCCAAGGCGCGGGAATCGGCTGCGGCAATCGGCTCTTCGCCTGCGGCATAAACTTCGGTCAACACCAGCGCATCGACGGTATTGAGGACTTTGGTGAAATCTTCGAACAAATCACGTGTGCGGGTATAGCGGTGTGGTTGGAAAGCCAAGACCAAGCGTTTTTCAGGGTATGCACCGCGTGCGGCGGCCAGAGTTGCCGCCATTTCGACAGGATGGTGGCCATAATCGTCCACCAGCAGCGCGGTTCCGCCGTTTGGCAATTTGATGTCGCCATATTTTTGGAAACGGCGGCCGACACCTTCAAAGCTGAGCAAACCTTTTTGGATTGCTTCAACCGATGCACCAACTTCCAGCGCAACGCCGATAGCCGCCAACGCATTGAGGACGTTGTGGCGGCCGGGCATATTCAAAACAACCTCAAACGGCTCTTGCTCATGTCCTTTCATTTGGACATGAACGGTAAATTTCATTTGCGCGCCAACGTTTTCAATATCGGTCGCGTAGATATCGGCAGTATCGTCCAAGCCGTAAGTGGCGTAAGGCTTACTCACTTTGGGCAAAATCGCGCGGACGTGTTCGCTGTCGATACACAAGAATGCCTTACCATAAAACGGCATACGGTGGATGAAATCCACAAACGCCTGATGCAGTTTCTCAACACTGTGGCCGTAAGTATCCATGTGGTCTTCGTCGATATTGGTCACGACGGACATAATCGGCGTCAGATACAGGAAAGAAGCATCGGATTCGTCGGCTTCGGCAACAATGTATTCGCCTTTACCCAAACGGGCGTTGGTACCAGCGGCGTTGAGCTTGCCGCCGATAACGAAAGTCGGGTCAAGTCCTGCTGCGCCGAGAATAGAAGCGGTCAGGCTGGTGGTTGTGGTTTTGCCGTGCGTACCGGCAATAGCGATACCATCGCGGAAGCGCATCAACTCTGCCAACATCAACGCGCGCGGAATCACGGGAATCTGCTGTTCCAACGCGGCAACAACCTCAGGATTGTCTTTTTTGACCGCAGTAGAGGTAACAACCACGTCGGCGCCATTGACGTGTTCGGCAGTATGACCTGGGTAAACTTGGATGCCGAGAGCGCTCAAATGTTCAGTAACGGCATTACGCGCCTGATCCGAACCGGAAACTTTAAAGCCCAAATTGTGTAAAACTTCGGCAATACCGCTCATGCCGACGCCGCCGATTCCGACAAAATGGATGTTGGTCACTCGATTTTTCATCATAATGTTGCGTTCCAGTTGGTTTTTAGTGCGTAAGGGCGTTATTTTAAAGGGCTATCCGCTTCTGCGCTATGCTTTTATTGTAAAGGAATTTTAACAAAAGCAATAAAGGCCGTCTGAATCGCCGTTAATTAACTTTTCAGACGGCCTTTAATCGAAGTCTGCCTGCTTATTCGGTACAAGAGATGGCAACTTCCGCCACATCGTCCGCACTGTGCGGCAACGCTAAGGTACGGGCATTTTTCGCCCATTTCAGGCATTTTTCACGGTTTAATCCGCCGAGGATTTCGGCCAGTTTTTCTGCCGTCAGTTGGGTTTGCGGTAGCAGCAAACCAGCTTCGGCCTGCACCATAAAACGCGCATTGGCTGTTTGATGGTCGTCCACTGCGTGCGGATACGGCACCAACAATGCGCCCAAACCGGCAGCCGTCAACTCGGCAATCGTCAGCGCACCGGCACGGCAAATTACCAAATCGGCATCGCGGTAGGCGGATACCATATCGGTAATAAATTCGACGCACTCGGCTTGCACACCCAATGCATCATAATCCGCCTGCAGGTTGCCCAATTTATTGCGGCCGGACTGATGATACATTTGCGGACGGGCCGCCTCAGGCAACAATGCCAAAGCCTGCGGAACGGTTTTGTTCAACACATCCGCCCCCAAACTGCCACCCACCACCAAAACTTTCAGACGGCCTTGACGGTTTTCAAAGCGTTCTTCGGGAACAGGCAATGCCGCAATATCGGCACGGACAGGATTACCCACCAATCCGCCTTCATGTTGAAATGCTTTGGGGAAAGCGTACAGGACACGTTTTGCCCAACGCGACAGTTGGCGGTTGGACAAACCGGCTACGGCGTTTTGCTCGTGAATCACAATCGGCACACCGGAAATTTTTGCCGCCAAGCCGCCGGGGAAAGTAACAAAACCGCCAAAACCGATAACGCACTCGACACGGTGTTTCTTAATAATCTGCTGCGCCGCGCGGATGGTTTTATACAGCGTAAACGGCAACATCAGCTTGCGCTTGATGCCATTGCCACGAATGCCTTTAATGGCCAGCGTTTCCAAGCGTATGCCGTATTGCGGCACGATACGCTCTTCCATCGAATCCTGACTGCCCAGCCAAATCACATGATGGCCGCGCTTTTGCAGCGACTCGGCAACCGCCAATGCAGGGAAAATATGACCGCCCGTACCGCCGGCCATCAGCATAAAAGTTTTACCGCTCATGGTTTTACTCCACCGAATAACCGCGCATTTTTTGGCGGTTTTCATAATCAATGCGCAATAACAAAGTAACGCACACCAGCATGATAAAGACAGCCGAACCGCCGTAAGACATAAACGGCAAAGTCAGGCCTTTAGTGGGCAGGATACCGATGTTTACACCGATATTGAAGAAACTTTGAATACCAATCCAAATACCGATACCGTTGGCAATGTACGCGCTGAACATCAAGCCCGAATCACGCGCCTGCTTGCCGATGGAAAACGCACGCCACACCAGCCAGCCGTAGCAAAACACCAAAACCAGCATCCCGACAAAGCCGAACTCCTCGCCAATGACGGCAAAAATAAAGTCCGTGTGCGCTTCAGGCAAGTAGAAACGTTTTTCCAAACTCGCACCCAAGCCCTCGCCAAACCAGCCGCCGCGCGCAATCGCCATCAAGGAATGTGTCAGCTGATAGCCTTTACCCAAAGGATCGCTCCAAGGGTCCAAAAACGCCGCTACACGCGCCATACGGTAAGGTGCAGCCAAAATCAACAAGCCCATTCCGCTCACAACGGTCGCCACCAATACGGCAAAATACTTCCACGGAAAACCTGCCAAAAACAGCATACCCATGGTAATCACGACAATCACGACAAACGAGCCGAAATCCGGCTGGCCCATAATCAAAACCAAACCGAACGCCACCAACATAATCGGCAGAATCAAGGTCTTAAACTTGCGGAAGCGTTCCTTTACCCTTACCCAAGCTTCACTTTTAAAAGGGCTGCACACCAAATCGCCAATACCGGTAAACAAAGACGACCAACCCAAAGAATCCAAATCGCGCAACATTTCTTCACGGCGCGTAAACAGGCTGGACAAATACAAGACCGTCGCCAATTTGAAAAATTCAGTCGGTTGCAAGTTGAGCGGTCCAATATGAATCCAGCGCGTCGCGCCGTTAATCTCACGGCCGACAAACAATACCAGCAGCAACAGCAAACCTGAAACAGCAAAATAAAACGGAATAATCCGCCGCCAGAAACTCATCTTCAGCAGGAAAAGCGGCAAGCATATAGCCACCGTAAACAGGATAAACATTGCCTGCTTAGACACAAAAGAAAACTGGCTGCCCCCTTCCGATGCCGCATACGCAATAGAAGCCGAATAAATCATAATCAGGCTGAAGACCGTCATTAAGGCGACCATCCACAAGAGAGAAACATCAAACTTCCGACCATCGCGCGCAATCGGCCGGTCAAGCATTTTGGAAAGACTAATCATGAAAACATCCGTAACGGCTTGAATAAAATATTCAGACGGCCTGCTAATGGGCAAGAGGCCGTCTGAAAAAATGAATTAACGTTATTTTAAAGGTTTATTTCCAAACCAACAATTCAGAATCTTTAAAGATGCCGGATTCCGACGTTCTTTGCGCCCTCCCCTACCCTTTGATACCGGCAAAAGGCCGTCTGAAAACGCTTTTATGTTCTCAGACGGCCTTGTATAAATTTTTTCTTCAGAAAAATAGGCTACTTTTTATCCAATACAAACCCTAAGCCAACTGCGGTATTTCCACCCACGGCTGTATCTGTTCCAACTGCGCTGCAAGGCGGAGCAGCGTGTCTTCGCGTCCGTGAGCGGCGGCAAACTGAGTACCGACGGGCAGCTCGTTATGCCGGTAAAGCGACACGCTCATGGCGGGGTTGCCGCTCATGTTCAGCGGCGACGTATAACCGACGTATTGCAGCGCGGCGGCGGCTTCTTTTTCTAAAAACGGGTTGTTTTTCAACAGAAAACCCAAGCGCAGCGTGCCAAACAGCAGGCGCATGGCTTTTTGTGCGGCGGGCGGCGGCATCATCTCGCCGATTTTCGGCGTGGTGCGCGGGCAGACGGGCGTCATTAACACGTCGTAGCGTGTGAAAAATGCTTTGGCGGCACGTTCCTGCGCCAGCATCACGTCGCGCGCCCATGCCATTTCGCCCGCACTGATTTGCCGACCCTGCACAATCATTGCCCACGTTGTCGGCTCAAGCAGGCGGTGCGGCAGTTTTTGTCCGGTTTCGTATTGATATTGGTAGAACAGTTTTGCCGTTTCGCCCATGACGATGATGCGGGCGGCTCGGTTGAGCTGTTCAGGCGGCGCAAAATCGGGCGTGGCTTCTTCCAATTCGTGTCCCGCGTCTTGTATCAGTTTCAAACTATGGGCGAACGCGGCTTCCGTGCCTTCGTCGTTGCCGCCGCCAAACCATGCCTGTTTCCAAAAAGCTATTTTCAGACGACCTGTTTCTTGTTTCAGGCTGCCTGCAAAACCGTTTTCGGGCGGCGGCGGGCAAGCATACAGGGCGCGGGCTTGGGTTTGGGCGGCGATGTCCAGCAAAACCGCGCTGTCACGCACGCTGCGGGTCAACACATGGTCGCATACCAAGCCTTGCCATGCCTCCGATGCGTTCGGCGCGTAACTGCTGCGACCGCGCGTGGGTTTCAGCCCGAACACGCCGCAGTTGTGCGTGGGTAAGCGGATGGAGCCGCCGCCGTCGCTGCCGTGCGCTGCGGGTACGACGCCCGAAGCCACTGCCGCCGCTGCACCGCCGCTGCTGCCGCCCGCGGTGTAATCCAAATGCCACGGATTGCGCGTGATGCCGTAAATTTCGGTTTCGGTAACAGGATACGCGCCCCATTCGGGCGTGGTGGTTTTGCCGAACACGCGCAGCCCAGCATCGAGATAGGCTTGGGTCAAATCGCTGTTTTGTTTGGCAATGTAATGCTGCATCATGCGCGAACCCGACCATGTCGGCGCACCTTCCCAATCCGCCAGCAGGTCTTTGAGCAAAAACGGTACGCCCTCCAGCGGCGTATCGGCATTTTCAGACGACCCCTGCCATGCCGCCGCGCGTTCGCGCAAATCATGCGCCAACAGATTGAGCTTGGGATTAACTTCGTCCAAGCGGTTTAAAGCAGCCTGCAACACTTCATCGGCGGACACTTCTTTTTTGCGGATCAGCTCTGCCAAACCGACGGCATCGTAACGGATGTAGTCTTGAAAATTCATGGGTTTTCCTTTCGGATTGATGAACACACGTTTTTTCGGTCAGGCATGGCTGCCCGCCGCCTCGCCGTTTGCCCGCATAGGCAAACTTTAAGAAACAGTAACACGGGTTAAAGGAAAAGAACAAATTTATCGTTGCTGCAAAAAGGTCGTCTGAAACCGCCTTGACGTTTTCAGACGACCTTTGAGGCAATAGCGCACAAGGTTTACGGCAGAATCTCAATTTCCGCATTGTGTTTCACGCTGCGGTAGAGTTCGTCGATTTCCTCGTCCGTTACCGCGATGCAGCCGTTGGTCCAGTCTTTTTGCAGGTGTTTTTTACCGATAAAACCCCAGCCGTTTTTCATGCCGTGGATTTTAATCAGCCCGCCCGGGCTTTTGCCTTGTGCCGCAGCGTAGGCTTTGTCGGCTTCATTGGGATAGGAAACGCCGAGATTTTTATGGTAGCCGCTATTGGGATTACGCTCATTAATGCGGTATTTCCCTTCGGGCGTTTTGCCGTCGCCTTCAAACTGTTTATGCCCGACCGGTTGCTTGCCCAACGAAATGGGATAGGTTTTCAGCAACCTGCCTTGCGAGTACGCCGACATGGTGCGTTTGCTTTTATGTACGACCAATCTGTCGATAACCGCATCTTCAGGCAACGGCGCTTCGCTTGGCATGGCAACGGTTATCGTGGAACGAATCGGCGCGGCAAACCAAAACACCAAAGCAGCGACAGCCGAAAACACGACTGCCGCCAAGCCGATCTTCAAACCCACTTTCATCTTTCAGACGGCCTTACAAAGCTTTGAACGCCTCGATAAACACTTCCGAACGGTGCGCATAGCCTTTGAACATATCGAAGCTCGCACAAGCCGGGCTAAGCAACACGATATCGCCCGCTTCGGCTTGGGCATATGCCGTCTGAACCGCTTCTTCCAAAGTGGCGCAGTCGGTCATATTCAGACCGCAGCCGTCCAAATCGCGGCGGATTTGCGGCGCATCGACGCCGATCAGGAACACGCCTTTTACCTTGCCGGCAAGCGCGTCGCGCAGGGGCGTGAAATCCTGCCCTTTGCCCATGCCGCCCAAAATCACGAAGAGCGGATTTTGCAAACCGGCAATCGCGGCGGCGGTCGCGCCGACGTTCGTGCCTTTGCTGTCGTCGATAAACACCACGCCGTTTTTCTCGCCGATTTTTTCGACGCGGTGCGGCAAGCCTTGGAAGGTTTTAACGTGTTCGAGCAATGCTTCGCGCGGCAAACCGATAGCCTCGCACAAAGCCACGGCAGCCATAACGTTGGCGGCGTTGTGCAAGCCTTGCAACGGAATGTCTTGCGTAGAAATCAAATCTTCATTGCCTTGTTTCAGGCGGCCTGTCTCGCGTTCCAACCAAAAATCGGCTTCGTGTTCCAACGAAAACCATTTCACCTCGCGCCCGGCGCGTTTCATTGCGCGGCAGAACGCATCATCCGCATTCAAAACCTGCACGCCATCGCCACGGAAAATCTTGTCCTTGGTATGCGCATAGTCGAGCAAGTCGTCGTAGCGGTCGAGATGGTCTTCAGAAATGTTCAGCACCGTCGCCGCCATCGGGTGCAGGCTTTCAGTGTTTTCCAGTTGGAAGCTGGAAAGCTCCAACACCCACACGTCCGCCTTTTTGCCTTCACGCTGCAATTCCGCCTCCAAAACCGGCGTGCCGATATTGCCCGCGATAACGGTATCCAGACCACACTTGATGCAGAGATAGCCGACCAGGCTCGTTACCGTGGTTTTACCGTTGCTGCCGGTAATCGCAATCACCTTGTCGCCACGGCGGTTCACAATGTCCGCCAACAATTCGATATCGCCCAACACACGTCCACCGTTTTGCTTGAACGCCTCAATATCCGGCTGCCGCTCGCTGATGCCGGGGCTGAGCGCCAGAATATCGAAACCGTTGTCCAGCGCATCTTTCAAACGACCCGTGTAAAACACCAGCCCGTCAAACATCTTACCGATTTGCGACACGCGCTCCGGTTTCAGCTCCGCATCATACGCGGCAACCTCCGCGCCGTTTTTACGCAGGTAGGCAATCATGGAAATACCCGTGCCGCCAAGTCCGGCGACGAGGATTTTTTTGTTTTGAAAAGTCATTTTGGTTTTGTCCTAAAACAAATCATATTGTGCAGGGGGGATGTCCGCTCCTGCTCAAGCCGCTTTCAGACGGCATCGCGAGCTGTTCAATAACCCGCCTTCAGGCGTTGGTAAATGTCGCAGCCGTCTTGGTCTCCGTTTTGACAAGCCTTACCAAACCATTCTTGAGCGAGCGCAAGGTCTTGGCGCACGCCGCGTCCTTCGGCATACATCACACCCAAATTGAATTGGGCACCAGCATGCCCTTGTTCTGCAGCCCTACGACACCACTGCACCGCCTGTGTATAGTCTTGACGGACTCCTTGCCCGTTGGCATACATCAGACCCAAATTAACTTGGGCATCGGCATTCCCTTGTTCTGCAGCCCTACGATACCACTGCACTGCCTGTGCATAGTCTTGACGGACGCCTTGCCCTTGTTCATACATCAGGCCCAAATTAACTTGGGCACCAGCATACCCTTGTTCTGCCGCCTTGCGATACCACTGCACCGCCTGTGCATAGTCTTGACGGACGCCTTGCCCTTGTTCATACATCAGGCCCAAATTAACTTGGGCACCAGCATACCC
>NZ_JBQCUX010000003.1:86226-86470 GCF_051962875.1 Neisseria sp. P0007.S010 | reverse complement strand
TTGTTCTGCCGCCTTGCGATACCACTGCACCGCCTGTGCATAGTCTTGACGGACGCCTTGCCCTTGGTTATACATATCACCCAAATTATATTGTGCTTGGACTAATCCCTGCTCCGCTGCCTTACGATACCATCTGAACGCTTCGGCATAGTCTTGACGGACGCCTCGCCCTTGGTTATACATATCACCCAAATTATATTGTGCTTGGACTAATCCCTGCTCCGCTGCCTTACGATACCATCTG